>DATFHJ010000254.1:0-61650 GCA_035248585.1 Thermoanaerobaculia bacterium
CATGCCGGCCCAGCGCCCCATCGGCGGGCGTTGTTCGATAAGCCATTGGCCGGTGTGCTCGATGCAGAGGATCGCACGGCGATGCAGGGGGTTGATCTTCGACTTGCGGCGAACCGGGATCTGCTCCTGCAGGCCCGCAGCCTGGGCTTCACAGAAGGCTCGCACCGGGCAGATGAGGCATTGCGGATTGCGTGGTGTGCACACGGTGGCGCCCAGCTCCATCATCGCGGAGTTGAAGTCGCCGACTTCCTTTCGGGGGAGGATTTCTTCGGCTCGTTGCCAAAGACGTGCCAAAGTCGCCTTCTCGCGCGGGTCGGACTCGATTTTGTCGATCCGGCAGAGCACGCGGGCGACGTTGCCGTCGACGATCGGCGCGCGCTCGTTGTACGCGATCGACGCGATCGCGCCGGCGGTATAGCGCCCCACGCCGGGCAGCGCCATGAGCGCGTCGAGCGTGCGCGGCACGACGCCGTTCGCCGCGCGCGCCGCCGCGTGCAGCATCCGCGCGCGGCGGTAGTAGCCGAGTCCCGACCACGCCGCCATCACATCCTGTTCCGTGGCTTCGGCGAGCGCGCGCAGCGTCGGAAAGCGTTTGACGAACCGCGCAAAATACGGGAGCACGACTTCCATCCGCGTCTGCTGCAACATGACCTCGGAGACCCAGACGTGGTACGGCGCGTAGCGCTTGCGCCAGGGGAGAGGTCGCTGGTGTTTCGCGAACCACGACTCGATGCGGCGCGCGAGGCGGGGAAGGTCCGTAGCTTGCAAACCTGCCGTCATTGTATTCTTCAGTTCGTTCCGCGAGAGGACTATCGATGAGTGAGCAGGCGCAGCCCGAAACCGAACAGGGCAAATACGTTTACTGCATCATCAAAACCGACACGCCGCGCGACTTCGGCGGCGTCGGCATCGGCGGCCGGAGAGACCGCGTCTACACCGTGCATTACCGCGAGTTCGCGGCCGTCGTTTCCAACTGCCCGCTGATCGTCTTCGATCCCACGCGCGAGAACGCGCTGGCCCACGAGCACGTGAACGAGCTGGTGATGAAGGACTTCACCGTCCTGCCGATGAGCTTCGGCACGGTCTTCCGCACCGAGAACGACATCAAAGAGTTCCTCAAGGGCACGTACGAGGCGCTCAGCGACGTGCTCCAGAAGATGGAAGGGAAGATCGAGTTCGGTCTCAAGGTGAATTGGGACAAGGACCAGGTCATCCGCGAGATCGAGACCGAGAACGAAGAGATCCGGCGCCTCAAGGAAGAGATCTCGTCCAACACCTCGACGTCGACGTACTTTTCGCGCATGCAGCTCGGCCGCGTCGTCGAGTCGGCGCTGCAGGCGAAAGCCGACGCGTACGTGACGGAGATCTACGAAGCGCTGCGCGATGCCGCCATCGCCTCGCGCTCGAACAAGCCGATCGGCGACAAGATGATCATGAACGCCGCCTTCCTCGTCGAGCGCGACAAGACGAAGGCGTTCGACGACCAGATCTCCGACATCGCGAAAAAGTACGAGAACAAGCTCTCGTTCCTCTACACGGGCCCGTGGCCGCCGTATAACTTCGTGAATATCCGGCTCAAGTTGGAGCGCGCGGAGAGATAGTTGGCCTTCATCCTCGACGACATCCTCCTCCTCCCCATCAAGGGGCCGATCGCCGGCTTCCGCTGGATCATGTCGACGATTCAGAAGATGGCGGACGAGGAGCTGATGAACGATCAGCCTTGGAAGGAGCGGCTGATCGAGCTGCAGATGCAGCTGGAGCTCGGCGAGATCAGCGAGGAGGACTACACGCGCGAAGAGGCGGTCGTGTTCCAGGCGCTGCGGGACATTCGCGCGCGGAAGGAAGCGATCGCGCGCGAGTACGCCGCGCAGCAGGGCGAAGAAGACGGCGGGATCGGCATTTACACTGGCTACGGTGATCGATGACTTACAGTTTATCCCGCGCGTAGACGCGGGATCTCCTCGTGCAGCGCGGTGCCACCGGAGATGCCGCGTCTGCGCGCGGCATAAACTGAGAAACTGGCTACGGTGATCGATGACGAGCTGCGCGCGCTCTCCTCGCGCCGCGTAATCCTCTTCGGCGGCAAAGGCGGCGTCGGAAAAACGACGCTCGCGTCGCACGCCGCGAACGTCCTCGGCGCGACGCTCCTGAACATCGAATCGCTCGACGCGCACGCGCTGTACCGGCGCTTCCTCGATCAGCATCTCGAGCAATTCATCGAGATCGGCGACCGCGGGACGTATCTCGATCGCGAAGAGCTGCGCCGCTTCTTCGAGCTCTCGCTCCCCGGCGTCGACGAGCTGATGGCCTGGATGCACATCGGCGAGCTGGTCGAAGAGAACGCCGGCCGCACCGTCGTCGTCGACACCGCGCCGACCGGCCACACGCTGCGCATGCTCTCCTCGTCCGAGCACTTCCGCCAGCTCGCGCTGGCGCTCGATGCCATGCAGGAGAAGCATCGCGCGATGGTGCAACAGTTCACGCGCCGCGTGTCGCGCGACGCGCTCGACACGTTCATCGAGGACTTTGATGCCCGTGCGAAACGCTACCGCGCGCTGATCGATACATTCATTCCCGTCACGCTCTCGGAACCATGGGTCGTAGAGCAGACGGTGCGTCTCATTAACGAACTGGAAGGCATTGACGTCCCATTCGTCGTACTCAATCGCGCCGTGCATGACATCGACTGCAAGCTCGATCGCGAGCGCGCGAAGCGCGACGAGGCCGCGCGGGCGAAGTTCAAGAAGGTCGTTGATTTTCCGAGGTCGTGCGTACCGCTTTGGAATCGTGGAGCGGCGGGCTTTAGCCCGCCGAAACAAACCCGGCGGGCTGAAGCCCGCCGCTCCACATTGACGTTCTTCGCAGGCAAGGGCGGCGTCGGAAAAACGACGTGCGCCTCTTCGATGGCGTTGCACCTCGCGCAAACGCGGCGCGTGACGCTGCTCTCCGTCGATCCCGCGCACACGGTCCGCGACGTGTTCGCGCACGAGCCGCCGCCGGCGAATTTGACGGTCGAGGCGATCGACACGAAGGCGAAGTGGCGGCAGTTTCGCGCGACGCTCGGCGTGGAGATCGATCGCGCGCTCGACGCGCTCACGCCGAGGGGGATGACGCTCGGCTATGACGCCGAGGCCATGCAGCGGCTCGTCGAGATCGCGCCGCCGGGAGCGGACGAGCTGTTCGCCATCACGCGACTCGCCGACCTCGCGAACGAGGAAATCGTCATCGTCGACACCGCGCCGACCGGCCACTTCCTGCGCCTGCTCGAGCTCCCGCAGCAGGCCGGCGAGTGGGTGCGTGAGTTCATGCGCCTCCTCCTCCGTTATCGCGATCTCATCCCGCCCGGTTCCCTCGGTGAAGAGCTCGTGCGTGCCTCGCGCGCGTTGAAAGAGCTCGACGAAACGCTGCATTCGGATAAAGCCGCCGTGATCGTGGTGACGCGTCCCGAGCCGGCTGTCATCGACGAAACGAAACGGCTCATCGACACGCTGCAACAGCGCGGCATCACGATCGGCGGCGTGATCGCCAACTACGTCACACCCGAGAACGAGTGCAAGTGCGATCAAACGATCCGCGGCTACGAGCTGGAGGCCCTCGCTGCGCTCGACGTCACCCACACCATCGAGCGCAGCGACGAGCCGCCCATTTCATTGCAGCGACTTGAGCGCATCGGCGGCGCGCTTGTACGCCGGATCGAGCCGTAACGCGCGCTCGTACTCCGCGCGTGCCTTCGTCTTGTCGCCTGCCGTCGCGTACGCGCGCCCGAGGCCGAAGGCGGACGTGGCGGCGTTCGGATAATCGCGTGCGTTTGTTTCGAGCAGCGCGATCGCCGCGGCGTGATCGCCCATCTTGAGCATCTGATAGCCGATGGCTTCGATGCCGGCGCGCGTGTCGACGTCGGGATAGGTCTCGCGAAAATCGGCGTAGCTCCACCGCACCGCCGCCGCGTCGGCGCGCTCGTTATAGAGCTGCTCGAGCAGCGTTTGCAGGCGCGAGCGCGAGTACTGCGGCGGCAGGAACCACGACGCCGGCAGCTCGCGGTTGATCTCGATTTTGCCCCACTGCATCGAATTCAATTCTTTCCCGGTCGCGAGATCGACTTCGTAGGCCTTGAACGGAATCAGCACGCCGCTGACGTCTCTCCAGTCGCTGAAGCGTCCCTCGGTTTTCACGCTCTCGCCGAACGCATGCACGGGCGCGTGGTAGCGATCCGCGAGGAGAAGAAAGTTTTCTTTGTCGATGAAGTAATCGTGCGCGAAATCGTCGCGCGTCGTGACGATGACGCGATAGGCCGGGCGTCCACCGATCGTCTCCTCCGCGCCGAGCTCGACTCGCGAGCCGTGGCCGCGAAGCTCGCCGAGGCGCCAGTCGATGTACGTGCCGCGCCGCGCCGCGCCGGCGGCGTGGCCGATCGTGCGCACGACGACGCCGGGCTCGCGATAGAACTCCCACGGGCTGCCGTCGTATCCCTCCATGATGTCGGCGTTCCCCTCGGGGTCTCCGACGAGGCGGTAGAACGGCCGCGCGAAGGCCATGAACGCGTTGCCGCTGCCGGTGTAGCTGCCCTCGTGATACGTGCCGCGGCTGAAGACCAGCGTGCGGACGGCTTTGATTTTCTCGGCGCCGCCGCGCGCGGCGAGATGGCGGTCGATGACTTCGTTCACGGTGAGGGCATGTAAGAGGAGAAGTAAACTGAGCTTGTGCATGTCCTGTACGTGTACTGCCTGACGCGCGGCCCGGTTAGTCCGGAGACCGAGGGCGTCGATCAAACGCGGCGCTTTGGAACGGCGTCCATCGACGGCGTGAGCGCGGTCTTCACGGCCGTGGACGCCGAGGCCTTCTCGCAGGAGACGATCGACCAGCGTGCGAAGGATCTCGAATGGCTCGGCGCGATCGGCTATCGCCATCAGGCCGTGATCCAGGACGTGATGAAACAGAGCGCGGTGATTCCGCTGCGCGCATTCACGCTGTTCAGCAGCGAAGAAGCGCTGCGCTCGTACCTGCACGAAAACGCGGAGATGCTGCGCCGCGCGCTGGAGCGGCTCGAAGGGAAGCAGGAGTGGACGCTGCGCGTGGAGGTGGAGCCGGCGCGCTGGAGCGAAGCGCTGGTGGCGCGCGTCGACTCACTGCGCGAGTTGCAGCACCAGATGGAGCAAGCCGCGCCGGGAAAAGCGTTCCTGCTGCGCAAGAAGCTCGAGGATGAGAAGAAGCGCGCGTCGCATGCGGCGGAAGAGGCGCTGGTGGCGGAGATCGAGCGCGAGGTGCTGGAGCGGCTGCGCTGCGAGACCGTGGCCGAGTCGCGCGAGCGGCGCGACGGCGCGTTTCCGCAGATCAACGTGCTGATCGAGCGCGATGAAGAAGCGACGCTGCAGGAGCTGCACGCCTCGCTGACCGACCGCTACGCCGGCGAGGGCGTCGCCCTTGCACTGACGGGACCGTGGCCGCCGTATACGTTTGCGCATGCCTAATCAAGAAGAAGAACTGAGCGTGCTGGAAATGCTCGATCACCTGCTCGATCGCGGGGTGGTGATCGCAGGCGAAGCCGTGATCTCGATCGGAGACGTCGACCTGCTCTACCTCGGCCTGAACGTCGTGCTGGCGAACGTCGACGCGGTCATGCGCGTGTCGAAGCGATGAAACACGTCGCGGTCGGCGTGCATCTGCGCCGGGAAGACATCGAGCCGCTCGCGACGCCGATCGCCGCCGGGGAGCTGTTCTTCAGCGCCGTCGCCGTTCCCGACGATCAGCCGCTCGGCGATCGCGATCTGCTTGTGCGCGTGGCGAACGTTCGCGCGCAACTATTGGAGCGCGCGACGTTCATCGCCGTCCGCTACGGCTACACGTTCGCGCGCGAAGTCGATGCGCAACAGCTCGGGCGATGGAAGCGGGTGCTCGAAGCGAATTCGGACCGCGTCGAAATGACGATCAAAGTCGCAGCGGCTTCGCCTCGCCCGCGGCCCGACCGCGCCGCGTTCACGAGCGGCGCGGAGTATCTGCGCGCGCTGCACGAGGCGACGCAGGGCGCGGCGGCCGATCCGCGCTTTCGCGAGGAAGCGGAGCGACTGCTGCTGCCGCACGCGGTGCAGTATCGCTGGACGCATCGCGACGAGAAATCGCTCGAGCTGACGTTGCTGGTCGCGCGCGGAGACGTTGACGCCGTTCGAAGTGCGGGCGGCACGTTGAAAGAAACAGGCGTCCCGTTTTTGCTGTCGGGACCGTGGCCGCTGGAGGCGTTCGCCGATGCTGATCACGAATGAAGAACAGGAGCTGCGCCAGGCGCTGACGTTCACGGAGTCGATCGTGCCGGAGCGGATCTCCGCCGATTCGGAGATCGTGGAGAACGGATTGGCGAAACTCGTTCTGTCGATCATTGAGCTGATCCGGCGCCTGCTGGAGAAGCAGGCCCTCCGGCGCATGGACGCGGGCAATCTGACGGAAGAAGAGATCGAGCGGCTCGGCAACGCGCTGATGAAGCTCGAAGAAAAGATGGCCGAGCTCAAGCGTGTGTTCGGCCTCAGCGACGAAGACCTCAACTTGAAGCTCGGTCCCGTGAAGACGCTGTGATATTTTCCGCCGCGCATGCCCATCGATGATCGGGGAGTGGTGCAGCGGCAGCCGCAGGGCCTCGTCGATATCCTCGACAAAATTCTGGACAAGGGGCTCGTCGTCGCCGGCGACGTGAAGGTGTCGCTGGCGAACGTAGAGCTCCTGACGATCCAGCTTCGCCTGGTGATCTGTTCGATCGACAAGGCCGAAGCGATCGGCATCAACTGGTGGCGCTCGGACCGCTTCTACTCGAGCGATCCGAAGGCGCTGCACGGTGCGGAGGAGTACGACGAGCTGCGCAACCGCATCGCCGAGCTCGAACGTCAATTGAGTACCCGAGAGAGGAAAGGTAGGTAAGTCATGGCTGTTGAACGCGCACCGGGCGGTACCAGTCTCATTGACGTACTCGACCGGATTCTCGACAAAGGCATCGTCGTCGACGCATGGGTGCGCATCTCCCTCGTCGGCATCGACCTGATTACCGTTGAGGCCCGCGTCGTGATCGCGTCCATCGATACGTACCTGAAATACGCCGAGGCCGTCGGCATCACCTCCACTGTCGCGCGTCCCGCGCTGGGACCGGGCGAAGGCGGGGGCGTGGGAGCGACCACGGCGGCAGCGCCCGCCGGCGTCACGCGGCCGTAGTGGTGGAGCGGCGGGCTTTAGCCCGCCGGATTCAATGGGCGGGCTAAAGCCCGCCCCTCCACAGTTATGGTTTCAGCCACTGATCGAACCAGTCGAGCACCGTCTGGTGCCACACTTTCGAGTTCTGGGGTTTCAGCACCCAGTGGCCTTCATCCGGGAACAGCAGCAGTTTCGACGGCACGCCTTTGCGCTGCAGCGCGGTGAAGAGCTGCAGGCCCTGATCGACGGGGACGCGGTAATCGAGCTCGCCGTGAATCACGAGCGTGGGCGTCGAGAAGTTCTTCACGAAGCGATGCGGTGACCACTTCTCGTACTGCTCCGGGTTGTCCCACGGCGTTCCGCCGAATTCCCATTCCGGAAACCACAGCTCCTCGGTCGCTCCATACGCAGTCTCGAGGTTGAACAGGCCGTCGTGCGAGGCGAGGACTTTGAAGCGGTTCGTGTGGCCGAGGATCCAGTTGATCATGTAGCCGCCGTAGGAAGCGCCGGCGGCGCCGATGCGGTTCGCATCGACGAACGGCTGCGCCGCGAGCAGGTCGACGCCGTTCATGACGTCGGTGTATGCCTTGCCGCCCCAGTCCTGCGAGATCTCCTCGACAAACTTCTGTCCGAATCCATACGAGCCGCGCTGGTTCGGCATCAGCACGACGTAGCCGCGCGCGGCGAACATCTGCCCGTTCCAGCGATACGACCAGCCGTTGCTCCACGCGCCCTGCGGCCCGCCGTGAATCAGCACGATGGCGGGATACTTTTTCGACGCGTCGAAGCCCGGCGGCTTGATGAGCCATCCCTGGATCCGCGCGTTCTCGCCGCCGGTCCACGTCAGCTCGCTCACGTCGCCGAGCGTGACCTGCGCGAGCCGCGCGTCGTTGTCGCGCGTGAGGCGCTTCGCCGCACCGTCCGTGCGCGCGATCGAGTAGATGTCGGTGGGGCGCATCATCGTCGACATGTCGAAGTAGAGCGTCTTGCCGTCGGGCGAGACCTCGATCTCCGCCGCGGCGCCGGTGCTGTCAATCATGTGGGTGCCGCTGCCCTCAGCGGCACCGCGACCGCTGAGGGCAGCGGTCGCCACATCGACTTCGAAAATCGAGTCGCGCGCTTTCAGCGGCGCGGTGACGAAGAGCGACTTGCTGTCGGGACTCCAGTGCAGCGACTCGATCCACTGATCGAACTGCGACGCGATGCGGCGCGACTGTCCGCTCGCGCGGTCGTAGAGCCACAGCTCCCACAGATCGGACTCGTATCCCGCGCGCGCCTGCGAGCGGTACGCGATGTAGCGGCCGTCGGGTGAATACGAAGGACTCGTGTCGGCGCCGGTGCGCGTGGTGATGCGTTTCTCCGTGCCGCCCGCCAGCGGCACGATGAACAGGTCGGAGTTCGTCGAGCGCTCCGGACGGTCGCTCGTGTCGCGCGCGTAGACGAGCTCTTTGCCGTCGGGCGAGACGTCGAATTCGCCGCCGCCGCCGACCGAGAACGGCGGCGCATCGAAGGCGCCGGGCGTGAGGTCGCGGACGGCGCCTCCGCCGAGCGGCACATAAAGGATGTGCGCGCGCGTCGGCTCCTGCCACGCGTTCCAATGGCGGTACAGCAGGCTGGTGATGACGCGCGCCTGCGACGTCTTCTCCGCCGCGGCGACGTCTTTTTTCTGCGTGCACTCGGGATCGACGCCGCAGTCTGGATAGACGTCGGAAACGACGACGAGCGCGTTGCCGCCCGGCACCCACTTCACGCTGCCGGCGCCGCCGGCGAGGGTGGTGAGCCGGATGGTGCTGCCCATGGCCACGTCGTAGAGATAGACCTGCTTCGCACCGCCGGCGCGGTTCGAAACATAGGCGATCGACTTACCGTTCGGCGACCAGGCCGGACCTTCATCCTGCTTCACGCCGTCGCTGAGCTGCTTCGACTCGCCGCCGCTCGCAGGCATGAGAAAGATCGCGCTGCGGCGCGCGTTCGTCTTCATGTCGGGCGTGCTCGCGTCGTAGACGATCCACTTGCCGTCGGGCGAGATCTTCGGCGCGCCGATCCGCCGAAACGAGATCAGATCGTCGAACTTCAGCGCGTGCGGCGCCTGCGCCCCGAGCGTCGTCGCGGCGAAGAGAAGGAGCAGGAGTTTCTTCATTTCGTTCCTTTCGAAAGAGCCGTCTCGAGCTCGCGCTTGAGCGATTCCTGCTGCGCCGCGGATGCGGCGAGGGCGTTGCGGATCATCTCGAAGCGCGGCGACGCCTGCTCGAGCAGCATGGCCGTGAGCCGCGAATCGGCGGCCGCCGATTCGTCGTAGAGGAAGGGCAGCAGCCACTGCGCGGCCGCTTCATAGTGCAGCGGGATGTCGTCGACCTGCTGTTGCAGACCCTCCAGGCGCTCCCATGCAGCTTGCGCCTTCGCGGAGGAGAGGCTCGTCTTGCATCGCTCATTCGCAGCCTCATGCTGATTGATCCATGCGCTGAGCTCGGTCATCACGTCCTTCATTCGCTCGGCGTGCTCGCGCGCGAATGGGACCACGGAAGGAGTCAGTTTCGCGGGCACACCGTAGAGCTCCGCCGATGCGGTGACGCCTTCGAGGTACGCGCGCTTCAGGCCGTCGATGTCGCCGCCGTCCGCGAGGTATTTGTTCGCGCGCTGCACGGCCGCGTGCATCGCTGCTTTCGCCGACGCGCTCTGGAGGACTTCGTTCGGTCCGTACAGCATCTTCGCCGAGCTCGCGAAGTCTTTCGGATACGGCTTCGACGCGTTCGCCTTCAAATCGCGGCCGGAAAGGAGCATGGCCTGGAGCGGACCGTCGACGCGGAAGATCGCGTTTCGGGTGCGGTCCCGTTGCGCAATCGCGGACTGGCAGGGATCGGCGGACAACGATCCGGCGGCGAGGAGGAGCAGCACCGTGAGTGTTCGCATAGGGCTTATCGGATATACCCCAACGATCGAAGGTTCTCGTAATACTCCTCGTTCACCGTTTGTCCTTCGTGCGCGGCATTTCGCCGGCCGTAGCTCGGGATGCGAGGCTCGTTCACCTCGTCAGCGCCGCGCAACGCGTGGCCCGGCATCTCGCGCGAGAGCGGAAATCCGAGGAGCGTGAGGATCGTCGGCGCGACATCCCACGGGCCGGCCGGCATCTCGAGGCGCAGGTTCGAAGCGAGCACGGCCTGTCCGAGCTGATGATCGCCCGGCAGGCCGATCACGATGATGGAGAAGCCGCGCCCGCGCAGCTGGCGAATCACGTTCGTCAGGTTGTCGAGCACGCGGATCGATTGAGCGAGCTGTTTCGTCTGATCGAGCTGCGCGCGATTCAGGATCACGTCGAGCGCCGGCAGATACACGGTTGCGAATCGCGGGTAGCGGCGGTCGAGCTCGGTCAGGAAGCGCGTCGCCGCCAGCTCGTCGAGGCGCAGGGGATCGCCTTTCGAATAGTTGAAGATCTCTTCCTGCGCGATCGACGTCAGCGCGCCGCTACGCTCGTCGGCGGTGGTCCACCAGTTGACCGCCAGGCTCGGGATGCCGCGCTCGGAAGCGATCTCCCAGACGTAATCGCGCCGCCGCACGGTCGGAGGCAGCGGCTGGCGCCGCGCGATGCCGAGCAGCGGCGCCGCGTTCATCAGCACGACTTCGCTGCGCGAGACGCGCTGCAGGATGTGCCGGCCGCCGCGGAAGCGCACGCCTTCGATCGCGCGCACGCCGTGCGCGGACGTCGGAACGCCCGTGCCGAGGGACGCCCAGCGCTCGGTCGTGGACGCGCCGGCGATCGTCGGGAGCGCGGTCGAGTACAAGAGATTCGCGAGGTCGGGACGCGACTGGAGGATCTCGTTCGTGAGTCCGTCGACGGCGACGAGCGCGACGCGGGCGCGTGTCGGCGAGACGACGACCATCGGCTCGACCGCCTCGCGCTCGCGCGCCGCGTACGCGGGGATGAACAACAGCGCGATCAGCATCGCCGCGGCGACGGTCATCGGAATCGTGCGCGGCTTCTGATGAATCGCCGGCACGCGGTGCACTTCGTAAATCGAGAACGACAGCAGCGCCGCGGAGATGACGATCGTGGCGATGAGGAAGAAGATCGCCGTGAGGACGACGCCGGCGAGCAGCTCGGCGGTCGCGGGTCCGGTATCGAAGCGATACCACCAGATCGCAATCGGCAGCACCAGCAGCGCGCTCGCGCCGAGGGAGATGCCGAGGAGCGCGAGCGGCGTTTCGATCGGCAGCGCCGGCCGGAGCTTCAGCACCAGCGCGATCAGGATTACCAGCACGAACGAAAACACCAGCCACGCCGCGGCGTAGGTGAGAAACAGCGCCAGCGTCTCGAAGGCGGTGAGGGGAGAGTTGCGGAAGAGCATCACCGCGGTCATCGGCAGCGCCGCGAATGCAGCGATGAGCGTTCCCGCCTTCAGCGCGACCAGCACCAGCTCGAGCCAGAACGCGCGCGAGGACCAGGGATCGAGAGCGAACCAGCGCTCGATTCCGTGAGTCAGGTAACCGCGGGTGCGGAGCTGGGAACGGAGGTCGTCAACTTCGGACACTGCCCGCGACTGTAATCGAAATTCTTTCCTCCTTTCCACGTTGTATGCGCCGGGTCCAAATGGTCGAGCCGAAGCCTCGCCGCACGTTCACCAAAGTGTTTTCAGGCCTCATCCTGCTCCTCGGCGTGATCGCGCTGAAGGCGAAGGCCGTTCTCATTCTCTTCATCGAGAAAATCCGGCTCCTTTTCGTCAATCCGTTCGAAGGCTTCGGCACGGTTCAATACGCGGTCGCCGGCGGCTCGTTTCTCGTCACCATCGCCGCGTACGCGACGCAGGCGCCGCTCGCGGTCGTCGTCGGCTTCGTCGTCATCACGCTGATCCACGAGATCGGCCACGCCATCGCCATCCGCATGAAGGGGCTGCGCGCCGGGTTCATGGTCTTCATCCCGTTCATCGGCGGCGCGGTCACGCTGAAAGACCAGCCGCACACCGTCTACGACGACGCGTTGATCGGCCTGGCCGGTCCTGCCGCGGGGACGATTGCATCGCTCATTTGTTTGCAGGTTTACAAGTGGACGCTGCTGCCGCATTGGCTCCTCATTGCCATGCTCGGCTTCATCCTCAACCTGATCAATCTGCTGCCGATCGGGATGCTGGACGGCGGGCGCATCTCCGCGGCGATCACGAAGTGGATGTGGCTCATCGGCGGCGCGGCCGTCATCTATAAAGTGTTCGATCAGCCGAACTTACTGACGATCCTGATCGGCATCCTGGCCGCGTTCCAGGTCTACGCCTCGATCATCCGTGAAAAAACGGACAAACGTTTCTACGAGATCACGTTCGGCCAGCGGGCGGGCATTGCCGCGCTCTACTTTGCGTTAGTGCTGTTTCTCGGGCATCAAACCTGGATGGCGTATGGCCGTCTGAAGCTGCTGCCGCATTGATATGGAGCGGCGGGCTTCAGCCCGCCGAATTGCCGGCGGGCTGAAGCCCGCCGCTCCACAGTCCGTGATAGGCTGAATTACGCCGCAAATGAGTCTCTTTTCGCTCCTCGCGCTGACGTTCGGAATGGTGGCCGCCGCGGCGGAACGCATTCCCCGTCCCGCGTTTGCGCTGATCGCGGTCAGCGGCAAGCGCGCGTCCGTGCGCCGGATCGAGAAACGACAGGTGGTGGAGGAGAGGCGATCGCGCCTGTCCCGGACAGGCAGGATTGCCCGTCCTCCACTCGTACGCAGGCTCATCACTCCCCTTCGCGGCACCGCCGCCGCGCGCGCGCCTGGCTTCGGCTGCTGACGCCTCCCGTCCGCCGCGCAGCATTCTTTTGGAAGCGAGATCCTCATGATCGACAAAGTACTTACGTGGGTGTTCGGCTCGAAGCACGAGCGCGACGTCAAGGCCATGCGGCCGATCGTCGCGCAGATCAATGCGCTCGAGCCCGAGATCAGCGCGCTCAGCGACGAATCGCTGCGCGCCAAAACCGATGAATTCCGCGCGCGCCTGAAACCGGTCGTCCAGGCGCTCGAAGACGCGAAGAAAGAAGTCCCGCGCGACGAGTACGCCGTCAAGGCGGCGAAGGAAGACCTGCAGGCCGCGCTCGACGATCTGTTGCCGGAGGCGTTCGCGGTCTGCCGCGAAGGCGGCAAGCGCGTGCTCAAAATGCGGCACTTCGACGTCCAGCTCATGGGCGGTATCGTGCAGCATCGCGGGAAGATCTCCGAGATGAAGACGGGCGAAGGAAAAACGCTCGTCGCCACGCTGCCCGTCTATCTCAATGCGCTCACCGGCCGCGGCGTGCACGTCGTCACCGTCAACGACTACCTCGCCCGCCGCGACTCCGAGTGGATGGGCCGCCTCTACAAGTTCCTCGGCCTGACCGTCGGCGTGATTCAGAACCCGCACGGCGACCGCGAGCGGCAGCAGGCGTATCGCTGCGACGTCACCTACGGCACCAACAACGAGTTCGGCTTCGACTACCTGCGCGACAACATGAAGTTCGACCTCGAGGCCATGGTGCAGCGCGATCCGGTCTACGCGATCATCGACGAGGTCGACTCGATCCTCATCGACGAAGCGCGTACGCCGCTCATCATCAGCGGGCCTTCCGAAGAGAGCGTCGACAAGTACTACCAGGTCGACCGCATCATCCCGAAGCTGATCAAAGACAAAGACTTTCAGGTCGATGAGAAGCAGCACACGGCCGTGCTCACCGAGGAAGGCGTCGTCCACGCCGAGAAGCTGCTGAAGATCGAGAACCTGTACGACCCGCAGAACATGGACACGCTGCACGCCGTCAACCAGGGCGTGCGCGCGCATGCGCTGTACCGCAACGAAGTCGAGTACATCGTCAAAGACGGCGAAGTCATCATCGTTGACGAGTTCACCGGACGCCTGATGCCGGGCCGGCGCTGGTCGGACGGCCTGCACCAGGCCGTCGAGGCGAAAGAGGGCGTGCGCATCGAGGCGGAGAATCAGACCCTGGCCACGATCACGTTCCAGAACCTCTTCCGCATGTACGAAAAGCTGGCCGGCATGACCGGCACGGCCGACACGGAAGCGGCGGAGTTCGAGAAGATCTACAGCCTCGAAGTCATCGTCATCCCGCCGAACCGGGCCATGGTGCGCCGCGATCAGGCGGATCTCGTCTATCGCACGGAGCGCGAGAAGTTCGACGCGATCGTGCAGGAGATCAAGGAGCGGCAGACCACCGGCCAGCCGGCGCTCGTCGGCACCATCTCCGTCGAAAAGTCGGAACATCTCTCCGCGCTGCTCAAGAAGCAGGGCGTGCCGCACGTCGTGCTCAACGCCAAGTATCACGAGCGCGAAGCGGAGATCGTCGCGCAGGCCGGCCACAAGGGTGCGGTCACGATCGCCACGAACATGGCCGGCCGCGGCACGGACATCCTGTTAGGCGGCAATCCGGAGTTCCTCGCCGCGCAGAAGACGAAGGACGTGCAGGACCCGGCCGAGCGGAAGAAGATCGAGGAGCAGATCCGCGAGCAGTGGAATCGCGAGCACGAGGAAGTCGTCGCCGCCGGCGGACTGCACATCCTCGGCACCGAGCGCCACGAGTCGCGCCGCATCGACAACCAGCTGCGCGGCCGCTCCGGACGCCAGGGCGATCCCGGCTCGTCGCGTTTCTATCTCTCGCTCGAAGACGATCTGATGCGCATTTTCGGCGGCGACCGGATCATGGGCATCATGGAGCGCCTCGGCATGGAGGAAGGCGTTCCGATCGAGCACGGCATGGTCACGCGTGCCATCGAGCGCGCGCAGAAGCAGGTCGAAGGGCGCAACTTCGAGGCCCGCAAGCACCTCCTCGAGTACGACGACGTGATGAACAAGCAGCGCGAGTCGATCTACACGCTGCGCCGCTCGATCCTCGAAGGCCGCGAGGGGAAGGAGTACATCCTCAACGCCGCCGACGAGATCGTCGACTTCCTCATCGACACGCACCTCCCCGAGGGCGACCGGGATGTGCCGAACGAAGCGGAGCTGAACGCCGAGCTGTACGACTACTTCGGACTCGATCTGAAGAGCGCGGGCGCCGATCTCGAGAGCATGAATCGCGACGAGGTGAAGGCGCAGATCGTCGACTCGGTCAACGGGCGCTACGAAGAAAAGGAACGGCTGATCGGCGCCGACAACATGCGCCTCAACGAGAAGTACCTGCTGCTGCAGGTCATCGACCAGCAGTGGAAGGATCACCTGCTCAACATCGATCACCTCAAGGAAGGCATCGGCCTGCGCGGCTACGGCCAGCGCGATCCGCTGATCGAGTACAAGAAGGAATCGTTCGAGCTGTTCCAGGAAATGATGGAGCGCATCCAGGACCGCGTGGTGAAGATCCTCTGGAAGATGGAGATCGCCGGCGTGTCTGCCGAAGGCTCGGAGGAGGATATCCAGCGCGTCCAGCGCGCCCTCCCGCCCCAGCCGCCCAAACAGCAGCTGACCTTCTCCGGCGCGCCGAAAGAAGCCGCCGCGCCGGTCAAGCGCACGGCGGCGAAGGTCGGCCGCAACGATCCCTGCCCGTGCGGCTCGGGGAAAAAGTACAAGAAGTGCCACGGCACGGCGGCCTAGGGCGGCGAGACGCCGCCCGTCCAGCCGGCGAGGACGCCGGCGTTCCAGTGCTTCGGAACGCCGCCGTCCCGGCGGCGTCCCGCCGCCGCGTTCACCTCTTGATCCGCTCCCCGCGCACCGGCTCGCCGCGCTTCAACGCCGCGCCGTTCGCCGTGTAATTCGTGAACTGCGCGGGCAGGCCGTCGCCTTCGCCGTATTTTGGAGCGTTTTGCAGGTGATAGTGCAGGTGCGGCTCGCTCGAGTTGCCGCTGTTCCCGCAACGGCCGACGAGCTGGCCCTGCTTCACGTCCGCGCCCACCTTCGGCACGACCGTGCCTTTGCGAAAGTGCGCCAGGAGGGAGTACTCGCCGTTGCCGTGATCGATGACGAGGTGGTTGCCGGCGGGAGCGGACGGATTCATCACGCCCGGCTTGTTGTCCTCGACGCCGTCGACGGACTCCGTAACCGTGCCGGCCGCCGGCGCGTAGATCGGCTGGTCCCAGCAGAAGTAGCTCGCGTTCTCGTCGCGCTTGCCGGAATGGCTGAAGCCCTTGCGGCGAATGACGAGGTCGTAGGCGAAGCGCTGATCGCGGGCGACGGCGTGATAGTTCTGCTCCAGCGTGCGGCCGCCCCAGAAGACGTACCACTCGCCGTCGAACGGCAGTTGCAGCTGCGATTTCGTTTGATAGTCCGCGAATCGCGTCGGCGCCGCCTGCACCTCGGGGGGCTTGAACCAGAGCCCGACGACTTTCCCGTCCGCGTTCCAGGAAACGACGAAGTTGATCGGCGACTTCTCGAACTTCGTCGCCAGCGTGACGACGGTGAGCCCGTTCTCCACCTTCTCGACCGTTGCGTCGCCCGCCGACACGAAGGCGCCGATCTGCGGGGAGATCTGAGTTTCATACAGCGCTTTGAATTTGTCGGCGGATAGCAGCTCGGCGATCGACGCATCGAAGTTTTTCGTCGCCGCGGCGAAGTCGCGCGCGACGACGTGCTGCAGGATGGAGCGGGTCTCGATTTCGAAAACCCGCGTTTCCGTGGCGCCGAGGAGCAGAACGAAGATCAGAGCGAGCATGGTGGGGGATCGTACAATGCGGGGCCGGATGTCCACCTCGAAAACCATCGGCTTCGTCGGCGCGGGCAACATGGCCGAGGCCATGATCCGCGGGCTGTTGCGCGGGAACGACTTCGCGCCGGACGAGGTGCGGGCCAGCGGGCCGCGCGAGGAGCGGATGCGCGAGTTGCGCGACGCGTACGGGATTCAGGCGGCGACGGACAACAAACTTCCGGCAGCTGCACAGATCGTCGTGCTGTCGGTCAAGCCGCAGATCCTGAGCCGCGTGCTCGATGAGATCGCGGACACGGTCTCGCCCGACGCGCTCGTGATCTCGATCGCCGCGGGCGTGCCGGTCGCGGCGATTCAGGCGCGGCTGGCGGGCGGGACGCGCGTCGTGCGGGCGATGCCGAACACGCCCGCGCTCGTGGATGCCGCAGCCACAGCGATCGCCGGCGGCGAGCACGCGCGGGAGTCCGATCTCGAAGACGCGAAGCGGATCTTCGACGCCATCGGACTGACGGTCATTCTCGAAGAATCGCAGCTCGACGCCGTCACGGGACTCTCGGGATCAGGACCGGCATACGTCTTCCTGATCCTCGAAGCGCTGAGCGATGCCGGCGTGAAAGTCGGGCTCTCGCGCCGCACGGCGCAACTGCTCGCCGCGCAAACCGTGCTCG
This sequence comes from Thermoanaerobaculia bacterium, assembly GCA_035248585.1. Taxonomy (GTDB): domain Bacteria; phylum Acidobacteriota; class Thermoanaerobaculia; order Gp7-AA8; family Gp7-AA8; genus QHVT01. The sequence continues at coordinate 17,427 of DATFHJ010000254.1, forward strand.
GATCTGCGAAACTTTTACTCGAAACCAACGAACATCCAGGTCGGTTGAAGGATATGGTCACGTCGCCGGGAGGAACCGCGATCACGGGGCTGCACACGCTCGAGCATGGCGGCGTACGCACGACGCTCATGAATGCCGTCGAAGCGGCGACGCGGCGATCGCGCGAGCTCGGCGAAGCATTGATGAAAAAGGAGTAGATGGTGCTGGAGGAGGTCGAGTCGGAACTGAGCGAAGCGACGTCGCGCGCATGGCAGCTCGTGCGCACGACGGACGGCCGCCTGTTCACCGTCCGCCCGACGCCGCGTGAATGGTCAGCGGCGGAGTGTCTCGCGCATCTCAGCCTCTCGTCCGAACAGTTCCTGCCGGTGCTGCAGAAAGCGATCGAAGACGCGCACGCGAAAGGATGGACGTCGACGAAGAAGCCGGCCATGGACGTTGTCGGCCGCGCGCTGCGCTGGTTCCTCGAGCCGCCGATCCGCAAGCGCGTCAAAACCGCGGGCCGGTTCGTGCCGCGCTCCGCGCGCGCGAAGGCCGAGGCCTTCGGCGAGTTCGCGGCGCTGCAGTCGAAGCTCGTCGATGCGCTGCATGCGGCCGAGGGACTCGACGTGCGGAAGATCAAAGTCACGTCGCCGTTCGACCGCCGCGTGAAGTACAACCTCTACTCCGCGTTCCGCATCCTCGTCGCGCACCAGCGCCGCCACTTGTGGCAGGCGGAGAAGGCGGTCGAGGACGTCAAGCGCGGCGCGGAGCGCCTCAAGCCGGCGCGCTCAGTCCCCGCTGACTAGCGCCTGCAGCTTCCACGCGCCGTTTTCTTTCCCGAACCCCGCGCGATAGCCGACCGGGCTGCGCACGTCCGCGCGCCGCACGAATCCTTCCTTCCCGCCGGCCGTGCGCACGTGCAGCCACGGCTCATCCGGTCCCTGCGGCGGCGTGGCGATTTTCAGGATCTCCCAGTCGACGCGCGCGACGACCTCCGAGCTCTCCTCGGGCTTCGCGTGGAGACTGACGCCCGCCTTCGTCGCGGCGACGTGCTCGAACGAATCGAACGCTTCCGGCCAGTTCGCGTAAACGTACGGCGCCCAGAACATCCCCTCGCGGAACGAACCGCCGAGCCGCAACGCCTCGTCGAGCTCCGTCCGCAGTTTCAACACCTCATCAATGCCGCCGTCGCCTCCGAAGCTCGTGCGCGCGTTCGCACTGATCAACGCCCGCAACTGCGCGTCATCCTTCGCCTCGAGCAACTGCTGCCGGTAGCTCGCGAACGAAGGATCCGCATTCGCGTCGTCGACAGGACAAAGCCGCTGCGGCGCCGGCACACACTTCGGCGCCTCCGCCGTCGTATCCGTCCTAACCGTCGTATTCGTCGTATCAGTCGTATTCGTCGCATCAGTCGCAGCCGGCTGCTCCCGCTGACACGCCACCGCCAACACCACCACCGCGAGGAGCTTCTTCATCCCTTTTTCCGCGCCCGCAGATACTCGATCACCGCCGGGATGAGCGAGACCAGGATCACCACCACGATGATGATGTGGATGTGCTTCTCCGCGTTCGGGATGATCTTCAGCAGCACGTAGCCGGTCATCGTCATCGAGAACACCCAGCCCACGCCGCCGATGATGTTGAAGAGCGCGAAATGGCGGTAGGTCATGTTCGCCATGCCGGCGACGATCGGCGCGAAGGTGCGGATGATCGGGACGAAGCGGGCGATGATGATGGTCTTGCCGCCGTGCCGCTCGTAGAACTCGTGCGCGGCGATGAGGTGCTTCTTCTTGAAGAGCATCGAGTCTTCCTTGCGGAAGAGCGCCGGCCCGAGCTTCTTGCCGGTGTAGTAGCCGACGGCGTCGCCGGTGATGGCGCAGACCATCAGCAGCGCGTTCAGGAATACGATGTTGAGATCGCCCTTCGCCGCGAAGAGGCCGGCCGTGACGAGGAGCGAGTCGCCGGGGAGGAAGAAGCCGATCATCAGACCGGTCTCGGCGAAGACGATGATCGCGAGCGCGACGTAGCCGCCGGTCTGCACCAAACCGCGGACGTCCGTGATGAAATGAAAGAAGTCGCGAATCGATTCCATGAGGGACGCGCATCCTAGCATGCCCATTTCAGGCCATTTCGATGTCGTCATCCTCGGCGGCGCCTTCAGCGGCGCGTCCGCGGCGATCCTTCTGCGCCGCGATCATCCTCAGTTGCGCGTGCTGATCGTCGAGAAGGCCGTGGCCTTCGATGAGAAGGTCGGCGAGGCCACGACCGAGATGTCGGCGATGTTCCTCACGCGCCGCCTGGCGATGTGGCATCACCTCGAGCGCGAGCAGCTTCCGAAAGAAGGGCTGCGCTACTGGTTCTCGAACGAGCGTGTGACCGGCCATGCGAACGCGAGCGAGAGCGGCGGCTTCATCCGCAGCGCGGTGCCGGCGTTCCAGCTGCGCCGCGACGCGCTCGACGAACATCTGCTCGCCACGGCCGTCCAGGAAGGCGCCGAGCTGTGGCGTCCCGCGAAAGCGCGCGACGTCGTCCTCGGCGAGTTCGATCACAAGCTGACGGTCGAGATCGGCGACGAAGTGCGCGAAGTCGCCTGCTCCTGGATTCTCGACGCCACCGGCCGCGTGAACTTCCTCGGCCGGCGCCTGAATCTCATCGAGCGCAACGACGAGCATCCGACCGCCGCCATCTGGTGCCGCTGGAAAAACGTCCGCCACATCGACGATCTCGCCGCGCGCAGCGGCCTTGCGCGAAGCAACGTCGGGTCGCGCCGCCTGGCCACGAATCACTACATGGGCCTCGGCTACTGGATCTGGGTGATTCCGCTCGGCAACGGCGAGACGAGCATCGGCGTGGTGTTCGACAAGCGGCTCGTGGAGCTGCATCACAGCAAGAACCGCGCGGACGATTTCATCGCCTTTCTGAACGCGATTCCCTCGCTCGCGGAGCTCCTCGTCGACGCCGAGCCGCGCCTCGACGATCTCCGTTTCTACTCGCACCTGCCGTACGCGTCGAAGCAGTACATGGGCCGCGGCTGGGCGCTCCTCGGCGATGCGGCCGCGTTTCTCGATCCGTACTACTCGCCCGGGCTCGATCACGCCTCGTTCACCGCCGAGGCCACGGCCGAGATCATCGGCAAGCAGGCGATGGGCGAGGACGTGACCGCGCGCATCACCGAGCACAACGAAACGTTCGTGCGCTCGTACTGGCGCTTCTTCCGCGCGGCGTACAAGGACAAGTACTACTACATGGGCGAGTCGGACCTCTTGACCGCCTCGTTCCTCATCGACACCGCGCAGTACTACCTCTTCGTGGTGATCCCCGCGTACAAGTTCCTCAAGCGCTTCGACTGGATGCCGGTCCTCGGTCCGAAGCCGGCGTTCCTCAGCTATCACCTGATGCAGCTCTACAACCGCCGCTTCAAGGCTCTCGCCGAAGCGCGCCGCGCCGCCGGCGAAGCCGGCCGGCGCAACGACGCGCGGCGCATCAAGGCCTACTACAACCTCGGCTTCGCGCCGCTCCGCATGGCCGCGCGCGGCATGAAGCTGTGGATGTTCGCGGAGCTCGATTCCGTGCGGCTGCTGTGGAAGCGCCTGTGGCGGAAAACGCCGCGCGAAGAAGTCAGCGCGGCTCCAACACGATCTCCGTTGTAGTCGAATACCTCGGAATGCTGGCGACGAATTCGCGCCGCTGATAGCTCGGGTGCTCGAGGATCATGTTCGCCCGATCGGTCGCCGGAGGACATCCGAGCTCGAAGCGGAACGATCCATCGGCGGCCGTCACGACGTGCTGGCCGGCGAAGTCGATCGTGGCGCCGCTGATGCCGAGGCGCACGTTGCTGCCGTCGATCACGCGCCCGGTCATCGTGACGCAGCCGATCAGCGAGATCCGAAAATCCGCCGCCTGCGTGAAGCCGATGGAAATCTGCTGCACGTGCGAGGGCGAAGTCGCGCCGGGCGCGAACACCTGCAGGATGTACATGCCGCTGACCGTCGTCAGCGCGTAGTTTCCGGACGCGTCGGTCAGGCCTTCGACGAAGTACGCCTCGCCTTTGACGACGACCATGCGCGCGGCCACGCGCGCGCCGGCGATCGGCGCGCCGGTCTCGGCGTTGATGACCGTGCCGCGGAGCGTTGCGCTCAGCTCGATTCGCGGCTCGGTCGGGGAGCCCTGTTTGCACGCGGTGAAAACGAGAAGGAGAGCGAGGGAAGCGAGGAGTCTTCTCACCGCGGTACCAGCACGATTTCCGAGACCGACGAAGCCGTCGGAATACTGCGCAGCCATTCGCGGTGCTGATAGTTCGGGTGATCGACGACGATGGTCTGATTCCCGGAGCCCGCGGGCGGGCAACCGAGGTCCATGCGGTACAGGCCGTCCTCGCCGGTCACGACATGCCGGCCGAGGAAATCGATCGTCGCGCCGGGGATGCCGGCGTGTGTGTTGGCGTCGACCACGCGTCCGCTGAGCGTGACGCAGCCGTTCGCGGAGATCTCGAAGTTGCTGAAGCTCGATCCGCCGATGACGATCGTCGGAATGAACGAGTGCGTCGTTGCGCCGGGTGCAAACACGGAGACGATGTACGTGCCGCCCGGAACGGAAAGCGAGTAGCGGCCGGTCGCGTCCGTCACGGCCTCGCCCGAGTTCGGCGTGCCTTTGACGACGGTCATGAACGCGGTCACGCGCGCGCCGGCCACGGGCGCGCCGGTCTCGGCGTACGACACCACGCCGCTGAGCGTCGCGGTTCCTTCGAACGAAGGCTCGGTCGGTGAAGAACGATTGCAGGCGGCGAGAAGAACGAGCGAGAGAACGAGGAAAAGGGAAACCGGGGATCGCATGTTGATCGAAATACGAACGTAAGAGTGTTTTTGTCTACAACGCCGCGAGCACGGCGCGCTTGATCTTGCCGCGCTCGTCGAGCGGCATCGCGTCGATGAGCTTCACGATGCGCGGCACTTTGTGCAGCGACAGCCGCGCGCGGCAAAACTCGCGCACCATTTCGCGCGTGACGTCCGGCGTCGCCACGATGGCGGCCGCGACCACTTCGCCGCGCGCGCCCGCCGCTTCGCCGTACACCTTCGCCTCGCGCACGCCTTCGAGCTGCAGGATTACCGCTTCCACTTCGCGCGGGTTCACCTTCTTGCCGGCCGTGTTGATGAGATCCGACGCGCGTCCCGTGAGCACGAGCTCGCCGTCGTCATTCATCGCCACGAGGTCATCGGTGATGAACGAGCCGCCAACAGCGGACGCGCTTTGCACCGTGAGGCGCGCGTTTTCGATCGACAGCGAAACGCCGTTCATCGCCGCGCCGACCGTCCCGCGCTCCGCCGCCGCGCCGAGGCGGTCGTACGTGATGCCGCCGGTCTCGCTGCAGCCGTAGAACGAGTGAATGGGGAGGCCGAAGCGCTCGCGGAAACGGCGCGACGTCAATGCCGGCAGCGGCGCGCCGGCGGAGAGGAACGTGCGGACCGTCTCGAATGTGCCATGCGCGGCGGTGGCGAGGTGATCGAACACCATCGGAATCAGCGGCGCGACCGTGCAGCGATGCGCGTTCGCGAGATCGACGAGCGACTGCGGCAGATACGCGTTCGTCGCTACGACCGGTGTGCCCTGCAGCAGCAGCGGCATGACGAGATTGGAGAAGCCGTACGAGTGCGAGAAGGGGATCGCGCCGAGGTTGATGTCGTCCGGGGCGATCTCCATCGTCGAGCAGATGTTCTCGCAGTCGGCGATGAGATTCGCTTCGCTGGTGTAGATCCCTTTCGGCTTGCCGGTCGAGCCCGAGGTCACTTTGATGAGGCGCGTGCCCGCGGGGAACGGCGGCTGGAAGCTCGCCCGGATGTTCGCCACCTCGGCGTCCGCGGCATCGCGATCGATCGGGATGACGACGAGGTCGAGTTGCAGCGCCGCGACAAACGTGGCCACGAATTCGGCCGAGTTCGGCAATTGCAGCGCCAGCGGCTCGCTCGGAAGCCGCTCCGCGACCTCATTCGCGCGCGCCCACAGCTCCGCGCGCGTGACGGCGCGGCCGTCTTCGATGACGGCGACGGCGCGCGGATCGCGCTCCACGAGCCTCAGGAATCGATCGAGCATTGCAGAATAAGATCTTCCCACAAGACGGTTTGTTGCCCGCGAATGCGTGATGTCCTCGTCATCGGCGGCGGTCCAGCCGGAACCACGGCCGCGACTCTCCTGGTACAGCGCGGGCTCTCCGTAACGCTTCTCGAGCGCGAACGCTTTCCGCGTTTTCAAATCGGCGAGTCGCTGCTGCCGTACAACAACGACCTCTTCGCGCGCCTCGGCGTGACCGACCAGCTCCTGCAGGGCGACTTTTTCCCGAGATTCGGCGCCGACTTTGTCACCGGAGACGGCAGCGTCAGCTTCCGCTTCCGCTTCGACAAGCGCCTGCGCGACCCCTATCGCCGCTCGTTCCAGGTCCGGCGCTCCGAGTTCGATCACCTGTTGCTGAAGAACGCCGAGCAGCACGGCGTCGACGTGCGGCAGGAGACGCCGGTGACGTCGGTCGATCTCAGCGATCCGAACAAAGCGATCGTGAATGGCGAGCTGGAAGCGCGCTTCGTCATCGACGCCAGCGGCCACGGCTCGATCGTCGGCAGCCGCGTCGGCGCGAAGGAAGACGTGAAGGCGCTGAAGAAAATCGCGTTCTTCGCGCACTACCGGAACGTCCCGCGCGACGCGGACAAGGACGCGGGCAACACCGTCATCGTCGTTCTCCGCGACGCCTGGTTCTGGCTGATCCCGATCACCGCGGACGTGATGAGCGTCGGCCTCGTCGTCGACCGCGAACACTTCGTTTCCTGCGGCCTGGAGCCGCAGGCGTTGCTCGAGCAGACGATCGCGGATACGCCGTGGGTGGCGGAGCGGATGAAAGACGCCGAGCGCGTGTCGCCGATCCGCGCGCGCAAGGATTTCTCCTTCCGCATGCGCAACATCGCCGGCCCGAACTACGCGCTGATCGGCGACGCGGCAGGATTCCTCGATCCGATTTTCTCCACCGGCGTGTTCATGGCCATGAAGTCCGCCGACATGGCCGCGGGCGCGATCGAGTCGCGAACCGCGACAATCGCTTCAAAATCTGGCTCTTCTTCCTCCTCGTGAACGTGCACAAGCGCCTCGGCAAGCTCGCCCCGCCCATCGCCTGGGACTCGCTGCCGGCCGCCGCTGCTAAACTGACGTGACTTTTATGACCGATCCGAACCTCAAACGAAAACTGAAAGAGCTGCTCATCGAGCGGCTGAAGTTCGAAGACATGACCCCCGAGGACATCGAGGATGACGCGCCGCTCTTCGCCGGCGGCCTCGGCCTCGATTCCATCGACGCGCTGGAGATCGTGGTGATGCTGGAGAGCGAGTTCGGCATCAAGGTGAAGAACGAAAGCGCGGCGCGCGACTACTTCGTCTCCGTCTCCACGCTCGCCGCGTACGTCGACGCCAAGCTCGCAGAGGCGAACGCCAGCGCGTGAGCTGGCTCGCCCGGCTCCCGCATCAGATTCCGTTCCGCGCGGCGTCCGCCGCGCATCGCATCGACGAGAAATCGATCGAAGGCGTCTACGTCTGCACTGCCAATGACATGGCGACGGCGGAGGTGATGGTCGTCGAGGCGATGGCGCAGTTCGCGGGCGGGCTCGTGTTCGAAGCGCAGGGCTTCTTCACCGGCATCGACCGCTGCGAAGTGCTGCGCGCGATCGAGCCGGGCGACGTCGTGGCCATTCGCGTCGAGCTCGAGGCGGAGTTCGGCGGCACGTTTCGATTCAGCGGCAGCGGCAGCATCGATGGAGTAGACGTCGTGCGCGGAAGGTTCTACCTCAGCGGTGCGCAAGCCTGATCTCTCCACGCGAATCGCGGTCACCGGAGCCGGCATCGTCTGCTCGATCGGACGCAACAAGTCCGAAGTGTGGCAATCGATTGTCGACGCGCGCGCGGGCATCGCGAAGCTGACGCGCTTTCCGGGCGAGACGTTTCCGACCGACATCGCCGCGGAGGTGAATTTGGAGCGACAGGCTCTCAGCCTGTCGGACGGCGACGGCGGGCTGAGAGCCCGCCGCTCCACGCGGCGGCTCTCGCGCACGGACTTGCTCGCCGTCGCCGCGGCGAAAGAAGCGATCGAACAAAGCGGGCCGTTTCCGCGCGAGCGCGCCATCGTCAGCACCGGCACGTCGACCGGAGGCTTGCTCGAAGGCGAGGATTACTACTTCCGCCGCATCGTGCGCGGACGCCGTCGCGCGCCGGTCTCGCTCGTGCTGCAGCAGCCGACGTCGGGTCCGTCCGATGCGGTCGCGCGCGCGTTCGACCTCGGCGGCGGCGTGCTTTCGAACGCGACCGCGTGCGCATCCGCCGGCGCGGCAATCGGAATGGCCGCCGACTATCTCCGCTCCCGCCACGCCGACGTCGCCATCGCCGGCGGCAGCGACGCGCTGTGCCGCCTGACCTACAGCGGCTTCAACGTCCTGCAGGCCGTCGATCCGCAGCCGTGCACGCCATTCGATGCGGCGCGCAAAGGCATCACCCTCGGCGAAGGCGCCGGCTATCTCGTGCTCGAGCGCTGGGACGACGCCGTCGCGCGCGGCGCAACCATCCTCGCGGAGCTGTGCGGCTACGGCGCGTCGTGCGACGCCCATCATCCGACCGCGCCCGCCGAAGACGGCCGCGGCGCCGAAGCCGCCATGCGCGGCGCGCTCGCCGAAGCGCAGCTCGACGCGTCTTCCATCGACTACGTCAACGCCCACGGCACCGGCACGACACTCAACGACTCCGCCGAGACGAAGGCCATCATCTCCTCCCTCGGCACGGGCGTCCCGGTCTCGTCGTCAAAATCCTACTTCGGCCACACCCTCGGCGCCTCCGGCGCCGTCGAAGCCGTTGTCTCCATCCTCGCCCTCCAGCACCAAACCGCCCCGCCCACGCTCCGCCTCCGCGAGCGCGCCCCCGACTGCACGCTCGACTACATCCCCGAAACCCCGCGCCCGATGGCCATGGAGAACGTGCTTTCGAATACATTTGGCTTCGGAGGTAGCAACGTCTCGTTGCTGTTCCGGAGAGTTTGACGAACCGCATCCCCATCACCGGCATCGGCGTCATCGCGCCCGCGCCCATCGCGCCGGTCGACCGTTTCGACACCAGCGGTCTCTCCGCGCACACGGCGGCGCTGGTGCGCGATTTCAAGCCGAAGGACTACATCGCGCCGATGAAGATGCGGCGGATGAACGCGCTGTCGCGGCTCGCGATGGCGGCGGCGAAGCTGGCCATCGACGATTGCGGCGCGGTGCCGGGCGCGAACACGGGCGTCGCGCTCGGGACGGCGTTCGGGCCGGTGCAGACGTCGGTCGACTACATGAAGGAGTACATGGAGAAAGGCGCGGCCCTCGCGCCGCCGCAGCTGTTCGCGGAGTCGGTCGCGAACGCGCCGGGGAGTCACATTGCCATCGAGTGGAACCTGCGCGGCTTCAACGTCACGTTCACGCAGCGCGAGTCGTCCGCGCTCGCGGCGGCGATGTACGCGTGTACGCAGCTCGCGAAAGGCGCCGCGGACGCGGCGCTGATCGGCGGCGTCGATGAAGTGAACGAGATGCTCTTCAGCGTCCTCGATCGCGTCGGCGCGCTCGACGATGCGATGGAGCACGGCATGATTCTCGGCGAGGGAAGCGCGGTGCTCGTCGCCGGCAACGCGGGCACGCGCGCGCCGTACGCGTGGCTCTCCGGATTCGGCGTCGCGCGCGATACGACGGCGTCGATCTCCGATTGGGGCACGGGCGCGGAAAGCGTGGTCGCGGCGATGCAGGCGGCGATCGATGATGCGGAGCTGACGGTCGCCGACATCGGCGCGGTCTACGTCTCCGCGAACGGGTCGGCGCGCGGCGACGCGCTCGAATTGCGTGCACTGCAACTGCTGTTCGGCGCGAAAATGCCGGAGCTCGTGAAGACGAAATCGGTGTTCGGTGAATACGCGGCCGGCGGAGCGTTGCAGCTCGTCGAGGCGGTTCGCGGCGCGCATGGGCATGCGCTCGTGAATTCACTCTCCGCGGGCGGCGGGATCGTCTGTGCGGTGGTGTCGCGATGATGATCGCGGTCGTGATTCCGGCGTACAACGCGCAGCGCAAGGTCGCGGAGATCGTCGTCGAGGCGCGCAAGCAGCTGGAGCCGGTGATCGTCGTCGACGACGGGTCGAAGGACGGCACCGGCGCGGTCGCCGAGGCCGTCGGCGCGGTCGTGCTGCGCCACGAGAAGAATCGCGGCAAAGGCGCGGCGCTGAAGACCGCGTTCGCGTGGGCGCTCGATCACGGATACGACGCCGTCATCACGGTCGACGCCGACGGACAGCATCTGCCGGGCGAGATCCCGAAGTTCGTCGAGCGTTATCAGCGCGGCAAAGAAGACCTGATCATCGGCGGGCGCTCGCATCTGTTTCACGAGATGCTCCCGCGCCGCCGCAACGCGAATCGCTTCTCCGCCTGGTGCATCGCCATGTGCTCGGGCGTCGAGATCACCGACTCGCAGAGCGGCTTCCGCCTCTACTCCGCGCGTCTTCTGCGCGCGATCAAACTGCACACCGACGGCTTCGACATGGAGAGCGAAGTAATCGTTCTCGCCGGCCGGCGCGGCTTCGACATCATCACCATCCCCATCGACCTCGGCTTCGTCGACGGCGTCGGCACCTCGCATTTCAAACCGCTCAAAGACACATTGCGGATTGCGTGGACGGTGACGCGCGCACGGTTCCTTTGGTAAGTGGAGGACAGGCACTCCTGCCTGTCCAGCCTAGCCGCTTCGCTGTGGACAGGCAGGAGTGCCTGTCCTCCACCGTTTATTTCGGCAGCGGCTTCCGCGGAATCAACTCCGCGCGGTTCGCCGCTTCCCACACGAACGTCGCCGCGACGACGGCGGCCTGCATCAGGTCTTCGCGCTGCAGGCGCTCGTACGTGTCCCAGTTCGTGTGATGCGTGCGCGTCGAGTACTCGATGTCGTCCTGGATGAACTGGAAGCCGGGGATGCCGGCTTCGTCGAAGGCGATGTGATCGGTGCTCGCGGTGTTGCGCATCGTGACGATGGTGGCGCCGAGGTCGTGCAGCGGCGCGAGCCACGCCTCGAAGAGCGGAACCGCGGCCGCGTTTTCCTGCGCGTAGATGCCGCGGATCTTGCCGGTGCCGTTGTCCAGGTTGAAGTACGCCGAGATCTTCGCGTGATCGGGCTTGAGCACCAGCTCGCCCTTGTCGGTCGTGCGGAAGTTCATCGGCAGCTTCGCCTGCTCCGGATCCTTCGGCTCCTTGCGCGTCGCGTAGTGCTGCGCGACGTAGGCGCGCGAGCCGTACAGCCCCTGCTCTTCGCCGCTCCAGAGCGCGATGCGAATGGTGCGCTTCGGCGTGATGCCGAGCGATTTCAAAATGCGCGCGGCCTCCATCATCACCGCGCAGCCGGCGGCGTTGTCGGTCGCGCCGGTGGAGCTGTGCCACGAATCGAGGTGCGCGCCCAGCATCACCACCTCGCCCTTCTTGTCGCTGCCCGGAATCTCGGCGATGGTGTTGTAGGCGTTGCGGTCGTCGCCGTAAAACTGCGAGCGGACCTCGACCTCCAGCTCGACGTTCTTCTTCGCCTCGATGAGACGCGCCAGGCGGTTGTACTGCTCCGGCGCGAGCGCGACGGTCGGCACGCCGAGGGGCTCGTCATCGCGCCACGTGCCGGATGCCTGCACGTTGAACAGCCCGCCGTCGCCGCGCGGATTCTGGATGATCGCGGCGATCTTCTCGTCCATTGCGAATTGCGCGAGCGCCTTGCGGAACTCGCGGCGGGCCATGCCGTCACGGCGGCGCTGATCGTCGCGCGCGGCCGGGATCTCGTACGCGCCGAGTTTCTCCAGCTCCGCGTCGTCGTAGCGCTCCAGCGCGGCCTTCTCCTGCGGCTTGAGCTCGCGCGGCTCGGACGTCATCACGATCGCTCCGGCGAGCTTGCCTCTGTTCTTCTCGAGATCGTCTTTCGTCTCGAGCTTCACCTTCTTCACCACGCCGCGGATCGCGCCGCTCGTCGCCGGCGACCACGCGTACGCGATCGCATAGAGCTGCTGCGGCTCCGGCGCGAGCATGCGCACCGACGTGTAGTCGGAGCTCCAGCCGCGGCCGAACGGTCCCCACGATTCGAGGTGCGCGTTGGCGAGGCCGTACGCGGTCAGCTGGTCGCGCGTCCACTCATTCGCCTTCTTCATCGTCGGCGAGCCGGTGAGGCGCGCGCCGGTGAGATCGATGATGCCGGCGGCGATTTCCATCACCTTCGAATTGCGAAACCCTTCCTGGCGGATGCGCGTGACGGCCTGCAGATCGGGCGCGTCGGCGGCGCTGAGCGAAGCGGCGAGAATCAAGGCAAGCATGAGTGGCGTAGTGTAATGGCATGAAGGTCACGCGCACGGCGTCCGCGGCATTCACGGTGGAGCTCGACGACGAGGCCGAGCTGCGCGAAGAACATCGCGCGAATCTCTCGATGGGCGCGCTGCGTCTGCACACCAGCGAGACCGTCGCACTCAACACGCTGCTGCTCGTCACGCTGCGCGGGCCGGGCGGCGGGGAGGCCGTCTCGAAAGCGACGGTCGTCGCGCAGTTGCCGGACGGACTCGCGCTCGCGCTCGACGCGAATGCGGACGATGTTCTCGCGCGGCTGCTCCCGCCGAAACCGGCCGCGGAAAGCACGTGGGATCGCATGCGCAGCCTCACGCAGACCGAGAAGCTGCTGCTCGCGATCAAGGCGGATCGCACCGACCGCGCGGTTCTATTGCAGGACAACGATCCGCGCGTGCTGCTCTCGCTGCTACGCAATCCGCAGCTCACGATCGACGAAGTCGCGCGCATCGCCAGGTCAACGTATCTCAACGTGCAGATCGCGGACGTGATCTCGAAGACCGGTCAGTGGATGGCGAGCATGGATGTCCGCCTCGGTCTCGTGCACAACCCCAAGACCCCGCCCGCGCTCGCCCTGCGCCTTCTCCCGTCGCTGCCCGAGGCCGAAGTGCGCAACATCGCCCGCGCGGGGACGAACATGGCGTTGAAGACGGCGGCGTTGAGGCAGTTGCAGAAGAAGTGACGGCCGCAACGCGACCGTCACTCCAGCTCCGACCAATCGATCGTCGTCGGCACGTTCGACTTCGCGAACAGCGACGACAGCATCTCCTGCGGCGTGTAGATCCGCAGGTCGCCAAGCTCGCTTGGGCGGCGGTTTTTCATCGTGAACAGCGTCCGCTGCGTGACGTAGTCGAAGTTCGCGTAAAAGTCGTCGTCCTTTTTCTGCTCGAACATCGTCTTCAGCGTGTTGAGCTGGCGGGCCAGGTGATCGTCGAGCGCCTCTTCCATCGACGGCGCGTCGGTGATGAGCTTCGTCTTCTTCGGTGTCGGCTCGAGTCCGACCGCGAGGCGCAGGTCATCCAGCTCTTTCGCGTAACGGTCCGTCTTCAAGGACTTTTTCTTTGCCTGCGGCAGGAGCAGTGCGGGGATGCGGTTGCAGTTCGCCTGATGAATCATGTCGCTGCGCGTGATCCAGCCGAGGTTCGTCACGCCGCAGCGCGCGGAGACGTTGCGGTGCAGGTTGTCGAGGAACGGCTTGACCGCGGTGTTGAACGAGTCCTCGACGCCGTTGAAGAGGTTCAACACGTAGTGCACGCGGAACTCGTCGATCGTCGTCTGCACCGTGCGCGTGACCGGGTGATCGCCGAGGTTCTGGGCGAGATCGAGCGCGAACGCGTCGAGGTTCTGTACCGACGAGTCGTAGACGTCTTCGACGCGGTCGATCAGGTCGTTGATCAGCTTCCAGAAATCGAGGCTGCGGTCGACGGTGGCGAAGAACGGCGACGACTTGCTGAAGATCAGCCGCAGTTTGCGGAAGAGGATGGCCTTCACGATGTCGGACGCGGCGAGCGTGGCGCTCGGCAGGTGCGGCGTGAAGATGAGAATCCCGGAGTTGGAGAAGGGGAGGAAGTCGATCACGTTGGCGTCGAGGCCCGCGCGGAGATCGAGCACGACGTATTCGGCGGGCAGCGAGTTGATGGCCTCCATCAGCTTCGCTTTGTAGGCCGGGCCGAAGTTCGTGATCTCTTCGATCAGGTGCAGCGGGCCGGCCACGAAGCCGAAGCTGACGAACTTACCCTGCGGATCGAGCTTGCGGTCGAGGCTGGAGATGCAGTTCTCCAGCGGCTCGTTCTTGCGGAAGAAGTGGTAGAGATCTTTCGTGATCGGAACGTCGATGGCGTTGCGGATGGCGGACGTGCCGGTGTCGAGATCGACGAGCACGGTGGGGGCGTGGCGCGAGAGCGCGAGGGCAAAGTTGATCGCGAACGTGGTCTTTCCCACGCCGCCCTTGCCTGACGAGACGGGGATGATCCGTTTGATTGCCACCTGACGGCACCACACTACCACGCGTTACAATCAGGAGATCCATGCAGACGTCGTTCTTCAGGAAACTGCCTCTCTTCGCCGATCTCGATGATCGCGAGCTGGCGTCGATCGTGGCCGTGGCGAAGACGCGCCGCTATGCGAAAGACGACGTCATCTTCCACGCCGACGAGAGCGGCGACGTGTTCTGCTTGATCCGCGACGGTCAGGTGAAGGTGACGATGATCTCCCCCGAGGGGAAGGAGATCATCCTCGCGCTCCTCGGACCGGGCGACTTCTTCGGCGAGATGGCGCTCCTCGACGACGAGCCGCGCTCGGCGACCGTCATCGCCACTGAGTCGCTCGATCTCGTGACCATCTGGCGCAGCGACTTCCTGCAGATCCTGCAGGAGAACTTCTCCATCACGCGCAAGGTGCTCTCCGAGATCTCGCGGCGGCTGCGCAGCGCGTCGAGCCGCATCGAGTCGCTGGCGACGATGGACGTCTACGGCCGCCTGGCGCGCTTCTTCCTCGACCTCGCCCGCGATCAGGGAAAGGTCCTGGAGAATGGCTACGTCGCGGTGACGCGCCCGACGCACCAGTCGATCGCGAACATGATCGGCACGTCGCGCGAGACCGTGTCGCGGCTGATTCACGACCTCATGCGGCAGAACCTGCTGCTGTCGGAAGGGAAGACGATTTACCTGCGGAAGACGGCGCTCGATCAATTTCGCGCCGAGGTTTGACGCCTGTTCACGATCCCCAATTTAGTCACGCTCCTGCGTCTCCTGCTCGTGCCCTGTTTTCTCTGGGCGTCGAGGGAGCGGATGTTCGTGCTGGCGTTCGTGCTATTCGTGATCGCGGCGAGCAGCGACTCGATCGACGGCATGATCGCGCGGCGGTGGAACATGCACTCGCGGCTCGGCGCGCTGCTCGATCCGGCGGCCGACAAGACGCTGATGGTCTGCGGCGTTCTCTACTACACGTTCGCGAAGGACATCCCGGTGATCCGCCTGCCGAGCTGGCTGACGTTCACGGTCTTCATCCGCGATTTCCTGATCGCGTTCTTCGCGTATCTCATGTACACGCGCGTGCACATCACGCGGTTCCCGCCGTCGATCTACGGGAAGATCTCGACGATCCTGCAGATGTCCGTGCTGTCGGCGACGATCGCGGTGAACGCCTTCGCGCCGTGGTTCCCGCCGGGGTGGATGCCGAGGCTGCTGCCGGTGATGGCGCTGCTCTTCCGGGCGTCGATGCTGATGACGCTGTTCTCGGGATGGCACTACATGAACCGCGCGCGGCGCATCCTCAGCGAGCTATCTCCAGCCGCTGCTTGACTTCGGGCCGGAACCGAAATAGTTTGCGCCGCTGTTTGTTGTACGGAACCCCGAGCCTCCATAGCTCAATTGGTAGAGCAGCGGACTCTTAATCCGTTGGTTCCAGGTTCGAGTCCTGGTGGGGGCACCAACCCTTCCGTTGACTTAGACTCTACCCGCGCGAAAGTGGCGGAATTGGCAGACGCGCTGGTCTTAGGAGCCAGTGGCCCAAAGCCGTGTGGGTTCGAGTCCCACCTTTCGCACCAGATTTGAACGCAGAACGCAGAGCGCAGAATTCAGAACGAAGAAAGAAAGCTTTCTCAGTTCTTCATTCTGCGTCTGCGTTCTGCGTTCTCCATACGAGGTAACCCACACGCCATGACCGTCCTTAATTTCGAAGATCTCTCCCCCGTCCAAAAATCCGTCGAGGTGGAAATCCCCGCGGATCTGATCTCGCGTGAAGCGAACAAGGTCACCAGCGAATTCGGCCGCCAGGCCAAGGTGCCGGGGTTCCGGCCGGGCAAGGTGCCGTCGAGCGTGGTGCGCACGCGGTTCGCGAAGGAGATCCAGGAAGAGGTCGTGCAGCGGGTCTTGGGGGAGAGCTTCCGCACCATCATGCGCGAGAAGGGGCTCGAGCCGGTGGGCGATCCGCATCTCGAGCATCTCGATCCGTTCATCGAAGGCGCGCCGATGAAGTTCAAGGCGCGCTTCGAGGTGAAGCCGCAGATCGACCTGCGCGAGTATCGCGGGCTCGAGATCGACGACCCGAAAATCGAAGTCACGGACACCGACGTCGACGCGATGATCGAGCGGCTGCGCGATCAGGCCAGCGTCTACCGCGTGGAGAATGACCGCGGACTCGACGACGGCGATTTCGCCGTCATCGACATCAGCTCGAGCGGCGACGACATCGAGCCGAAGACCGACTCCGGTCATTTCAAGCTCGGCGAAGACACGCCGCTGCCGGAGCTGCACGAGTCGCTGCGCGGCAAGAAGGCCGGCGAGACGGCGTCGTTCGACAAGGCGTACGGCGACGACGCGCACCAGGACGCGTGGCGCGGGAAGACCATTCATCACGACGTCACGCTGAAAGAGATCCGCGTGCAGGAGAAGCCCGACGTCGACGACGAGTTCGCGAAGAGCGTCGGCGCGTGGGACACCGTCGAGCAGATGCGCGAGACGATCACCGCCGACATCCGCCGCCACCGGGAGATGGAAGCGCTGCGCCTGAAGCGCAGCCAGGTCGGCGAGCGCCTCCTCGGACTGCACGACTTCGACGTGCCGGAGGCGCTGGTCGAGGACGAGCTCGGGAAGTCGCTCAACAACTACGCGCGCTATCTCGCCTCGCAGGGCGTCGATCTGCAGAAGGCGGAGCTGGACTGGTCGAAGGTCGGCGAAGAAT
This sequence comes from Thermoanaerobaculia bacterium, assembly GCA_035248585.1. Classification (GTDB taxonomy): domain Bacteria; phylum Acidobacteriota; class Thermoanaerobaculia; order Gp7-AA8; family Gp7-AA8; genus QHVT01. Next base: position 34,483 of record DATFHJ010000254.1, read on the forward strand.
TTCGCCCCGAGGCGGTGAAGCGCGTGAAGCGCTCCCTCATCCTCGAGGCGATCGCCCGCAAGGAAAACATCGGCATCAGCGACGTGGAAGTCGATGCCGAGATCCGCCGCGCCGCGAAAGAGCAGGACCGCGAGTTCGCCGACGTGAAGCACCATCTCAAGCACGACGGCGGCTACGAGGCGCTGCGCGCCTCGCTCGCTCAGGAGCGCGCGCTGGAGCTCGTGCTCTCGTCAGCGTCGCTCAAGTGATCCCTGAGAAAGCGTAACGTCGCGCGAATCACTTCCTCTGATTCGGCCGCGTGCGCCGCGCCCGCGTGATTCATCAGCGTGACCGGAAGATCGTGCGCGAGGGATTGCGCGACGAAGCGGTCGATCGACTCGTTGATGCCGTCGAACTGATCGCGCCCCGCGCGCACGAGGAAGAGCGGCACGTCGCGCGGGATGTCGTCGAAGCGCGTCTTCGGATCGGCGAAGCCGAAGCTCGCCGTGCGCTCGTCGAGATCGAGCATGCAGCCGTACAGCAGCGCGGCGCAGCGCATGCCGCGCAACGCGGAGAGCGCGACCGGCACGTTGCCGGACATCGCCAGGAGCGCGATGCGATCCGTACGCGAGCGAAGCTCTTCGATCGCGCGGTGCACGTCCGCGATCGGATCCTCGTTCGCGTACGCGGCGGCGATCATTCCGGCGCCGGCGATGCGCCGCGCCCACGCTTTCACCGGCTCCATCGTGTTGATGCGGCCGCGATATCCGCCGACGATCAGAACTGCGGGGGGAGCGTACCAATCCAATTCCATGCATTTCCTCCAAATGAAAAAGCCGCCGGGCACCCGCGGGTGCCGCGACGGCTTGTTTCCGATGCCTGGAAGATACGCTCCGGCGCGCATCGTTTGCAAGCGCGGGATTCGGTTAGACTCCCGCCCGTGAAGGAGACTCAAATGCTGGTTCCGATGGTGGTCGAGCAGACGTCGCGCGGCGAGCGCGCCTACGACATCTACTCGCGGCTTCTCAAAGACAACGTGATCTTCCTCGGCTCGGCGATCGATGACAACGTCGCGAACCTCGTCATCGCGCAGATGCTGTTCCTCGAAGCGGAGAATCCCGAGAAGGACATCTTCCTCTACATCAACTCGCCGGGCGGCTCGGTCAGCGCCGGCTTCGCTATCTACGACACCATGCAGTACGTCAAGCCCGACGTGGCCACGATGTGCATGGGCATGGCGGCGTCGTTCGCGGCGGTGCTGCTCGCCGGCGGGACGAAAGGGAAGCGTTACGCGCTTCCGAACGCGCGCATCCTGATGCATCAGCCCTGGCTGCAAGGCCTCGGCGGGCAGGCCAGCGACATCGACATTCACGCGAAGGACATCCTTCGCATGAAGCAGCGCATCAACGAGATCCTCGCCGATCACACCGGCCAGCCGATCGAGAAAATCGACCGCGACACCGATCGCGACTACATTCTTTCCGCGCCCGCCGCGAAGGATTACGGCGTGGTGGATCAAGTAATTGCGAGAAGGGACTAGGAGGCGCTGGAATTTTCGGCTCTACGGCGAGTTGACTTCCCCAACGCTGAGGAGTTCAATTTCCACCAGCGACCTCAAACAAGGGACCAATAGCACATGTCGAAGAAGGGGAACACCGGCGACGTACTTCGCTGCAGCTTCTGCAACAAGTCGCAGCGCGATGTCAAAAAGCTGATCGCCGGCCCGACGGTTTACATCTGCGACGAATGCGTCGACATCTGCCTCGACATCATCGCCGAGGACCGCAAGGATGAGCCGGGCGCGCTGGAAGGCTCCGGCCATCTTCCGAAGCCGAAAGAGATCAAGGAGTTCCTCGACCTCTACGTGATCGGCCAGGAGCGCGCGAAGAAGAAGCTCGCCGTCGCGGTGTACAACCACTACAAGCGGATCGACTATCACTCGCGCAACGCGCGGCAGGACGTCGAGCTGCAGAAGTCAAATATTCTACTGATCGGACCGACCGGCACGGGCAAGACGCTCCTGGCGCAGACGCTCGCGCGCATGCTCTCGGTGCCGTTCACGATCGTCGACGCCACGACGCTCACCGAGGCCGGCTACGTCGGCGAAGACGTCGAGAACATCATCCTCAAGCTCTACCAGGCCGCCGGCAACGACAAAGAGAAGACCCAGCGCGGCATCGTCTACATCGACGAGGTCGACAAGATCTGCCGCAAGGGCGACAACCCCTCCATCACCCGCGACGTGAGCGGCGAGGGCGTGCAGCAGGCGCTGCTGAAGATCCTCGAAGGCACGGTCGCCAACGTTCCGCCGCAGGGCGGACGCAAGCATCCGCATCAGGAATTCATCCAGATCGACACCACGAACATCCTCTTCATCTGCGGCGGCGCGTTCGTCGGACTCGACAACGTCATCGAGCGCCGCCTCTCGCAGACGTCGATGGGCTTCGGCGCGAAGATCGCGACGAAGAAAGAGAAGAAGACCGGCGAGCTGCTCGCGCAGGTCCATCCGGAAGATCTGATCCGCTTCGGACTGATCCCGGAGTTCGTCGGACGCCTGCCGGTGGTGGCGACGCTGAGCGAGCTGGATCGAGGCGCGCTCATCGAGATCCTCCGCGAGCCGAAGAACTCGCTCGTCCGGCAGTATCAGACGATCATGGGCTTCGAGAACGTCGAGCTCCGCTTCACCGACGACGCCCTCGAAGCCATCGCCGAAGAAGCGCTCAAGCGCAACGTCGGCGCGCGCGGACTCAAGATCATCATCGAAGAGCTGATGCTCGAGATCATGTACACGATCCCCTCACAGAGCGCGATCAGCGAATGCGTGATCACGCGCGAGGTCGTGGAGAACCGCTCGCAGCCGATCACGCTGTACAAGAAGGCGGGCTAACCACAACTTACGAAGACTGTGGAGCGGCGGGCTTTAGCCCGCCGTTTTCGTTTCCGGCGGGCTGAAGCCCGCCGCTCCACAGTTACTTCTTCTTGAAAAACGGCCCCACCGCGCAATCCCGCACCTCGACCGTCTCCCACACGTTCGCGGCCACGTACGGATCCGTGCCCAGCCACGCGTCCAAATCTTCGCGCGAGGGGAACTCGCAGATGAACACCGATCCCACCATTCGCTGCGCTTCATCGAGAAGGGCGGCGGCGCAGTAGATGTGGCCGTTCTTCACCAGCTCGCCGACGACTGCGAGATGTTGCGGGCGGGCGGCGATGCGGCGGTCGAGCGTTCCTTCATCGCGATAGTCGTGTGCGGTAACGACGAATTCCAATTTCACTCACCTCTCACTGGAATAGGGGTTTGTTCCAGTGTACGAGAAACGCCGACCGGGAAGTTTTTCCCATCGAAACAGCGTATAAAGAAACCAAATATGTCCAACCCTGACACCCGAATCCTCCAGCTCCCGCTCGTTCCCCTGCGCGACATGGTGGTTTTCCCCTCGATGATGGCTCCGTTCGTCGTCGGCCGGCGTGCGTCGATTCTCGCGCTGGAGGCTACGCTCTCCACCTCCGAGAAGAAGATCTTCCTGGCCACGCAGAAGGATCCGAAGATCGACGATCCGTCGATGACGGAGATCTACAAGACCGGCGTCATCGCCACGGTCGTGCAGAACCTGAAGCTCCCCAACCAGAACGTCAAAGTGATGGTCGAGGGGCTGACCCGCGGCGAGATCGTCGGCAACGCCGACGCCGACGGCTACGTCACCGTCGCCGTGCGCGAGATCGACACGAAGTACCCGCCCACGCCCGAGGTCACCCAGTACATGCAGAAGCTGATGGAGATCTTCGAGCAGTACGCGAAGATGTCCCATCACCTGGCGTTCGAAGGCGTCATGTCGACGCTGAAGATGGACGATCCCGACCGCTTCGCCGACACGCTGGCCTCGCACCTCCTCATCACCACCACCGAGAAGCAGCAGCTCCTCGAGACTCCTTCGCCGTACGAGCGCCTGCAGAAACTGCAGGACTTCATCGAGATCGAGATCGAAAAGATCAACATCGACAAGCGCATCAACTCCAAAGTCAAAAAGCAGATGGAGCGCGCGCAGAAGGAGTACTACCTCAACGAGAAGATCAAGGCGATCCACCACGAGCTGGGCCGCAAGGACGACCGCTCGGACGAGATCGAAGAGCTGCGCCAGAAGATCGAAGAAGCGGGCATGCCGAAGGAGACGAAGGAGAAGGCTCTGCAGGAGCTGAAGCGTCTCGAGGCCATGCCCGGAGTCAGCGCCGAGGCCACGGTCTCGCGCAACTACATCGAATGGCTCGTCTCCGTTCCCTGGAAGAAAGCGTCGAAGGAAATCAAAGACATCGAGCTCGCGGAGCAGATCCTCAACGAGGACCACTTCGGCCTCGAGAAGATCAAAGAGCGCATCCTCGAGTTCCTCGCCGTGCGCCAGCTGGTGAAGCAGCCGAAGGGCACAATCCTCTGCTTCGTCGGACCTCCCGGCGTCGGCAAGACGTCGCTGGCGAAGTCGATCGCCCGCGCCACCGGCCGCAAGTTCGTGCGCCTCTCGCTGGGCGGCGTGCGCGACGAAGCGGAGATCCGCGGACATCGCCGCACGTACATCGGCGCGTTCCCCGGCCAGATCATCCAGCGGATGAAGAAGGCCGGCACGATCAACCCCGTGTTCCTGCTCGACGAGGTCGACAAGATGTCGATGGACTTCCGCGGCGACCCCTCGGCGGCGCTGCTCGAAGTGCTCGATCCGGAGCAGAACAATTCGTTCACCGATCACTACATGGACGTCGAGTACGACCTCTCGAAGGTGATGTTCATCGCCACCGCGAACGTCGTGCACACGATCCCGGCGCCGCTCAAGGACCGCATGGAGATCATCTCCCTGTCGGGCTACACGCACCTGGAGAAGCTCGCCATCGCGCGGCAGTTCCTGGTGTCGAAGCAGAAGACCGAGCAGGGACTCGACGACGCGAAGATCACGTTCGAAGACACGGCGCTCGAAGAGCTGATCGGCTCCTACACGCGCGAGTCGGGCGTGCGCAATCTCGAGCGCGAAGTCGGCTCGGTGCTGCGCAAGATCGCGCGGCAGGTGGTGAAGAACGGTCCCGACTTCGAGACCGTCGTCGACCGCCCCAAAGTCCGCGAGCTCCTCGGCAAGGCGAAGTTCCGCTCGCAGCAGATCCACGACCAGGCGGAGATCGGTCTCGCGACCGGCCTGGCGTGGACGGAAGTCGGCGGCGAGATTCTCTCGACCGAAGTCGCGCTCTCGCGCGGCAAAGGCAATCTCACGCTCACCGGCAAGCTCGGCGACGTGATGCAGGAGTCGGCGCGCGCGGCACTGTCGTACGTCCGCTCGCGCGCGGAGTTGTTCGGGCTCGATCCCGACTTTCACTCCACGCTCGACCTCCACATCCACGTCCCCGAGGGCGCGATCCCGAAGGACGGCCCCTCGGCCGGCATTACGATGGCCACGGCGCTGCTGTCCGCGGTCACGAAGATCCCGGTCCATCGCGACATCGCCATGACCGGCGAGATCACGCTTCGCGGAAAGGTTCTGCCGGTCGGCGGCGTGAAGGACAAAATCCTGGCCGCGGCGCGCGCCGGAATCTCGAAGGTGATCCTGCCCGCCGAAAACGAGCGCGATCTCGAAGAGATCCCGCAGGACGTGCGCGACAAGATGGAGTTCACGCTGGTCGAATCGATGGACGAAGTCGTCAGCGTCGCGCTCGATGGCACGATCGTTCCATTAGCGGCGAAGGAGAAACTTCCGGAGCCGGAGAAGATCGAACCCATTACGCATTAGTGACAAAACTGTGGAGCGGCGGGCTTCAGCCCGCCGAAAAAGCCGGCGGGCAGCAGCCCGCCGCTCCACTTCGTTGACACCACAGCAGAATATCCGCACAATCTCCGCCGTTCAGCTTTACAACTCACCAACCAGCTTCCATATCCGGCCCTCCGGATACTCGTAGTTACATCAAGCCAGAAACAAATCATTGGAAATCCGGTCTGTAGCATTTCATCGGGCGGCGTACCAGCCTGGCGATTTTCCCCGTGATCAGAGGCCGCAGTTCGCAATGGTCGGCCGCTCCAACGTCGGGAAATCGAGTCTGATCAACGCCGTGCTGAATCGAAAGGGCGTCGCTCGCGTGAGCCAGACGCCCGGGAAGACCCAAGCCGTGCAGTTCTACCTGATCAACGAAAAGTTCTACCTCGTCGACCTTCCGGGCTACGGATACGCGAAGGTCCCGAAGAGCATGTCGCGCTCGTGGGGAGAGCTGGTGCGCGGCTATCTGGAAAACGCGGCGGAACTGAAAACGATCTTCCTCCTGCTCGACGTCCGGCGAACTCCGGGCGAGCACGATCGTCAGATGCACGAGTGGGCCCGCGATCTCGACGGCGTCTCCGAGAAGATCGTGCTCACCAAGACCGACAAACTCTCGAACAACGAACTGGCCACCAGCCGCCGCGACATCGCCAAAGAGCTGGACATCGACGAAAGCAATCTCATCGTCACTTCCGTCGTAAACAAGAAGGGAATCGAGCAGATCCGCCGCGAGATTCACGCGCGACTCTGAAATTTCGAGGAAACAAATGGCACACATCGACAACGACACCGACACCGCGGTCATCGAGCAGGAAGCTGCCGAAGCTCCCGAAGCAAAAGCAGAGAAGCCGAAGCGCGCGCCGCGCAAGAAGAAGGAAGTGGTCGAAGAAGCGGCTCCGGCCGCGGCTCCGGTCGCCGAGGCGCCTGCTCCCGAGCCGGAGCCCGAGGCCGAGCCGGAGCCTGCACCCGCGCCGGAACCGGTTGCCGCGGCGCCGGCGGAGAAGCAGCAGCCCACCGAGACGCTCGACATCCGCATGCTCAAGGAGCTCAAGCTTCCCGATCTCTCGAAGCTCGCCAAAGAGCACGGCGTCGAGAACGCCACCGGCATGCGCAAGCAGGACCTCATCTTCGCGATCCTGCAGGCGCAGACCGAGCGCTCGGGACTCATCTTCAGCGAGGGTGTTCTCGAGTGCCTCCCGGACGGCTTCGGATTCCTCCGCGCCCCCGAGTACAACTACCTGCCGGGTCCCGACGACATCTACGTCTCGCCGTCGCAGATCCGCCGCTTCGATCTCCGCACCGGCGACACGGTGTCCGGCCAGGTGCGCCCGCCGAAAGAGGGCGAGCGTTACTTCGCGCTGATCAAAGTCGAAGCGGTGAACTTCGAGCATCCCGACGTCGCCCGCGAGAAGATCCTCTTCGACAACCTCACGCCGCTCTATCCGGAGCAGCGGGTGAAGCTCGAGACGCCGAACAACATGTCCTCGCGCGTGCTCGATCTCATCGCGCCGGTCGGCAAGGGCCAGCGCGGTCTCATCGTCGCCGCGCCGCGCACCGGCAAGACCATGATCCTGCAGGCCATCGCCAACTCGATCACGGTCAACCATCCCGAGATCACGCTCATCGTGCTGCTCATCGACGAGCGCCCCGAGGAAGTCACGGACATGCAGCGCAGCGTCAAGGGGGAAGTCATCTCCTCGACGTTCGACGAGCCGGCCTCGCGCCACGTGCAGGTCGCGGAGATGGTCATCGAGAAGGCGAAGCGCCTCGTCGAGCACAAGCGCGACGTCGTGATCCTGCTCGACTCGATCACCCGCCTCGCCCGCGCCTACAACACCGTCGTCCCGCCGTCGGGCAAAGTGCTCTCGGGCGGCGTCGACTCGAACGCGCTGCAGCGCCCGAAGCGCTTCTTCGGCTCCGCGCGCAATGTCGAAGAAGGCGGCTCGCTGACCATCATGGCCACGGCCCTCATCGACACCGGCTCGCGCATGGACGACGTCATCTTCGAAGAGTTCAAGGGCACGGGCAACATGGAAGTGCACCTCGACCGCAAGCTCTCCGACAAGCGCGTCTTCCCGGCGATCGACATCAACCGTTCCGGCACGCGCAAGGAAGAACTGCTCCTCGAGCGCAACGAGCTCAATCGCATCTGGGTCCTGCGCAAAGTCTTCTCGCCGCTGTCGACCGTCGAGTCGATGGAGCTGCTCGTCGAGAAGCTCGATAAAACGCGTACGAACGGCGAGTTCCTGAACGCGATGAGCTCTATGTAATCGTCATTCCGACCGCAGCGTGGCGGCGGGGTCCACCCTCGCCGCCCGCCCCGCGGGGATCAGCGCGGCGATCGTCGTCGCGCCCAGCACCGCGAGCGTCACGAGCGCGTAGACGGACCCGTCGAGCGCCTTCACCCGGAACAGCAGGCGATCGAGCGCGGGCGCCGCGAGAACGGCGAGCAGCAAACCGCCGGCGATGCCGCAGGCGACGAGCAGCCAGGCCTGGCGAATCACCAGTTGCAAGAGCGCCAGCGGACGCGCGCCTAACGCAAGCCGCACGGCGATCTCGCGCGTGCGCAGCGCGACCGAGTACGACAGCACGCCGCCGATGCCGATCAGTGCGATCGCGAGCGCCGTCGCGCCGAATGCGGCCACGAGCCAGAGCGTCACACGCGGCCTGGCCACGTGCTCGCGCAGCAGCTCGTCGAGCGTGATCACCTCGTACAGCGGCACGTTCGGATCGATCGACGCGAGCTGCCGCGGATTGAATCCGTTCGTCGTGCGCAGCACGATCGTCGACCAGCGCAGAAAGTCGAACTGCTTCTGCGTGATCGGCTGGTAGACGGCCGGGACGTCGTCCGAGTCGAGCCCCATCTGCCGCACGTCGCCGCAGATGCCGACGATCGTGCCGGCCGGACCGTCGTCGATGCGCATCGCCTGGCCGATCGGATCCTTCAGCGTCGCCGCGAGCGCGCGATTGATGATGAACACGCGCGCGCCCTCGTTCTGCAGGAACGCCCGGCCGCGAAGCAGCGGGATGCGCATCGCGTCGAAATAATCGCCGCCGACGACGCGGTACGCGGCTTTCATGTCGCGGCCGCCGATCGTCACCGAAAACGTCATCGCATTCTTGCGCAGCGGCAGGTCCTGAATCGTCGCCGCGGATTCGACGCCCGGCAGCGCCGCGAGCTTCTCGCGCATCGCTTCAAAGTACGCGATCTGTTTTTCGTTCGTGTCGTACGTGCGGCGCGGCAGCCACACCCGCGCGGTGAGCACGTTCCTGGCGTCGAAGCCGAGCGGCACCGACATCAGGCGCGCGAAGCTCTTCACCAGCGCGCCGCCGGAGACGAGCAGCGCGCACGTGAGCGCGACCTGAATGACGACGAACAGCGCGCGCAGCCGTCCGCCGCTGCCGGCGATCTGGTGCGACTCGCGGATGTTTGTCCGCAGCAGAAGCAGCGGCATCGTCATGGCGAGGACGCCCGCCAGCCACGCCGCGGCGATTCCCACGAGCGCCGCGGTCGGAGACAGCGCGAGCGCGCGCGAAGCAAGAGGCAGCATTGTCAGTTGCATTTTCGAGGCGAAGCGAAGCGCAGCCGCGGCGATGGCAATGCCGCCAATGGCCGCGCCGCCGCCGAGGATCGTCCCCTCGGCGAGCGACTGCCGCAGCAGGCGGGGAAAGCCCGCACCGAGGGCGATGCGCGTGGCGAGCTCGCGCCGGCGGGACGAGCCGACCATCAGCATCAGGTTCACCACGTTCGCGCACGCGATCGCCAGCATCGCCGCCGCCGCGGCGAAGACCACGACCAGCGTCGGCCGCAGCTCGCGCGTCTGCTGCTCGTGCAGCCCGACGACTTCCAGCGTGCGCTTCAGCGTCGCGTTGGAGATCGCGTTCGCCTGTTGCACGCTCACGCCGCGGCGCAGCCGCGCGATCACCCGCAGATTGCGCCCTTCGCGATCGTCCGGCTGAAAGTGCACGCCCCACACGAGCGGCGTCCAGATGTCCGTCTCGTCGTTGGGATAGGCGAAATCGGCCGGCATCACGCCGCCGACCGTGACGGCTTCGCCGTCGAGCATCATCTGCTTCCCGGCGATCGCCGGATCGCCGCCGAACGCGCGCTGCCACAACGCATGGCTGATCACCACGCCGTTGCGATGAAATCCGAGCGCCGGGAAAAAGTCTTCCGACGCGAGCACGCCGCGCAGGCGCTGCGCCGGACCGCGTCCCGTGAGATCGAAGTTCCAGCGCATCCACGCGCCGGCCGACTCGTACGCGCCGCTCGCCTGCAGCTCGTGAAACTCGGCGGGGGAGACGAGGTCCTGCGTCACCAACCGGTCGACTTCGCGCAGCGCCGGCTTTTGCAGCACGACCTGATCGAGCACCGAGAACGCCGCGATCGACGCCCCCGCGCCGGCGGCGAGCGCGAGCACCGCGATGGCGGTGACGAGCGGGCGGCGGGCGAACAGGCGAATGGCGTGCTGGAGATCGTTCATGGCGCGTGCGGCGTGCAACGCGGGCACCAGCGCCACGCCGAGAGCCGCGTGCGCGAACGCTGTCCGCTTGTGGGATTCCGCTGTGCGATTGTGGCATGCTCCGCGTCCATGAACGCTCGCGCTTTCGTGCTCTCGCTTCTCGTCGCGCTTCCCGCTTTTGCCGATGAAGGCTATTGGATGCCGCAGCAGCTTCCGGCCCTCGGCGAGGAGCTGAAGAAGCTCGGGCTGCAGCTCGATCCGGCGCAGCTCGGCGACCTCACCGGCTTCCCGTTAGGCGCGGTCGTGCAGGTCACGGGCTGCAGCGCGTCGTTCGTCTCGCCCGACGGCCTGATCGCCACGAACCATCACTGCGTCTACGGCGCGCTGCAGTTCAACGCCACGCCGCAGAACGACATCATCCGCAACGGCTTCCTGGCGAAGACGATGAAGGAGGAGATCAACGCCACGCCCGACACGCGCGTCTACGTCACGACGTCGATCGAAGACGTGACGAAGCAGATCCTCGGCTCGTTCCCGGCCAAGACCGACGACATCGCCCGGGCGAAGCTGATCACGCGCCGCAAGCGGCAGATGATCGACGACTGCGAGAAGCCGGGCGGCCTGCGCTGCAACGTCGCGTCGTTCTTCGAAGGCGCGCAGTACGTGAAGATCACGCAGATGGAGATCCGCGACGTCCGTCTCGTCTACGCGCCGGCCCTCGGCGTGGGCAACTTCGGCGACGAGGTGGACAACTGGATGTGGCCGCGCCACACCGGCGACTTCGGCTTCTATCGCGCGTACGTCGGCCCCGACGGCAAGACCGCCGACGCCTCGCCGAACAACGTTCCGTTTCACCCGAAGCACTGGCTGAAGATCTCCACGCGCGATCTCGACGAAGGCGATCTCGTGCTCCTCGCCGGCTACCCCGGCATCAGCTACCGCCATCGCACGGCGTACGAGGTCGAGACCGCGGAGCAGTTCTCGCTGCCGACGGGCGTGCGCTATCGCACGATGCTCCTCGACGTGCTGAACGCGCGCGGCAAAGACGATCGCGCGATCGCGCTGAAGAACGCGAGCCGCATCGCAGGGCTGGAGAACTATCAGAAAAAGTACGTCGGCACGCTGGAGGCGTTCAAGCGCGCGAGCATCGTGAACGAGAAGCGCAGCGAGGAGGCGGCCATTCGGGCGAAGCTCGATCCGAAGCTGGCCGCCGCATACGACGCCGCGAACGCGGAGCTGCAGCAGATTTTCACGAAACAGCGCGAGCGCATCGCGCACGACACCGTCTTCGATTGGCTCTACGGCGCGTCGCCGATGCTGACGCAGGCGAACAAGATCTACCGGCTCAGCGTCGAGAAGACGGCGGCCGACGTCGACCGCGACGAGGATTACCGCGAGCGCAATCGCAAGCGTCTCATCGCCGGCATCACCCGCGCGCGGCGCAACATCGATCCGGGCAGCGACCGCGCGGGATTGCGGCTCTTTCTCGTCGAAGCGGCGAAGCTGAATTTCGGCGCGCCGCTGCCGAAGAGCGAGCAGGAGATCGATGCCCTGCTCGATCGCATTTACGCCTCGACGAAGATCGGCGACGCGGCGGCGGAGACGGCGATGTTGAACGAGACGACCGTGCAGCTCACGGCGCGCAACGACTCGATGATCGCATTCGCCGCGTCGCTGCGCCCGGTCGCGGACGAGATCGAGGCGATGGAGACGGCGCGTACCGGCGCGATGTCCCGCCTCCGCCCGGTGCTGCTCGATGCCCTGCGCGTCGCGCGCGGCGGGCGCCTCTATCCCGACGCGAACTCCACGCTCCGCGTCGGCTTCGGCGTGGTGAAAGGCTACGCGCCGCGCAACGCCGTCACGTACACCGCGCAGACCGACATCCGAGGAGTGGTGGAGAAGGAGACGGGCGAAGAGCCGTTCAACAGTCCGAAGAAACTGCTCGACCGCGCCGCGGCGCGCCAGTTCGGCAGCTACGCCGACCCTGACCTCGGTACGCTCCCGGTCGGCTACATCTCCACGAACATCGTCACGAACGGCCAGTCCGGCTCCGCGACGATGAACGCGTGGGGCGAGCTATGCGGCCTCGCCTTCGACTCGAACTGGGAAGGCGTCGGCTCGGACTATCTCGTGGAAGAGAACATCGCCCGCACCATCCACGTCGACTCGCGCTACATGCTCTGGATCATGGACGCCGTCGACGGCGCGCATAATGTGATGCGCGAGCTGGGGATCACGCCGCAGTTCGACCATTGAGCGGCGCGGTGACGGTGCCGGTCATCGAGTCGCCGCGGAGCGGCGCCGCTCGACCGGCACGTCGACCGTGATCGTGTAGCTGTCCGGGCGAGCGCTCGACCCGACGCGTCGTCCGCTGACGGTCGCTTCCGCGTCCAGCACCATCGCATCGGGACCGTGACGTCGAATTTCCACGTCAGTTTGTCGCCGCTGACGGTCCCGTTTTTCACGGGGACCGTTCCGATGGAGGAAGACATGGTGCCGGTGAACGTGCTTCCCGAGCTCACCACCGTCAGCGTGCTCGCTTGATTGCCCATCGGCGACTTGATGACGAGGTTCCAGGTGCCGTCTACGTTTGCCATCCGGTCAGGATACCGGGCGTTTGCGGGTGAAGAGAAGGTGCAGGAACATCGCCGTGCCCGTGCCGAGGGAGCCCCAGCCCGGAATCCCCTCGCTGGCGAACGGGTGCCGGTGGACGGCGATGAGGATCCCGGCGCCGATGCCGAGAAACACGAATGCGGCGAGGAGCAAGCCGTCGCGGCGCCGGCGGTTTTCCAGCTCGTCCGCGTCGCGCATCATCGTGCCGATCATTTCCGGCGCGGCGTCGCTGCGCTCCATCAGCCGGCGCAGCCCCTCGTACCGGTAATACGCCTCGCGCTCCCGCCGCCGCTGCAGCGCCCAATAGAAGACGGACAGGAATCCGAACGTCGAGGCGATGCTGACGATGGCGGTGAGCGATGCCCAGTTGATCATCATGCTGTCGTGTGACGCCGCCGCCGCGGCCGCGGTTGCATTTTGAGGAAACGCAACCGCCGCCTTTCGCGTAGCGTCTCACGGTACACGAATGGCGGATGAGGACGACGTCTCGGACGTCGAGGCCGTGCTGGCGGGAGACGTCGAGCGCTTCGACGGAATCGTCGAGCGCTGGCAGGGGCCGCTCGTGAACCTCGCGTGGAGATTCGTGCGCAACGAGCACGTGGCGGAAGAGCTGGCGCAGGAGGCGTTTCTAAAATGCTTCCGCCGGCTCTCGCAGTGGCGACGCGACTCGCGCTTCTCGACGTGGCTGTTCGCGCTCGCGCTCAACGTCTATCGCTCCCACCTGCGTGGAGCGGCGGGCTTCGGCCCGCCGGACGACCTCGGCGGGCTAAAGCCCGCCGCTCCACTGGATCACGAAATCATGGCGGAACAGGAGCGCGAGCTCGTGCGCCGCGCGGTGGCGCATCTTCCGGCGAAGTACCGCGATCCCCTCATCCTGTTCTACTTTCAGGAAGAAGACGTCGGCGAGACGGCGCGCATTCTTCGCCTGCCGGCCGGCACGATCAAAGCGCGCCTGCATCGCGGGCGGGCATTGCTCAAGGAGCGATTACAACGATGGATGACTCGCTGATCGACGACGCGCTGCGCAGCGACCCCGCGCCGCCGCCGCATCCGTTTTTCCGCTCGAGGGTGATGCGCTTCATCCGCACGCCGCCGCTGGCCTTTCCGTGGCGCGTCGTCGCGATCGCGGTCGTCCTCGGCGCGCTCGCCGGCTGGCTCGTCCCGCCCCGGGTTTTGTCCTGGTGCATTCCAATGCTCGTCGGCGGCATGGTCTTTTGTGTACACTCCCGCCCTCCGCTGATGCGTAAGTAAGGATATGTTTACAGTCGAACATCACGTCGGCAAACTCTTCGAAGTCCGCCTCGCCACGCCCATCACCGAAGACGAGTTCCAGGTCTTCATGCGTGAGCTCGGCCGTGTGCTCGGAGTCCCGGGCAAATACGTCGGCGTCACCGACCTCATCGATGCGCACATCTTCCCCGCGTACGTGACGCAGACCATGATCCAGTACCTGTCGGCCTCGTCGCCGCGCGTGGTCCGCTCGGCCATGCTCGTGAACGACGGCGCCACGTTCGGGATGCAGGTCGAGCGCGTGCTGCGCAGCTCGAACAGCACCGACCGCCGCTCGTTCCGGAAACCGGAAGAGCTCGAAACGTGGCTCGCCGAAGTGCTCACCGTCGAGGAGCGCGTGCGCCTGCGGCGCTTCCTCACGCCGCGCCTGACTGGAATGCAACCGCATCGTTGACGCTTCGCATAACATGTGGAGGACAGGCAATCCTGCCTGTCCGGACTGACAGGACAGGCAGGAGTGCCTGTCCTCCACTCCTATGCCCAAGCGTTCTCGACTGAAAGACTTCTTCTGGCGCCATTCGGCGGGCATCGCCTTCTGCGCCATGCTCGTGTTCGTCGCCTTCATCGGGTTCGTCGGCTACACGTACGTCGTCATCACGAAGAAATTCGAATCGGCCCAGCGCTTCGATCTCCCGAGCCGCATCTACTCCGACGCCGCTCCGCTCGTGCCCGGCATCCAATATCCGCGCGCCCTTCTCGAGCCGAAGCTCAATCACGTCGGCTATCACGAGGTGAAGAAAGCGGTCGAGAATCCCGGCGAGTACCGCTACGTCGGCGACGACCTCGAGATCTATCTCAACAACTTCGAGTATCCGGACATGGAGTTTCACGCCATGCCGGTGCTCGTGGAAATGGACGGCGCGCGCGTGCGCTCGGTCAAACGCATCACCGACGGAGTGAAGCTGCGCGGCGTGCGCATCGAGCCCGAGCTCATCACCTCGATCTACGACAACGAGATGGAAGACCGCGTGCCGCTGAAGCTCGAAAGCGTGCCGCTGGTGGTGCAGGACGCGATCATCGCCACCGAGGATCGCGGCTTCTACCGGCACCAGGGCATTTCCATCCGCGGCACGTTGCGCGCGCTCTGGACCGACATCCGCAGCAAGTCGATGGTCGCCGGCGGCTCGACGCTCACGCAGCAGCTGGTGAAGAACCTCTACCTCACGCCCGAGCGGACGATCCAGCGCAAGGCCATGGAAGCGGTAATGGCGCTGATCCTCGAGGCTCGTTATAAGAAGAAGGACATCCTCGAGGGCTACTGCAACGAGATCTACCTCGGCCAGAACGGCTCGGTGCAGATCATCGGCGTCGAGCAGGCCTCGCAGGTTTACTTCGGCAAACGCGTCACCTACCTGACGCTCCCCGAGGCGGCCACGCTCGCGGCCATGATCAAGTCGCCGAACGTCCTCTCTCCGCTGAAGTATCCCGAGCGCGTGAAGCCGCGGCGCGATCTCGTGCTGAAGCTGATGCTCGATCAGAAAAAGATCGATCAAAAACAGTACGACGCGGCCGTCGCGTCGCCGCTCGCCGTCACGCGGTTCCCGAAGACCTCTCGCAGCGCGCCGTTCTTCGTCGACCTCGTGCTCAAGCAGCTGAAGGAAACGTATCCCGAGACGCAGCTGAAGACCGAGGGGCTGCGCATCTTCACGACCCTGGACACCACGATGCAGCGCTCCGCCGAAGAGGCGCTCGACAACGGCATCGCCAATCTCAGCCGCAAGTACAAACACATCCGCACCGCGGACACGCCGCTCGAAGGCGTGGTCGTGACGATCGAGCCGGGCACGGGCTACGTGAAGGCGCTCGTCGGCGGACGCAATTACTCGAAGACGCAGTTCAATCGCGCCATTCAGGCGCGCCGCCAGCCGGGATCGCTCTTCAAGCCGTTCGTCTACGTCACGGCCATGGATCCGGCGCGCGGACACGAAGCCTTCACCGCGGCCACGGTGCTCGATGACTCGCCGATCGCCGTGCCGAGCGGGCCGGCGCTGTGGCGTCCGCAGAATTACGACAATCGCTTTCACGGGCGGGTGAGCGTGCGCGAGGCGCTCGCGCACTCGTACAACATCCCGGCCGTGCGCGCGGCCATGGACGCGGGCGTGCCGAACGTCATCAAGATGGCCACGACGATCGGCGTCGAGAGCCGCCTGCAGCCGTATCCGTCCGTCTCCCTCGGCTCGTTCGAAGTGACGCCGCTCGAGATCGCGTACGCCTACTCCGTCTTCGCGAACCTCGGCGTGAAGGCCGAGCCGGTCTCGATCCTGGCCGTCGTCAAGGCCAACGGCGAGGTGCAGGAAACGCGCAACGTGCAGATGAAGCGCGTCGCGCCGGCCAGCGTCTGCTACGTGATGAACGACGTCCTCAAGGACGTCTTCAACTACGGCACCGCGGGGCGCGCGCGCTCGCTCGGCTTCGACAAACCGTACGCCGGCAAGACCGGCACGACGAACAACTATCGCGACGCGTGGGTCACGGGCTACTCGCCGCGCATCCTCTCGCTGGTGTGGGTCGGCTTCGACGATCAGAAGAGCGTGCGTCTCACGGGCGGCGAAGCGTGCCTGCCGATCTGGACGCGGCACATGAACCGGATCGACGGCCTCGTCGCGGACGTCGACTGGCGCCGTCCCGAGGACGTGAACGAGCGCGTGATCGACCCGCAATCCGGAATGCTGGCCACGCCGTATTGCCCGCGGACGCGCGGCGAAGTCTTCGTCGCCGGCACGGAGCCGGAGTCGGTCTGCCCGTTGCACGCCGGAAGCGGCGAGCTCGCTCCGCTCTGGCCCGAGCCGCCGCAGCTCGAGCGCATCCCGGTGCCGCAGCAGCCCGCGAATCCGGCCGAGGCTCAGCGCCGCGCGCAGGAACAGAAGAAAAAGGACAACTCGATCCGGCGCCTGCTGCGCAGGATTTTCGGGGACGACTGATTCCCCGCGTTAGACTGCACGAACCCAATGAGCAGCATTACCGAAACCCCCGACGACAACATCGTCACGCGCATTCACGACCGCTACGAGCGCGCGATGATGTACGTCGGCGGGATCACGGACCTCGCGATGCAGACGATGCAGCAGATCGTGCGCGGGCCGATCGAGCGCTCGCTGCTGATGGCGCAGTTCGAACAGATCGGCGTCCGCTCGATCTCGATCGTCGTCATCACCTCCGCGTTCATCGGCATGGTGCTCGCGCTGCAGACCGCATACGCGCTCGAAGATTTCGGCGGAAAGCTCTTCATCGGCAAAATCGTCTCGCTCTCGCTCGTCCGCGAGCTCGCGCCCGTGCTCATGTCGCTCATGGTCGGCGGCCGCGTCGGCGCCGGCATGACCGCGGAGATCGGGACGATGAAAGTCACCGAGCAGATCGACGCCCTGCGCGCGCTGGCGACGAATCCGATTCGCAAGCTGGTCGTCCCGCGCGTCCTCGCCACCACGATCATGTTCCCGCTGCTGACCATCGTCTCCATCGCCCTCGGCATCTTCGGCGGCCTGGTCATCGCGGTTCTGAGCCTGCACCTCAGCGCGAACTTCTACATCCGCAGCGTCGTCGAGACCGTCGCCTACAACGACCTCTCGTCCGGCATCGGCAAGACGTTTTTCTTCGGCTTCGCCATCGCGCTCGTTGGCTGCTACAACGGTCTCACCACCAGCGGCGGCGCCGACGGCGTGGGCCGGGCCACGACGCAGACCGTCGTCTCCGGCGCCATCACCGTTTTGATCATGGACTTCTTTCTCACTAAGCTTTTTCTCCTCATCTTCTGATGACCGACACGTACGTTGCCGACCGCCGCGGGACCGATCGCGGGCCTGACCGCCGCCGCCACTCGCGCGAGCCGTTCGTCGAGTTCGCCGAGGTCTGGAAAGCGTACGGTCCGAAGCAGGTCCTGCGCGGCGCGAGCCTGAAGGTGTACCGCGGCGAGGTGCTGGTGATCCTCGGCGGCTCCGGCACCGGGAAGTCGGTCACGCTGCGGCACATGCTCGGCCTCGAGCCGCCGGACCAGGGGCGCGTGATCGTCGAAGAGGAAGACGTGACCGATCTGCCGGAAGAAGAGCTCTATCGCGTGCGCAAGAAGTTCGGGATGCTCTTCCAGAGCGCGGCGCTGTTCGACTCGATGACCGTCTTCGAGAACGTCGCCTTTCCGCTGCGCGAGCACACCCAGATGAGCGAGGACGAGATCGCCCGCGCGGTGCGCGAGAAGCTCGAGCTCGTGAACCTGCCCGGCACCGAGCACCTGATGCCGGTCGATCTCTCCGGCGGCATGCGCAAGCGCGTCGGTCTCGCCCGCTCGATCATTCTCGATCCGAAAGTGATTCTCTACGACGAGCCGACCACCGGCCTCGATCCCATCACCTCGCAGACGATCAACGAGCTGATCATCGATCTGCAGGCGAAGCTCAACGTCACCTCCGTCGTCGTCACGCACGACATCCATTCGGCCTTTTCCGTCGGCGACCGCATCGCCTTTCTGAGCCAGGGCGTGTTCGAATGGGTGGGCAGCATCAACGAGGCGCGTGACGCCGATCATCCGAAACTGCGTGAGTTTTTGAAGGCCAGCGCCGTCGTGGCGGCGCAGCCGACCAAGTGAGTTATGGCCAAAACTGCAAGAGAACGATCGATTCGCGTCGGCCTGCTGGTCGCCGTCGCGCTCACGGTGCTGATGGTGTTCGTCTTTTTCATCGGCAGCGAGCAGAAAATCTTCGCCCGCAAGAACGAGTACGAAGTGCGGCTGGAGAACGTGACCGGGCTGGCCGAGGGCAACCCGGTCAAGATGTCGGGCGTCACCATCGGCGTCATCCGCGACATCAAGCTGCCGCAGGACCCGAAAGAGCGGATGGTTGAGATCCTGCTGATGATCGACCGCAAGTTCGCCGAGCGCGTGCGCGGCGATTCGCGCGTCCGCCTCAAGAAGCTCGGCCTCCTCACCGGCGACAGTTTCATCGACGTCACGCCCGGAACGCCGCGCTTCCCGCCGCTCGAGCCGGGCTCGATCATCCCGTCGCAGCGCCAGACCGACGTCGAGCAGCTCCTCTCCTCGGGTGAGGACCTCGTCGACAACTTCGTGCAGATCTCCTATTCGCTGAAGAACATCCTCGCCCGCATCGACCGCGGCGAAGGCCTCATCGGCGAGCTGACCACCGCGCCGGAGACGAAGCAGCGCATCACCGACACCGTGCTCACGACGCTGAACAAGACCAACGCCGCGCTCGCGCACATGGAGAGCGGCAAGGGCGTGCTCGGGAAGTTGATCTACGACGATACGTACGCCGAAAGCCTGACCGCGTCGCTCGGCAGCGCGGCGACGTCGCTGCAAACGATCACCAGCGGCGTGCAGAAGAGCTTCGAGACCGGCGAGGGTGCGCTGCCGGCGCTGCTCAGCGACGTCGAGACGAAGAAGAAGGTGACGGAGCTCGTGGAGAACCTCCGCGCCACCTCGAACAACCTCGCCACCTTCACCGCGACCGCGCAGAAGGGAGAGGGGCTCGTCCCGCGCCTGCTCAATGACAAGGCGTACGCCGATCAGGCGCTGAACGAATTCGGCGGCCTCGTGAGGCAGCTCAACGAAGTCGTCACGAAGATCAACACCGGCCAGGGCACGGCCGGCAAGCTGATCACCGATCCCGCGCTGTTCGAGTCCGTCAACGACATCCTCATCGGCATCAACGAATCGAAGCTGCTGCGCTGGCTGATCCGCAATCGCCAGCAGTCGGGCATCGACAAGCGCTACAACGAAGCGCAGAAGGTGCCGGCGGCGCAGGCGCCGCCGCCCGAGGTGCCGCCGCCTCCGCCGGTGACGGATACGACAGATACGACGGCAACGACGGATACGCAACCACCCCCATAAGTGGAGCGGCGGGCTTTAGCCCGCCGAATCGTCCTCGGCGGGCTAAAGCCCGCCGCTCCACTATAGAATGCGCGCCGCTTATGGATATCTCTGTCATTGGAACCGGATACGTCGGGCTCGTCACCGGCGCCGGCCTCGCTGACTTCGGCAACGACGTCATCTGCGTCGACGTCGACGTCCGGAAAATCGAAGCGCTGAAAAACGGCGAGATCCCCATCTACGAGCCGGGGCTCGAGACCCTCGTCAGCAAGAACGTGAACGAAGGGCGCCTTCGCTTCACGACCAACCTCGAGGAAGCCATCCGCTCCGCGCGCGCGATCTTCATCGCCGTCGGCACGCCGCCGAAGCCGGACGGCTCGGCCGACCTGCGCTACGTCGAAGAGGTCGCGCACTCGATCGCCAAGCACATGAACGGGCCGAAGCTCGTGATCACCAAATCGACGGTTCCGATCGGCACCGGCCGGCTGATCGAGCGCATCATCGGCGAGCACGGACCCGGCCACAAAGTCTCGGTCGTCTCGAACCCCGAGTTCCTGCGCGAAGGCTCCGCGATCGAAGACTTCATGAAGCCCGACCGCGTCGTCATCGGCGCCTCCGACCCCGAGGCCGCGGACATGATGAAGGAGATCTACGCGCCGTTGCATTCGCTGGAGATCCCGTTCGTCGTCACGAACGTCGAGTCGTCGGAGCTGATCAAGTACGCGTCGAACGGTTTCCTCGCGGTGAAGATCACGTTCATCAACGAGATCGCGGTCGTGTGCGAGCGCGTCGGCGCGAACGTGCAGGACGTGGCCCTGGGCATGGGTCTCGACTCGCGCATCGGTCCGAAGTTCCTGCAGGCCGGCCCCGGTTTCGGCGGCTCCTGTTTCCCGAAAGACACGTCGGCCATGGCCGACATCTCGAAACGCCACGGCTACGAGTTCGAGATCATGGAGGCCGTGCTG
The DNA here is from genome assembly GCA_035248585.1 of Thermoanaerobaculia bacterium. Taxonomy (GTDB): domain Bacteria; phylum Acidobacteriota; class Thermoanaerobaculia; order Gp7-AA8; family Gp7-AA8; genus QHVT01. The sequence continues at coordinate 55,388 of DATFHJ010000254.1, forward strand.
CGCGTCAACGACGCCGTAAAGCTGCGGATGATCGACAAGATCGCCGAGGCCTGCGGCGGCGATGTGAAGGGCAAAGTCATCGCCATCCTCGGTCTCGCGTTCAAGCCGGAGACCGACGACATGCGCGACTCGCCGACCATCCCGATCATCAAGGGTCTGCAAAGCCGCGGTGCGACCGTGCGCGCGTATGACCCGCAGGGGATGGAGAACGCGAAGTCGATCTTCAGCGACGTCACCTACTGCGCGGATGCCTATTCGACCGCGGAAGGAGCCGACGCGCTGGTGCTCGCCACCGAGTGGAACGAGTTCCGCGCGCTGAACTTCGACCGCATCCGCAAGGCGCTCAGCAGCCCCGTGCTCGTCGACCTCCGCAACGTCTACGAGCCCCACCGCATGCGCGCGCACGGCTTCAACTACACGTCGGTCGGCCGGGCGGAAAACTGATGGGTCGCGCCCTCATCACCGGCGGCGCCGGATTCCTCGGCTCCCACCTCTGCGAGCTCTTTCTCGACCGCGGGCACGAAGTCGTGTGCATGGACAACTTCATCACCGGCAGCTCCGCGAACGTCGCTCATCTCTTCGGCCGCGACGGCTTCCTGTTCGTGAAGCACGACGTCACGAATTACATCCACATCGACGGCCCGCTCGACTACGTCCTGCACTTCGCGTCGCCCGCGAGTCCGATCGACTACCTCGAGAAGCCGATTCAGACACTTAAGGTCGGCTCCCTCGGCACGCACAAGACGTTAGGCGTGGCGAAGGACAAGAAAGCGCGGTATCTCATCGCCTCGACCTCCGAGGTGTACGGCGACCCGCTCGTGCATCCGCAGAAAGAAGACTACTGGGGCAACGTGAACCCGGTCGGCCCGCGCGGCGTGTACGACGAAGCGAAACGATTCGCCGAAGCGATGACCATGGCCTACCACCGCTTCCACGGCGTCGAAACGCGCATCGTGCGCATCTTCAACACCTACGGCGAGCGCATGCGCGTCAACGACGGCCGCGTCGTCCCCGCGTTCATCTCGCAAGCCCTGCGCAATGAGCCCCTGACCGTCTTCGGCGACGGGAACCAGACCCGCTCCTTCTGCTACGTCTCCGATCTCATCGAAGGCATCTATCGATTGCTGATGTCGAACGAAGTCCAGCCCACGAACATCGGCAACCCCTCGGAGATGACCGTCCTCCAGTTCGCCGAAGTGATCAAGAAGTTGACCGGCAGCTCCGCCCCCATCGAGCACCGTCCCCTCCCCGAAGACGACCCCAAGATCCGCAAGCCCGACATCGCCAAGGCGAAACGCCTGCTGGATTGGGAGCCGCGCGTGCCGTTGGAGGAGGGGTTGGAGAAGACGATCGCGTATTTCCGGACGGTGGTGGGGTAGGCACGTTCAGCGTTTGCGGATCGCGGCGCGGGTGATGGTGATAGGTCGCGTGGGCTGCCCCAGCGGATTCACAGGACGTGCGGCGATGGTGTCGACGACTTCGATCCCCGCGATCACGCGCCCGAAGGCCGTGTGCGTTGTTCGATCCCAATCGACACGCTCGCGGGTAATCACGAATCTTGTGTCGCAGTCCGTGTTCAGCGGGAAATCCTGAACGCCAATGACCGCACCGCGGTCGAAGGCAAGATCATTCGGCTCCTGCTGGAGAGCGGCGCTGCAACGAAAGCCGGCCCAGATTCCCGCCCGGCTGGCGAAGTAGATCGGCGCGTCATTGAAGCCGCCTGCCCGCACGATCTTCTGGAAGTTCGCCACGTGATGCAATGCAGCGTTCGGATCGAGCTCGATCGTGATGATCCCGTCAGGAGTTTCCAGGTCAACGATCGTCGCCGACACATCGACCTTATCGCTCCACACAAGAACGTCCTCGTAACCCCGTGCCGGTGTCTTCGGCAGAGCAAGGCCGATCGCCAGTGCGATCAACAGCGCCGCGACGACGCTCGCCAAGATCCACCGCCAGCGCCACCGCTTTTGCTTTGGTTTGGGTTGCACCGCCGCCGGCGCGCCGATCATCGCCTCGATCGATTCGAGGCAATGACCCAGCTCCGCGCTCGTCCATCGAAACAAATCCACGGATTGCAGGTGACGGAAACCGAGTGGTACACGCACATCTTCGAGACGGACCGGAACGAGAACGTGCCGCCGCGCGCCTTCTCCTGCCTCATTGCGTACCCATTCCGAGGAAAGAGCGGACTCGCTCCAAAGCACCACCACGCATGACGCCGCCTCGATCTCTCGTTCAATCGTGTTGTCCCATGCCTTGCCGGCCGGAATCCGGCGATCCCACCACACGGACCACCCGCGACCCCCGATCGCCTCCGTAAGTCTCCTTGCAGACTCGCGATCTTCCCGCGCGTAGCTGAGAAACACATCGGCCATCTTCGGTGCAAGAACCCGAAGCTAAGGTTACCAGCGTCGTACTCCGCAATCCCGCCACCTACTTCCGCCCGGTCGCCGCACGCCAGTCCATCAGCATCGCCACCCAATCGCCCGCCGCCTCGCGGTTCAACTGCCCGTCCGGATACGCGCGCGCCAGCATCTCGGCGCGGTGCGCGCGGAGCCAGGGCAGGGCTTGGTCGAGATACGGCTGCCATTTCGGCTGATCCGGCACCGGCTCGTACCGCTCCTCGACGATCCGGCCGTCGTGCACGCGGAACGTTCGCACGGCAGTCCAGCCGGGAAAGTCCAGCAGCCGCGCAAAGTCGTTCGTTTCGTGCGCGCGGACGATCGCCGTGTCGTCGCGCACGTTCATCGTCTCGATGCGGTGGGTGGGATGCAGCGCGAAATCCCACCGCAGCATGGCGGAGGCGGTTTTCCTGAATTCGCCACTGAGATGCGCGAGTGCGTCCTCGCGCGTCGGCGAGGCGAGGTACGAGCGGACGACGAACTCCGGCGACGGCGGCGCGTACCGCGGCTCGATCGTCGTTTTCGGCAGCGCGGCGAGGATCGCGACCGTGCGCTCCAACTCCGGCGTCATCGTGCCGTAGCACGCGACGAAAAGGCGGCCGCGGTTGGTGTCGAGCGAAGATTCGATCGCGAGAATCTCCGCCGCCAGTTCGCGAACGGCGGTGCGGAGCGCGGCGAGATCCACGATCCATTGATCATTCTCGAATCGCAGCGCGCCGCGCTCGACCCCGAACGTCACGAGCATCGCCGATGCCGTCTTGTGCGGCGGCGGCGCCTTTCCGGTTGCGGCCTCATGCAGCGTATCGAACGTGACGGCGAGCAGCGTCGCCAGGTCTTCGTCCGATGCGCCGTTGGCCATCGCGCAAAGCACGTCCGCCTTCGCGATGCGCAGCGCGTTCTTGTCGCTGCCGAAACCACCAAGTTGCTCGGGGGTGAGGTTCGGACCGGCGTCGTACATCGGCGGGCGGGTCGCGTACCAGAGCAGGAACGCATTCGCCTTCACGAGATGCGCAACCGGCGGGATCAGCGCTTCCGCGGCCGGAAGCACGCGCGTCGTGAACCAGCCCGCGGGCAGCAGGTTGTCGTACACGATCCACGTGCGGCCCACCTTCGCGTTCAGCGATGCGTCGAATGGCAGATACGTCGCCGGCCCACTCGATCCGGCGGCCTTTCCGGCGCGGAACTGCAGCGTGGCGATGCGCGAGCGCTCTTCCGGGATCACGGGATCAGTCCATTGCGGCTGAAAACCGGGAAGCATGTGCTCGAACGAAGGGATGTCCGGAAGGCGCGTGCGCGACGGAATCGCCACCACGATATCGGCGAGCAATCCGTCGAGAATGCGCACCATCACGTACACCGGCGCGCCCATCGTCTCGCGGAACGTCCGCTCCAGCGTCTCCTCCGACCCGGCGTGTTGCAGCACATCCGCGGCAGCGTCGAGATACTTCGCCGTCGCCGGCAGAATCTCGCGCGCCGAGGATGCCGAGGCCCGAATCCAATCCGACGCCGGAACGTCCTGCGCCGTGTGCAGTCGCGCGCCCGCCTCGAACGTCAGCAGCCACTCGCGCTGCTCGGATGTGAGCCGCGAGAGATCCGCCGTGACCTCGAACGGCTTCGCGAACAGCGGAAACGCCAGCAGCAGCACGACGATGAAGCGCATGCCGATGCGACGGAAAACCGCGCGACTTGGTTCCGCCCGCGAACACCGCCGTCCCATAATCGGACACTGCCGTTTCCGTAAGTTACTGAAAACCTGAGAGCACTCCCGTGGCAGCCCGCTTGCGGAAGGGCGCGGCCGGTCATGGATATCTCACGTCCCGAATTAGGTGAAAAGCGCCGCCGCCGGCAGTACATCATCGGCGGCATCATCGTGTTGTTCGTCGCCCTCGCGGCGTTCGGCGTCTCGCGGATGAAACCCGCGGTGCCGGAAGTCGACGGCTCCGGTCTCTTCATCGACGTCGTCAAGCGCGGCCCGATGGTGCGCCAGGTGCGCGGCACGGGCGTGCTCGTGCCGGAGAACGTGCGCTGGATTCCGGCGTCCACCGACGCGCGCGTCGAGCGCATCGTCGTGCGGCCCGGAACGCCGGTACATCCCGACACGGTCGTCCTCGAGCTCTCCAATCCCGAGGTCGAGCAGGCCGCGCGCGACGCGGAGCTGCAGCTCGGCGCCGCGATGGCGGAAATGCGCAAGCGCGAAGTCGAGCTCGAAAGCTCGATCCTCGCCCAACGCGCGAACGCCGCCGGCATCGACGCGCAACTCAGCGACGCCCGCGCGCAGGAAGCCGTCGACGAAGAACTGGCGCGCAACGGCCTAACGTCCGAGCTCACGCTGAAGCGCTCGAAGTCGCGCGCGGCGGAGCTGGCCGGGCGCAGCGAGATCGAAAAGAAGCGTCTCGAGATCGCGCGCAAGGCCGCCGACGCCGAGCTCGCGGTCGAGCGCTCGCGCGTCGAGCAGCTGCGCCAGCTCACCCAGCTGCGCCAATCGCATCGCGGCGCACTGCTGGTGCGCGCCGGCATCGAAGGCGTGCTGCAACAGCTGCCGGTCGAGATCGGCCAGCGCGTCGCCGCCGGCGCGCCGCTCGCGAAAGTGGCCCAGCCGCTGCCGCTGAAAGCCGAGCTGCGCGTCGCGGAAACGCAGGCCCGCGACGTCGCCATCGGACAGCTGGTCGTCATCGACACGCGCAACGGCATGGCCAACGGCCGCGTCTCGCGCGTCGACCCCGCCGTGCAGAACGGCACGATCGGCGTCGACGTGGCCATCGACGGCGAGCTGCCGCGCGGCGCGCGTCCCGACCTCACCGTCGACGGCGTCATCGAGATCGAGCGCCTCGCCGACGTCCTCTTCACCGGCCGTCCGGTGCAGGGGAGCGACGGCGCGACCATCTCGCTCTTCCGCGTCACGCCCGGCGGCGACGAGGCCACGCAAACGAATGTCAACCTCGGACGTACCTCAGTCAACAACGTCGAGATCCGCGGCGGCCTGAAGGAAGGGGATCGCGTGATCCTCTCCGACATGTCGGCGTGGAGCGAGCACCAGCGAATCCGGCTCAAGTGAGGAAAGAAAAATGTCGCAGACACTGATCCATCTCGAAGGCCTCACCAAAATCTTCTACACCGACGACCTCGAGACCCACGCCCTCTCCGGCGTGCATCTCGACATCATCGAAGGGGAGTACATCTCCATCGCCGGGCCGTCGGGCTGCGGCAAGTCGACGCTGCTGTCGATCCTCGGCCTGCTCGACTCGCCGAGCGGCGGCGAGTACATCCTCAACGGCACGCCGGTCGCGCAGATCACGCCCGCGCAGCGCGCGCGGATCCGCAACCGCGAGGTCGGATTCATCTTCCAGAGCTTCAACCTCATCGGCGATCTCACCGTCTACGAGAACGTCGAGCTGCCGCTCACGTATCGGCGCACCAGCGCCGGCGATCGCAAGAAAGCCGTTCAGGCCGCCCTCGAGCGCGTCGGCATGTCGCACCGCATGAAGCACTATCCGGCGCAGCTCTCCGGCGGTCAGCAGCAGCGCGTCGCCGTGGCCCGGGCCATCGTCGGCAAGCCGTCGATCGTCCTCGCCGACGAGCCGACCGGTAACCTCGACTCGCGCAACGGCGAGCAGGTGATGACGCTGATGCGCGAGCTGAATCGCGACGGCGCCACGATCTGCATGGTCACGCACGATCCGCGCTACGCCAAGCACGCCGACCGCACCGTGCATCTCTTCGACGGCCGCGTGGTCGACGAAGAGAAACCGATCGAAGAGCACGAGCTGCGCGAGAGCGGATTCGACGTGCAGTGAAGGACACGCGCGATGACGACGATCCGCTCGCTCCTTCGCGTCCCCGCCTTCACCGCCACCGTCATTA
>DATFHJ010000255.1:0-8405 GCA_035248585.1 Thermoanaerobaculia bacterium
GCTTCCGCTACTTCAACGCGTCAGGACAGGCGGTGGGCTGGGAGAGATATTTCTGCGGCGGCGCTTACATCGCCCGCGGCACGCTCCACGGAACCTGGATGGAAGAGACGGACGTCGAGTGCTGCTCCGGTCAGACGCAGCACGCCATCTTCTATTGGTGCCCCCTTTACAACGATTGGGTCCAGGTGGCCTACGTCGGCGATACGAGCTGCTCGTAACTAAGACCCGCTCCGCGGATCGAGCGCATCGCGGAACCGCTCGCCGATCACGTTGAATGCGGCAACGGTCGTGAAAATCGCGAGGCCAGGGAAGAGGATCAGCCACCAGGCGTACTCCATCTGGCTTCGCGCATCGTTGAGGATGCTGCCCCACGACGCCGTCGGCAGCGGAACGCCGAGGCCGAGGAACGAGAGGGAGGATTCGACGAGAATCGCCCACGCCACGCCGAAGCTCGCGGAGACGATCACCGGCGCGAGCGCGTTCGGCAGGAGATGGCGGAAGATGATGCGCGCGTCGCGGGCGCCGCTGGCGCGCGCGGCCTGCGCGAACTCGACTTCGCGGATGCGCAGGAACTCGCCGCGCACGTAGCGCGCCTCGTTCGTCCAGGTCGTGAGTCCGAGGGCGATCATGATCGTCGTCAGCGACGGGCGGAACAGCGCGACGATGCCGAGCACGAGGAACAGGAACGGGAAGCAGAGCACCACCTCGATGAGACGCGACACGATCCAGTCGGCGGCGCGGCCGTAGTAGCCGGCGATCGCGCCGAGGAACGAGCCGACCACGATGGAGATCAGCGTGGCCAGGAAGCCGACCGTGAGCGAGACGCGCGCGCCGTGGATCATCCGCGCGAGGATGTCGCGTCCCAGCTCGTCGGTGCCGAGAGGATGCGAGCCGTTCGGCGCCGCGAGGCGGCTGCGCAGATCGATGGCGTCGGGGTCGAGATGAAAAAGCGGCGCGATGAGCGCGATCAGCGTCATCACCGCGACGTAGAACAGCGCGAACATGGCCAGCTTGCTGCGCGCGAAGCGCTTGAACATCAGCCGCCACATCAGAGCGCCCTCTCCCCGAGGCGCACGCGCGGATCGGCGAGCGCGTAGAGCACGTCGGCGAGCACGCTGGCGAAGAGCGTGATCAGCGCCGTGGCCACGGTCAGTCCCATCACTGTCGGGTAATCGCGCGAGAGGATCGCGTCGTAGTAGAGCAGTCCCACGCCGTCCCACTGGAAGATCTGCTCGACGATGACACTGCCGGAGATGAGAAACGGAATCGTCAGGCCGAGGAGCGTGATCAGCGGAATCAGCGCGTTGCGGAACGCGTGGCGCCACATCACCACTGCCTCCCCCGCCCCCTTCGCCCGCGCCGTGGTGATGAAGTCCTGCCGGATGACTTCGGTGAGCGCGGATTTCGAGAAGCGCGCGAAGATCGCCAGCTGCGCGTACGCGAGCGTGATCACCGGCAGCACGAGATGGCGCAGACGGTCGGCGAACCGCGCGCCGGGGTTGAGGTCGAGGTAGTCGTCGGACTGCATTCCGAACAGCGGAAACCAGCCGAGGCGCACGGAGAGAATCTGCATCAGCCAGAGCGCGACCCAGAAGCTCGGCAGCGAATAGAGCAGAAAGAACAGCACCGCCGAGGTGCGCTCGAGTCGGCGGCCTGAGTGTTTGGCGCTCCAGAGCCCGATCGGAATGCCGATGGCCGCGGCGAGAAAAAACGCGACGGCGTTGAGCTGCAACGTGTTCGGGAGCTTCTCGAAAATCCGCTCCGACACCGGGCGGCGGTCGCGCGTGGAGCGGCCGAAGTCGAACGTCATCGCGCCGCGCAGCCAGTAGAGGTATTGCGCCGGCAGCGGCTGGTCGAGATGAAACTCGTGCTTGAGCGTGGCGATCGCGCTCTTCGACATCGACGGCATGCCGGAGGAGCCGAGATAGAACGTGACCGGATCGCCGGGCACGGCGTGGATCAGCGTGAAGGTGACGACGGTGATGCCGAAAAACGTGAGGATCGCGTAGAGAAAGCGTCGCAGGAGATAGGCGGCCATCGCCTAGACCCCGAGGGCAGAGGGCGGAGGGCAGAGGGCGGAAGTGGGAATCATGCCCCGGGGGTGGGCTTCTGCCCTCTGCCCTCTGCCCCCTGCCTTCTGCATTAGCGCGGTGCCACCCGGTCGTCGATCCACCATCCGTGCTCGCCCGGCGACCAGAGGAAGAAGCCGTAGCCGGAGCTCACTTCGACGCCGCGGACGCGCTTGTTCATCCCCCACTTCGCCGAGGCCTGCACGATCCAGGCGTAGGGCTGCTCGTCGGCGAGGATCTCGTGCAGCCGCCAGTAGAGATCTTTGCGCTTCGAGACGTCGAGCTCGCGGCGCGCGGTGTCGATCAGTTTGTCGATCTCCGGATTCGAGTAGGAGATGATGTTCTGCCCGTGCGGCGGTGCCTGCGTGGAGTGAAAGAGCGCGTAGGGATCGGGATCGGGGTCGAGGTCCCAGCTCATATACGCGGCGTCGTAGTTGCCGCTGAGGATGCGCTGGATCGCGGTCGCGCCGTCGAGGATCACGAGATTGACGGTGATGCCGACCTTCTTCATCTCGGCCTGCACCATCTGCACGAGCTGCTTGCCGGTGGCGCTGCCGCTCAGCGCCAGGAGATCGAACTCGAAGTTCTTCTTCCCGTTCTCGAGCACGCCGTCGCCGTTCTTGTCCGCCCAGCCCGCGGCCGTGAAGAGCTGCTTCGCCCCGTCGGGGTCGTAGCGGATGATCGGCACGTTCGGGTTGTAGGCCCACTGATCGGGCGTGAACGGCCCGCTCATCGCCCGCGCGGTGCCGTGATAGAGATCGTTGATCACCGCGTCGACCGGGATGCACATCGCCAGGGCGCGGCGGATGCGCTTGTCGGTGAACAGCGCGTTGCGCTCGTTCCAGGCGATGAAGTTGTAGTTGAGCGCGTAGAAGCGGCGGAACTCGAGGTAGCGCGTCAGGGCCGGGTTGTTGTGCTCGCGGAGCCAGGTGTCGGAGGCGATCAACGTCTCGTCGATCTCGCGCTGCTTGAGCGCGTTCCAGGCCGTGCCGTGATCGTTGACGATCTTGAAGAGGACGGTCTGGATGTGCGGCGGATCGCTCCAGTAGTCCTTGCGCTTTTCGAGGACGATTTCCTTGCCGACGACGCGGCGCACGAGCGTGTACGGCCCGCTGCCGACGACGCCCTGCGTGTTGTAGTCGTTGCGGAAGTTGCCCTTCGAGTAGACGTGCTCCGGAATGACGTAGATGTCTTTGAAGCGCACGAGCTGCGTGGCGAGCGGCTCGCGGAAGGCGACGTCGATCGTGTGCTCGTCGACGACTTTCGAGTTGGCGAGGTCGAGCAGCTCGAATCCGCCCGCGATCTGCACCGCTTCGCTCGCCGGATCGATGGTCTTGCGCAGCGTGAACAGCACGTCGCTCGCGCGCACCGGCGTGCCGTCGGAGAACGTCGCCTTCGGATTCAGCTCGAAGCGATAGAGCTTGCCGTCGCTGGAGATCTCCCACGCCTTCGCGAGCCCCGGCGCGGGCTGGAGATTGCGATCGATGGTGATGATCGGCGTGAAGAGATAGTTCGCGACGTAGGTGTCGTAGCGGCTGTTCTGGACGATGGGATTGAGCGTGGTGATGTCCGCTTCGAGGCGCCGGATGAGCGTCCCGCCGTCGCGCGGCGTGTCATCCGGCGGCGGCGCGACGGTCTGCTGCGTCGCCGGCTTCTCCCGCCCGCAGCCGAGACACAGCGCGAGCAGGAGGCACAACAGGGTGAGGAGCGTGCGGGACCGCTTCACGCGGATGATTATAAGTGGAGCGGCGGGCTTTAGCCCGCCGGGTCTGTTTTCGGCGGGCTGAAGCCCGCCGCTCCACACGTCATCGCAAGGTAATCGACTTGGTCACCACGTTGTAATACGCATCCACCGCGCGCACGATCACGAACTTGCCGGCGACGTCGCTGCGCTTCAGCTGATACGTCTCGTCGCTGGAGTCGGCGATGCCGTCGGTGGGCGTGAGCCGGATCCATTTCTGCGCGTCGGCGGAGTATTCGACGCGGCCGACCGGCGAGGCGTCGTCGGTGATGCGCACGGTCACATCGTCGCCGCGCTCGGTCACGGCAATCGCCGGCGCGCGGTTGTCGACCTGGAACTCGACGCCCTCTTTCACATCCGTCAGCGGCGAGTCGGGATTGTCGACGGCGTCGCTGACGCTGAGGCGCAGCTCGTACTGGCCGTCAGGCAGTTGCGACGTGTCGAAGTTCAGCTGCGTCTCTTCCATGTTGTCCCGGAGGCGCAGCCAGCGATCCGCTCCCTTCTCGCGGAACGAGAGCGCGTAGCGGAGCGAGTCGCCGTTGTCGTCGCTCGCGCGCCAGGTCACGGTGCGGAATCCCTTGCGGAAGACGCGCTTGCCCTGATCGGCGGCGGAGCGTTCGCGCGGATTGTCGAGGCTCGAGAAGATCCCGTACTCATCGGGATTCGTCGCCTCGACGACCTGCGGCGACGCGGGATAGGCGCTGCTGATGAAGACGACGGCCGGGTCCTGCACCGCGATCGCGGCGATCTCCGGCGCGATGTTGCGATTGATGAACGCGAGCGTCAGCTCGTCGATGGCCGCGTCGTTCGAAGCCTTCGGCATCTGCACTTTCCACTGCACGTACCGCGCGGCGGGCGCGGTCACCGAGCCCTCGATCGTCGACTGCGGCGCGCTCCAGTTGCTCCACGTGCCGTCCGGCGTACGCGTGTTGCCGCTGCGGAACGCGACGGCGACGTTGCCGTTGCTGAGATTGCGGCCGACGACCCGGTAGTGACCGAAGCGCGAGTAGCGCTCGACGTCTTTCGCGGCGGAGCGGAACTCCGCGTTCGGCGCGAGTCCGCTTTCGAGGCGATACACGGCGCCGCTGTTCGTGGTCGTCACGATATTCTTTGAAATGGAGACGACCTGCTTCTCCGGCGTCGCGCCGATGAGCGCGAGCTCGCCGTCGCGCAGTTCGTAGATCCGGCCATTGGGTCCCGTGCCGAGGAGCACGCTTCCGCTGCCGTTGCTGTCAACGCTGCCGCCGCTGATGCCGTAGATCATCTCGCGCTCGAACTTGCGCACGGTATCGACGAACCCGTCCGGCATGATTTTGTAGACCTCGGCGCTCCCGGCCTGGGCCGCGGACGCGCTGTTGTCCTCGAACGAGAAGCTCACTTCGGTCGTGGCCGTCGCTTCCCCTTCCTTCTTCTGCTCGCCGCCGGACGCCTGGGCGCCTTGTCCCTGCTGTTGCTGCTGCTGGTTCTTCGGCGCCGCTTTCGCCGGCGCGCTGCTCGGGAGCACGTTGCTCACACCCGCGGCCCAGGCGACGTTGTTCGCGTCGACGTAGATCGCGCTGATCTCGTTCAGCGGCGAGTCGAAGAGCGCGTGCGCGGAGCCGTCTTTGCCGATCTCGTAGATGCGGCCCTTGCCGGAGCCGCCGGCGAGGAGGGTGCCGTCTTTTCGTTGGGCAACAGATCGGATGTGCGTGTCGGCGGAATCGTAAAGAACTTTGCCATCGCCTTTGGGCGTCACGCGGAAGAGCTTTCCGTCGACGCCGGTGGCGACGGCGAAGTCGCCGTTGTCGAGGGGCTCGATGGCCCAGATGTACGCCTGCTGCGGATCGTAGAACGTCGTCTGCTTTCCGCTTTCGGGATCGACGCGATAGATCTTTCCGTTCGGGGAGCTGCCGGCGTAGAGCGCGCCGCCCGCAAACGCGATCGCGTAGATCTCCGGCTCCGGCGCGGTGAAGAGGAGCTTCAGCTCCTCTCCTCGGAGGCGATAGACCTTGCCGTCGTTGCCCGTGCCGAGGAACCGGTCGCCGTTCGGCGCGGCCGTTTGGGAGAGCACGAACGGATCGGTGAGCGTGGCGATTTTCTTCATCGCCGGCGCCGGCTTCAGCTCGCCGCGCGACGTGATGGCGAAGCCTTCCGACTCGCCGGCGAGAAACTCTTCAGCGTTGTTGAGACGCCAGAACTGGGGCGCGACGGCGAAAGCATTCGCGGCCGTGATGAGAGCGGCGAAGACAAACAGTAATTTTTTTTGCATTGTTTAAATTTGCGGTCGTACTTCCAGATCGATCTTCGTCGCGCCGTCGACGATGTAGCCGAGCGGGCGCGCCTGATGAGCGGCTGGATGGTACTTCACCGCGGCCTGCGCTCCATTAGACGTGTCCGCGGTCACGACTGCACGCATCGAAGGAGGGAGATTCGGCAGATATACCCCGGATGTCACTGCTCCTTCACCATTCGTATACAGCCCGACCGCGAGATCGGTCGACGGACGCAGACGGCCTAACACCGACAGCACCTGCTCGAGCGAGCGCGGATCGGGCGGCACGAGCGTGAAGTCGACGGCGTTCATCACCGAGCCGCTGCCGACGAGGAGGTACGCGTTGCCGGCCGGCTGATCGTCCGGAATCTTCATGTCCAGCATCTCGACGAACGAGTCGCCGCGGAACGGCTTCAGCACCGCGCGCACTTTGACCGTATCGCCCGCCGAAACGAATCCTTTTTCCGGCGTGACCAGCGACGCTTCCATCAGCTTCGCGATGCGCAGCTGATCGTCGTGGCGGATGTGCACCTTCACGCTCTCCACTTCCGCGTCTTTGAACTCGTTCGACATCAGATAGCCGGCGACGATGGCCAGGTACTGCGGAATCGACGAGCGCGCCTGCTCACCCGCCCAGCCCTCGCGCAATTTGATCGGCTGGTCGAAGCCCTTCAGCTGGATCTCCGATTCGAGCAGCACCGTCCGCTCCCCCGCCGCGCGCTGCGCGTTCGCGATCACGGAGTCCGTGACCATCGCCAGCATCAGCGGCGAGAGGCGCGAGTGGCGCACGACGTTGACGTGATAGGTCTGCGCCGGGCCCGAGCCGTTGAGCGTGACGTCGACCGGAATCATCGGCGCCTTCTCGCCGACCACGCCCATGATGCCGGCCGCGCGGTCCTGCCGCAGCGCGCCGACGATCGGGCCGGTGTTGGAGAACTTGAAGGAACTGGCCACGCTCGGCAGCACGGTCACGATCTCCGAGGTCGCCATCGGGAAACTGATCTCCCCCATGTCGAGGAACGGATGGCCGAAGGCGTAGACGTTCTTGTCGTCGATGTAGGTGACGGTGCCGGTGGCGGCGACGGTGAAGTCGCCGTTGAGCAGGACGGCGCCGACGGCGTCGCCCATTTCGAATTTGCTTTTCGCGGATTTGTCGGACGTCGAGCTGGAGGTCGCGCCGCTCGGGACGGCGACGAAGCCGAGGCCGTCGAGCGCGGGCGAGAAACGCGCGATCGTTTCAGGAGCGAAACTGGAGAGAGAAAGCGGAAGCGCGATCGGTCTCGCGCCGTTGACCGAGCTCACCGGCGTCGCGGCGAAGTCTTTCATCAGCGCCTGGAACGCGCCGTCGATCTTGCGGTCGGCGATCGATTTCAACAGCTCGGCGCCGCTCATGCGCGGCGTGGCGCCGGCGAGCGTCGCGCCCGCGGGTGCGACGCGCTGGCCGATCTTGATCATCTCTTCGATCGGCGTCACGCCCGCGACCGGCTCTTTCGCGAACTGCCAGGCGTACGCGAGCGCGCCGATGACTTTGCCGTCGATGAAGATCGGCGAGCCCGACATGCCGGCGATGATGCCGGTGCGCTGCACGACTGGATTGTCGACGCGCGCGAGGATAAGGTTCTGCCCCGGCCCGATGTTGTGCAGGACGCCGAGGATCTCGACGTCGAACTTCTCGACCGTGGAGCCTTCGAAGACGGTCAGGCCGTAGCCCCTCATCCCCTTCTGGACCTGGTCGAGCGGCATACGTTCCGCGGCGCTCGCGGCAGCGGTCACGGCGAGCAGAAGTGGGAGCAGGCAGAACCGAATTGTGCGCACGGTCGTGCTAACCAGAGGTTAGGGTAGTCCATTTCGTGCGCCGTGGGCGCATGCGACGAATCCGTGACGCATTGACGCGCGTATCCTTGAGCATCATGACGACACTTCCGCCCGGCCGGGACGGCTTGCCGCTCCTCGGCGAGACGCTCGACTTCGCCAAGAATCCGTTCGCCTTCATCGAATCGCGCCTCAAGACCCACGGCGGCCGCATCTTCCGCTCGAATGTCCTCGGCCGGAAGACCGCCGTCATCGCCGGCGCCGACGCCGCGGGCCGCTTCATCGATCCGGCCGCGGTCATGCGCGAAGGCTCGATGCCGCCGCACGTACAGGAGCTGTTCGGCGGACGCAGCCTTCCGCTACTCGACGGCGACGTGCACGCCGGACGCAAGCGCGAAGTGCTGAAGGCGTTCAGCCGGGAGGCGCTCGCGTCGTACCTGCCGGTGATCGAGTCGATCACCGCGGACTACTTCGCGAATTGGGCGAACGCGCAGGAGATCGGCTGGAACGATGAGCTGAAGAAACTGTCGAT
>DATFHJ010000256.1:0-35046 GCA_035248585.1 Thermoanaerobaculia bacterium
CGGGAGCTTCTTCTCGCGCCAGTACGCGAGCGCGAGAAATTCGTCAATCGCTTTGGAGCATGCGTAAGACCAGCGCCCCTTCGTCGTCGCGCCCATCACGAGGTTTCCGTCCTCGCGGAAGGGCACGTCGTTCGAGAGCCCGGTGCGCACGATCGAGACGAACGTGCGCGGGACGGAAGTCATCCTCGCGGCGGCGAACAAGAAGAAGAAGAAGGTGCTGGTCGCCTCGACCTCCGAGGTCTATGGGCTCAGCGATCATGTGCCGTTTCGCGAAGACGGCAATCTCGTGATGGGCGCGACGACGAAGGGGCGCTGGAGCTACGCCTGCTCGAAGGCGATCGACGAGTTCCTCGCGCTCGCGTACTGGCGCGAAAAGAAACTGCCGACGATCGTGGTGCGGCTCTTCAACACGGTCGGCCCGCGCCAGACCGGCCAGTACGGCATGGTCATCCCGACGCTCGTGAAGCAGGCCCTCGCCGGCCGCCCGCTCACGGTTTATGGCGACGGCAAGCAGACGCGCTGCTTCGGCTACGTCGGCGACGTCGTCGGCGCGCTCGTGAAGCTGATGGACCACGAAGACGCCGTCGGGCAGGTCTTCAACATCGGCTCGAACGAAGAGGTCTCGATCGGCGAGCTGGCCAAACGCATCCGCGAGCTGACGAATTCGAATTCCGAGATCGTCTTCATCCCCTACGACGAAGCCTACGAAGAAGGATTCGAAGACATGCCGCGCCGCGTCCCCGACATCGCCAAAGTCGGCGCGCTGGTGGGATTCAAGCCGGAGACGTCGTTGGATGGGATTCTGAAGGAAGTGATCTCGTATCACTCGACCGCGACGGTCTGAGTCACATACCACCCGATCGTCCGCCGCAATCCTTCTTCAAACGGCGTCTCCGCGCGGAATCCGAATTCCTCGTACGCGCGCGTGACGTCTAACGCGCGGCGCGGCTGGCCGTTCGGCTTGGACGCGTCCCAGGTGATGCTCCCGCGATAGCCCGTGGCCTGCGCGACCTGCTCGGCGAGATCGCGGATCGTGATCTCCTGTCCCGAGCCGAGGTTCACTGGAAGCTCGCCGTTGTATCGCTCGCAGGCCAGCACGATCGCGGTCGCGGCGTCGTCGACGTAGAGAAACTCGCGCGTGGGCGAGCCGTCGCCCCACAACACCACTTCTGCCCTGCCGCTCCGCTTCGCGTCGATGAACTTGCGGATCATGGCCGGAATGACGTGGCTGGTCTCGAGGTCGAAGTTGTCGTTCGGTCCGTAGAGATTCACCGGCAGGAGGAAGACGCCGTTGAAGCCGTACTCGGCGCGATAGGACTGCAGTTGGACGAGCAGCGCTTTTTTGGCGATGCCGTACGGCGCGTTGGTTTCCTCTGGGTATCCGTTCCACAAATCGTCTTCGTGAAACGGCGGCGGCGTGAACTTCGGATAGGCGCAGATCGTGCCGAGGCAGACGAACTTTTCGACGCCCACCCGGCGGGCCTCCTCGATCAGTTGGATGCCCATGATCGCGTTCTCGTAGAAGAACAGGCCGGGATGCACGCGATTGGCGCCGATGCCGCCGACGACCCCCGCGGCATGGATGATGAGATTCGGCCGCGTCTCCTCGAGGAACGCGCGCGTCGCCGTGGCGTCGCGTAAATCGAGCTCGTTTTTGCGCGGCGCGTGAAGGGCGGCAGGCTCCTGTTCCGCGATCTTTTGCCGGATCACGCTGCCGAGAAAACCGCCGCCGCCCGTGAGAAAAACGCGCCGATCCCGCCACCAACTCATCGGCCCGGCAGTGAATCAGAAAAGAAAGTGCCGCACAACCGGTCTCAACAGGGAATTAAAAAATTCAAATTTTCACTAGACGCAAATCAGATACAATCCAATAACTATCAAGACTGCATGATGTTGTCCGACGTGTTTCTCAACGCCGCCGCTGGGTTTCTCCTGACGGCCATCGCCACGCCGCTGGTGCGGGCGCTCGCCCGCCGATTCGGCGCGGTCGCGCAGCCGAAGAGCGACCGCTGGCACCAGGCGCCGACGGCGATGCTCGGGGGCGTGGCAATCTTCGTCGGAGTCCTGGCCGCGGTGCTGGCGCGCGTGAGTCCGAGCCGCGACGTCCTGGTCGTCCTCGGCGGCAGCGCGGCGATGTTTCTCCTCGGCCTCATCGACGATTTCTTCCACCTCAAGCCCTATCAAAAACTCTGCGGCCAACTGCTCAGCGCCGCGGCGATCGTCTATCTCGGCCTGGTGCTGCCGTGGACGGGATCGTCCGCGCTGAACATGCTGATCACGTTCTTCTGGCTCGTCGGCGTGACGAACGCCGTGAACATGCTCGACAACATGGACGGGCTGGCCGCCGGCGTCGCGGCGATCGCCTCGCTGTCGCTGGCCGTCAATTTCCTGCTCACCGGACAGACGAATGCGGCGCTGATGCTGCTCGCGTTCTTCGGCGCGCTGGTCGGCTTCCTGATTTACAACCACAACCCCGCGTCGATCTTCATGGGCGACTGCGGGTCGATGTTCATCGGCTTCTTCCTCGCGTGCAGCGCGCTGCTCAGCGAGGAATCGGGCGGCGGGCGGTCGCGCAGCGTGATCGCGGCGCTGGCGGTGCCGGTGCTCGTGCTCTGCATCCCGATCTTCGACACGACGTTCGTGACGCTGGCGCGCAAGCTCGCCGGACGCGCGGCGTCGCAGGGCGGACGCGATCACACGTCGCATCGCCTCGTGGCCCTCGGCCTCTCCGAGCGTCACGCCGTGTGGATGCTCTGGACGTTCTCGCTCCTCGGCGGGTCGCTGGCGATTCTCGTCCGCCACCTCGGCCTCGACGTGAGCCTCGCCGCGATTGCGGGCTTCGTGATCGTCCTGGCGATTCTCGGCGTCTATCTCGCCGGCGTGCGCGTGTACGGCGAGGACGAGATCGCGGCGGCGGAGAAGAAGCCGATCGTCACGCTGCTCATTGATCTCTCTTATAAGCGCCGCATTTTCGAAGTCGGCCTCGACGTCGTGCTGATCGTGCTCGCGCACTACGGCGCGTACGCGCTGGTCTTCGGTCCGGCCAACGCCGCCTCCGCCGACTGGCAACTGTTCCTCAAGACGCTGCCGGCGATGGTGTTCGTGAAGCTGCTGACGTTCCTCGCCACGGGCATGTATCGCGGCCTGTGGCGCTACATGGGCCTCACGGACCTCGTGGGGATGATCAAGTCCGCCGCTCTCGCCTCGGTCACGAGCGTGCTGATGGTCGTGCTGCTGTTCCGCTTCGACGGCTTCTCGCGTACCGCGTTCGCGCTCGACGGCATCCTGCTCCTCGGCCTGATTGTCGGCAGCCGCGCCGCGTTCCGCCTGCTGCGAAACCTGCTCCCCGTGCCGCACGCGCGCACCGGCAAGCGCGTCCTGATCTTCGGCGCCGGCGACGGCGGCGAGCTGCTCTGCCGCGAGCTGCTGAACAACAACGAGCTCGGGTATGTGCCGGTCGGATTCCTCGACGACGACCGCCGCAAGTTCGGCTCCTTCCTCCACGGCCTACGGGTGTACGCGGGCGATCAGCCGCTCGACGACATCTGCCGCGCGGCGCGCATCGACGAAGTGTTCCTCTCCACGCTGCACATCCCCGTCCCCCGCTTCCGCGCCCTCGTCGCCGAGTGCGAGCGGATCGGCATCCCGGTGAAGCGGATGAAGTTCGAGATCCAACGCATCGCCGACGAGGATCTCGGATGGGTGCTGCCGACGGGCGTCGTCACCACCGATCTCCCTCCGGCGCCGTTGCTGCCGATCGAATCACCGCGCCGGCCGCGCGCGTTGAGCCACTGAGACCCGTGGAGCGGCGGGCTTTAGCCCGCCGGGTCTTTCTTTCGGCGGGCTAAAGCCCGCCGCTCCACCCCACCGCACACCAGAACGGCGCCGCGTCGCTGAACGTGATGTCCCGCAGGCCGCTGCGCGTCATCATCGCCGCGATCTCGTCGCGCGTGAAGCGCTGCTCCAGCCGCGTGCCGAAGCGATCGAGGGCGTCGTTGCGCATGACGTAAAAGCTGCGGTTGCGATAGAACGCGAGCGGGAAGGATTCGCTCTTCAACAAACGCGCGGTGCGGGCGAGCGGGAAGTAGACCGTTGCCGCGAGGATGTCGGCCGCGGCGTGGCGAAGAATGCGCGGCGACCGCGAAATTGCAAAACGCAACAATTCCGTCGTTTTCCAGAGTGCGCGATACCACGCGGGACGGTTGTCGAAGCGGTAGTAGAGATAGAGCAGGAACGGCGCGCCGGGCTTGAGCTTCGCCACACACGCGGCGATCGCGGCTTCGGTGTCGGGCACGTGATGCAGGACGCCGAGGGAGTAGCCGAAGTCCATCGACGCATCAGCGAGCGGCATGGCGCTGACGCTGCTGTGATGGAACGTGCAATTCGAAAACGCGGCGAGATTGCGCCGCGCCACGCTCAGCGCGCCTTCGCTCGCGTCGATGCAGTGCAGCCGGCCGACGCGCGGCGCGACGCGCGCGGCCCAGCGTCCGGTGCCGCATCCGGCGTCGAAGCCTTCGGCGTTCTTCGGGAGGGCAGCCCACGGGAAGATGCGAAAGTACGCATCGAACATCGTCTGCAGCTCGGCATCGGAGAGCGCGCTCTGATCGAAGCGCTGCCACTCGTCGCCGAAGCCCTGGACGACGCGCTCGTCGACGTTGTTGTTCACGCGCGAATGACGCGCTTCGCGCCGTCCTTCGGCACGATGTTGCGCGTATCGATGACCAGCCGCACCTGCTCGTAGAGCGACGGCTCTTTGAACTGGCGGTGCGGCGTGGAGACGACGACGGCGTCGTAGCGCGCGAACTCCTCGGCCGTGCACGGCACGGACTCGAGGCCGACGTCGTGCTTGCGTCCGGGCCGCGCCACGGGCACGTACGGATCGCAGTACGAAACCTCGGCGCCGCGCTCGCGGAGCAGCTCGATGATCTCGAACGACGGCGACTCGCGGTCGTCATCGATGTCGGGCTTGTAGGACAGCCCGAGGACCAGCACGCGCGCGCCCAGAATGCTCCGGCCGTCCTGGTTGATCGCCTCCATCGTGCGGTCGACGACGTAGCGCGGCATGCCCGTGTTCACCTCGCCGGCCAGCTCGATGAAGCGCGCCCACGTGCCGTACTCCGCGGCCTTCCACGTCAGGTAAAACGGATCGAGCGGGATGCAGTGCCCGCCGAGGCCGGGGCCGGGATAGAACGGCATGAACCCGAACGGCTTCGTCTTCGCCGCCTCGATCACTTCCCAGATGTCGATGCCCATCCGCTCGAAGACGACTTTCATCTCGTTGACGAGGGCGATGTTCACGGCACGGAAGATGTTCTCGAGCAGCTTCGACGACTCCGCGACCTCGGTCGACGAGACGGGAACGACGCGATCGACGGCCGAGCCGTACAGCGCAACGGCGGCTTTCAACGACTGCGGGTCCATCCCGCCGACGACTTTTGGGATCGTCTGCGTGTTGAAGCGCTCGTTGCCCGGATCTTCGCGCTCGGGCGAGAAGGCGAGGAAGTAGTCTTTCCCGCAGACGAGACCCGTTTTCTCGAAGCGCGTCAGCAATTCTTCACGCGTGGTCCCCGGATAGGTCGTCGACTCGAGGACGACGAGCTGTCCGGGGCGGAGGCGCTCCATGATCGTCTCCGCGGTCATGCGGATGTATTTGAGGTCCGGCTCGCGGTGCGGGCCGAGGGGCGTCGGGACGCAGATGATGACGGCGTCGCATTCGCCGAGGCGATCGAAATTCGTCGTCGCCTCGACGCGGTCTTTCCTGAACGCTTTGCGAATGCGCTCCTCACCGATATGGCGGATGTACGACTGTCCGCCGTTCAGCAGCTCCGCCTTCTGCGGATCGACGTCGAATCCGAGCACGGGAAACCCGCGCTCTTCGAACAGCAGCACGAGCGGAAGGCCGACGTAGCCGAGGCCGATCACGCCGACGCGAAGCGTGCGCGTGTTGATTTTTTCGAGAAAGAGGTCGAGCTGGGAGGCTTCGGTGATTGCGGTGGTCATGGTGAGGGTCCTGTGGAGCGGCGGGCTTCAGCCCGCCGGATCTGAATTCGGAGGGCTAAAGCCCGCCGCTCCACGATTCAATCTACTTTGTAATACTCCTTGTACCACGCCACGAACGCGGCAATTCCATCGCGCACGGACGTGGAAGGCCGAAAACCGACGGCCTCCTGCAATTCGCTCACGTCCGCCATGGTCGAGGGGACGTCGCCGGGCTGCATCGGGAGCAGCTCCATCTTCGCCTTTTTCCCGAGCGTTTCTTCGAGCACGGCGATGTATTCGAGCAGCTCGACGGGCTGGTTGTTGCCGATGTTGAAGACGCGGTACGGGGCGCGGCTGCGCGCGGGATCGGGATCGGCGGAATCCCAATTCTCATCCGGCGCCGCGGTTTGATCGAGCACGCGCACGACGCCCTCGGCGACGTCGTCGATGTACGTGAAGTCGCGCACCATCCGCCCTTCGTTGAAGACCGCGATCGGCTCGCCTTCGAGAATGCCGCGCGTGAATTTGAAGAGGGCCATGTCCGGCCGGCCCCACGGCCCGTACACGGTGAAGAAGCGCAGGCCGGTGCTGGCCACGCCGAAGAGGTGCGCGTACGTGTGCGCCATCAGCTCGTTGGCCTTCTTCGTCGCCGCGTAGAGCGACACCGGGTGATCGACGTTCTGATGTTCGGAGAACGGCTGCTGCGTGTTCGCGCCGTAGACGGAGCTCGACGACGCGTACACGAGATGCTCGACGGCGTTGTGCCGGCAGCCTTCGAGGATGTTCAGGAACGCGACGATGTTGCTGTCGATGTACGCGTGCGGATGGGTCAGCGAATAGCGCACGCCGGCCTGCGCCGCGAGATGCACGACGCGCCGCGGGCGATGCTTCGTGAAGCACTGCTCCATCGCCGCGCGGTCGCCGATGTCGATGCGCTCGAATTGGAAGTTGGCAAATTTGCGAAGCAGCGAAAGACGCGCTTCTTTCAGCGACGGGTCGTAGTAGTCGTTGACGTTGTCGATGCCGACGACGTCGTCGCCGCGCTCGAGCAGCCGCGTGGCCACGTGAAAGCCGATGAAGCCGGCGGCGCCGGTGACGAAGATCTTCATTCGTCGTCCACGATCGACGTCAGATAGCTTCCATACGTGCTGTTGCGCAGCGACTGCGCCAGCTCGCGCACGCGCGCCGCGTCGATCGCCCCAGTCCGGTACGCAACTTCCTCGGGGCACGCGATCTTCAATCCCTGCCGCAGCTCGACGGCGCCGACGAAGCTGGCCGCCGCGAGCAGCGACTCCTGCGTGCCGGTGTCGAACCACGCGTAGCCGCGCCCGAGCTGTTCGACGTGCAGCTTTCCGCGCTCGAGGTAGATGCGGTTCACGTCCGTGATCTCGAGCTCGTTGCGCTTCGACGGCGTGAGGTTCGCCGCGATGTCGGCGACGTCGCGGTCGTAGAAGTACAGCCCCGTCACGGCGAAGTTCGACTTCGGCTGCCGTGGCTTCTCCTCAATCGACAGCGCGCGTCCGCCTTCGCCGATCTCGACGACGCCGTAGCGCTCCGGATCGTGCACGCGATACGCGAACACGGTCGCGCCTTCCCCGCGCTGATCCGCGCGGCGCAGCGCTTCCGTCAGGCCGTGACCGTAGAAGATGTTGTCGCCGAGAATCAGGCAGCTCGGATCGTCGCCGACAAACTCGCGTCCGACGATGAAGGCGTCGGCGAGACCGCGCGGCGACTCCTGCACGGCGTACGAGATTTTCAGTCCCCACTGGTTGCCGTCGCCGAGGAGACTCTTGAAGAGCGGCTGATCGACGGGAGTGGTGATGATCAGGAACTCCGTGACGCCCGCCAGCATCAGCGTCGTCAGCGGGTAATAGACCATCGGCTTGTCGTAGACGGGGAGCAGTTGTTTGGAAACGACGGAGGTGATGGGGTAGAGACGGGTCCCCGAGCCTCCGGCGAGAATGATTCCTTTGCGCATCGGCGCGCGATTCTATGCGATCAGCGTGTGCGGCGCCCGCGCGGCGCTGCCGCGCCACTCCTCGCGCCAGGCCTGGAACATGAGCACGGTCCAGATGCCCTGCTGCCATTCGCCCTGGCCCGCGAGATGCGTGCGCCACGCGTCGCGGACCCGGTCGACGTCGAGGAACCCGTCTTCGCGCATCCGCCGTTCGTCGAGCAGCGACTCCGCCCAATCGCGCAACGGTCCGCGGATCCACGCGCCGACCGGGACGCCGAAGCCCATCTTCGGCCGCTCGATCAGCTCCTCGGGCACGTAGCGGGAAAGGACTTTGCGCAGCAGCCACTTGCCCTTCCCGTGGCGCACTTTCATCGGCAGCGGCAGCTTCCAGGCGAATTCGATCAAACGATGATCGAGCAGCGGCTCGCGCGCCTCGAGGCTCACGGCCATGCTCGCGCGATCGACTTTCACGAGGATGTCGTCCGGCAGGTAGGTGACGAGGTCGAAGTACATCATCCGCGCGATCGGGTCGTCGATCTTCGGCCAGCGCGAGCGATCCTCGACCGGCAGCGCGAGCTTCTTCGCGCCGGGGACGAGATCGCGCCAGAGCGTGAGCAGGTCGAAGTACATCGAGTCGTGGTCGGTGCTCTTCATCAGCCGGGCGAGCTTGTGAATCCGCTCGCCGGCGCGGTTCTGCCGCCAGAGCGCGCGGTCCCACGCCTTGGTCGGGATCGACGTGATGGCGCGGCCGGTGATCTTGCGCAGCGGACGCGGCACGCGCTGCACGTAGTTGAAGGCCTTCTGGCCGAGGAAATAGCGGTGATAGCCGCCGAACAGCTCGTCGCCGCCGTCGCCGGAAAGGCTCACGGTCACGTGGCGCCGCGCGAGCGCGGAGACGAGATGCGTCGGGATCTGCGAGGAGTCGGAGAACGGTTCGTCGTACATCGCCGGCAGTTTCGGGATCACCGACATCGCCTCGCCGGCGGTGACGTACATCTCGGTGTGATTGGTGCCGAGGTGCTCCGCCACGCGCGCGGCGTACACCGCTTCGTTGAAGTCTTCTTCGATGAAGCCGATCGAGAACGTCTTCACCGGCGCGCTGCTCTGCGCCTGCATCATCGCGGTCACCAGCGACGAATCGATGCCGCCGGAGAGAAACACCCCAAGCGGGACGTCGGCGATCATCCGAAGGCCAACGGCGTCGCGCAGCAGCGCATCCAACTCCTCGGCCGCTTCGTCTTCGCTGCCACGGAATTGATGGTTCCAGCCCTGCTCCGCGACCTCGGCCGCGGACCAGTACGTGATCTCGCGCGTCTCGCCGCCCGCTTTGGCCACGATCATCGTGCCGGGCATTACTTTGCGCAGCCCTTCGTAGATCGTGTACGGCGCCGGCACGTACATGGTGTGGAAGTAGAGCGTGAGCGCGTCGCGATCGATCTCCGCTTCGAACTCGGGATGCGCGTGCAGCGCTTTCAGCTCCGAGGCCCAGAAGAACGTGCCGTGGATCGTTCCGTAATAGAGCGGCTTCACGCCGACGCGATCGCGAATCAAGTACAGTTGTCGTTCTTCGCGATCCCAAAGCGCGATGCCGAACATGCCGATGAAGCGCTTCACCGCGCTCTCTACGCCCCAGGCCTCGAACGCGGCGAGCATCACTTCGCTGTCGGAGTGCCCGCGGAACGATGGCGCGAGCCCGGCGGCGATCAGTTCGGCGCGGATCGCCTCGTAGTTGTAGACCTCACCGTTGAAGGAGAGGACGTAGCGGCCGCTCGCGGACTGCATCGGCTGGTGGCCGGCGGGGGAGAGGTCGACGATGGAGAGTCGGCGGAAGCCGATGGCGAGGCCGTCGCGGTCGTCGTGGTAGGTGCCGGAATCATCGGGCCCGCGATGGGCGATGCGGTCCGTCATCGCCGTGATGACGGCGCGCCGCTCGTCGGCGGAGAGTCGTCCGCCCAGGAATCCCGCGAGTCCGCACATATCGATTTATTTTCTCATTTCGGCGGGCTGAAGCCCCGCCGCTCCACGAAACCACGCCACCGTCTCCGCTACTCCCTCGGCCAATGCGACCGGCGGCGCGAGGTTTGCGCGCGTTCGCAAGGCGCGCCCGTCGAGCACGCTTCGCATCTGCTCGCCGGTCTTCGCCGGCCCGTGTTGCGGCGCGCGCGTGACGCCCGCGGCGTTCGCAAGCAGCTGATGCAGCTCGTTGACCGAGGTCTCGATGCCGGTGCCGACGTTGTACGCGCCGGTGAGCTCCTGCTCGATTGCGGCGACGTTCGCGGCGACGACGTCGCGCACGAAGACGTAGTCGCGCGTCTGCTCGCCGGTGCCGTTGATCGTGACCTCTTCGCCCTGCAGCATTTTGCCGGTGAAGATCGCCACGACGCCGGCTTCGCCGTGCGCGTTCTGACGCGGGCCATACACGTTCGCGTAACGCAGGGCGAGCGTCTGCAGCCCGTGCACTTCGCGGTAGTAATCGAGGTAGTGCTCGACGGCGAGCTTCGCGCAGCCATACGGCGAAAGCGGCTTGCGCGGATGCTGCTCCGTCTGCGGGACCTCGATGGGATCACCGTAAATCGCGCCGCCCGTCGAGGCGAAGACGAATCGCTTCACGCCCGCTTCGAGCGACTTTTGCAGGAGCCGCAGCGAGGCGATGATGTTCGTGTCCGCATCCGCGGCCGGGTCGCGCACCGAGACGCGGACGTCGACCTGCGCCGCCTGATGGCAGACGACGTCGGGGCGCAGCTCGTCGAGCTTCGCGTCGCGGACGTCGGCTTCGATGAACGTTGCTTGTGCGGGGACGTTGGCGCGGCTGCCGGTGGTGAGGTTGTCGATGATGGTGACGCGCCAGCCGCGCGCGAGAAAGGCGTCGGCAATGTGCGAGCCGATGAAGCCCGCGCCGCCGGTGACGAGGATGTGCCGGGTCATGTCGCGCGCATTGTGGCGCTTCCGCGCATTACGCGAAAGATCACGGCCATCAGCGCGCCGAAGAGGAACCCGCCGACATGCGCCCACCAGGCGATGCCGACGACTTCATACGCGCGCCGCGCCGCCTGCAGGGAGAGGAAGCCGTTGAAGAACTGCATGCCGAACCAGATCGGGAGAAAGAGGACCGCCGGGATCTCCGCCATCGCCCAGTAGACGACGAGCGGGAAGAGGGTGACGATGCGCCCGTGCGGCAGCAGCACGAGAAACGCGCCGAGGATTCCGGCGATGCTGCCCGACGCGCCGATCGACGGCACGCTCGACTGCGGAAAGAGCATCGTGTGAGTGAGACTCCCGAGCGCGCCGCAGCAGAGGTAGAGCAGGAGGAAGCGGGCATGCCCGAGCACTTCCTCCACCGCGCCGCCGAAGACCCAGAGATAAATGAGGTTGCCGATGAGATGCACGAACCCGCCGTGGAGAAAGAGGGAGGTGACGAGCGTGATTGCGACTTCCCATGGCGCATAGTTGAACGCGGCAGGGTCGACGAACCGCGCGGGCAGAAAGCCGAACGTCTGAATGACGCGCTCCGTCATCTGCCCCATGAACAGCTGCGCCGTGAAGACGACCACGTTCGCCGCGACGAGCGTGCGGTTGACGATCGGAGTGGAGCGGCGCTCGAGGGTGGTGCGGAGGGGAATCACTGGCCGAGGCCAATGCGAATCTCGCGCACAACTTCGTGAATCTGCTCCTCCGTCAGCTCCGGATAGATCGGAATGGCCAGCGTCTGATCCGCCGCCGCGTCGGAATTCGGGAAACGGTCGCCCGCGCCCGGGACGTTGCGGAAGCACTCCTGCTGCGGGAGCGTGAGCGGGTAATAGACCTCGCAGCCGATGCTCGCGCTCTTCAGATGCGCCATCACTTTGTCCCGCGTTTCGCGGCCCTCGGGGAAGCGAAGGATGAACTGGTTATAGATGTGGCGGCGGCCGGCCAACTCCTCCGGCAGGACGATCCGCTCGTCGGTGAGCAGTTGCCGGTAGAGATCCGCGTTGCGGCGCCGGCCTTCGTGCCACGACTCGAGATGCGGCAGTTTGATGTGCAGCATGGCCGCCTGCAAAGCGTCGATGCGGAAGTTGCCGCCGACGTAGTGGTGAAAGTACTTCGGACGCATGCCGTGCACGCGGAAGTCGATGAGCTTCTGCGCGAGCGCGTCGTCGTTGGCCGTGATCGCGCCGGCATCGCCGAACGCGCCGAGGTTCTTCGACGGGAAGAAGGAGAAGCAGCCCATCGTGCTCATCGAGCCGGCGCGTTTGCCGTGATACTCCGCTCCGACCGCCTGCGCGGCGTCCTCGATGACGGCGATATCGCGTCGCGCGGCGATCCGGTTGATCTCGTTCATCTCCGCGCACTGGCCGTACAGGTGCACCGGCATGATCGCCTTCGTGTGCGGCGTGAGGTGGCGCTCGATCTGCGCGGGGTCGAGGTTGTAGTCGGTGAGGTCGATGTCGACGAAGACCGGCCGCGCGCCGAGACGCGCCACGACGCCGGCGGTGGCGAAGAAGGAGTACGCCGGCACGATGACTTCGTCGCCCGGGCCGATGTCGAGCACCATCAACGCTTCGAGCAGCGCGTCGGTGCCGGACGAAACGCCGAGAGCGTGTTTGGTCTGGCAGTAAGCAGCGAAGTCGCGCTCGAACTCATCGACGCGCTTGCCGAGGATGAACATCTGCGATTCATAGAGCTCCTCGGTGACGCGGAGGGCTTCCTCGCGGATGGAGGCGTACTGGAGTTTCAGATCCAAAAGAGGGACGGCCATTTCGGGCGGGGAGTTTACAGCGAGTGGCGTGAGCGGCGTGCACCGGCCGCGAATGCAGAAGGCAGAATGCAGAATGCAGAACGAAGAATGCCCACCCGGTTGTGCTTCTCAATTCTGCCTTCTGCATTCTGCCTTCTGCATTCGCGGGCCGTGCGCACTAGACGCTCCACAGCGCTGCTCCGTATCAACGCACGCCTCATAATCCGCATTTTTCGTCATCATTAATCGACAAATATTCTAATTAGACATATTTCGTGTTCCTCCCGTACCAACGGCAACAAACCAAGGAGGCAACACAGAATGAAGTTCAAAAGCATCCTCTCCGCAGCGGCCGTCGCGCTGCTCCCCTTTGCCGCGAGCGCGGCGACTCTCGTCGTTCCCGCGGCCGGCACCGGTCCGGGCGCGAATGCCAGCCGGTGGCAGAGCGAGCTGACGCTCCACAGCGCCGCGCCGCGCGAGGTCACGACGTCCATTGCCCTGCACAACGGCACGAACGTGCTCGGCCCCGTGACGGTGAAGCTCGCCGCGCGCGAGACGATTTCGATCGCCGACATCGTGAAGTCGAAGTTCGGTCTCGACTCCGGCACCGGCGCGCTGGTCATCACGCTCGATGACCGCAACCTGCGCCATCTCGCCGTCACCTCGCGCACGTTCAACACCGCGCCGGACGGCTCGGAGTTCGGACAGGACATCCCGTCGGTCGAGGCGGACGAAGCGATCACCGCCGGCCAGATCGCGACGATCAACGGCCCGTCTTCGGTCGTCAACACGCGCTTCAACTTCGGTCTCTACGCCGTCGATGCAACCACGCTGAAGTGGGAGCTCGTGCGCGCGAACGGCACGGTGGCCGGCTCCGCGCAGGCGACGTACGCCGCGGGTGAGCACGCGCAGTTCAACAACGGCGTTGGCGCGGTGTTCGGTGTCGAGGCGCAGAACAACGACACGGTTTACGCGCGTGTGACGTCGGGCAATGCGATCTTCTACGGCAGCATCATCAACGCCACCGGCGATCCGACGTTCGTGCCGGGCGTGGCGACGCGCGACGACGTCCTGATCTCGTTCGGCGTCGACCAGGACGAGAACGGAACGGTCGACTTTACCGACGCCGACGGCGACGGCGTGCTCGATCAGACGATCGATCTCTTCACCGGCGCGTTCCCGAACTACTTCCGCGTCGTGGCGAAGGGCGAGTTCGGCGAGGCGGCGGCGCTGGAAGTCGTGTCGTCGCAGGGCGACGCGCAGTTCATCGACGCCAACGGCACGCTCCGCACCGCGCCGTTCGACGGCCTCAAAGGCCAGACCGGCACGATCGTCGTGAAGGCGAAAGTCAACGGCAGCGAGTCGCTGCTGACGATTCCGGTTCGGTATCGGTAACCGTGGAGCGGCGGGCTTTAGCCCGCCGACGGGGGCGGCAGGCTGAAGCCTGCCGCTCCACTTTCTATCCGAACGTCACCTTCGCGAATCTTCGCTTCCCTACCTTCAACAGATACGACTTCGCCGCGCTCGCGTCGAGCGCGTGCCGCGTCGAGTCGATCTTCACGTCATCCACCAGCACGCCGCCCTGCGCGATCAGGCGCTGGGCGTCTTTGTTCGACTCCGCGAGGCCGGCCAGCGTGATGACTTTGCTGAGCAGCATCGGATCGCTGGACGCTTCGAGAGTTTTCTCTTCGATATCGCTTGGCAACTGGCGTTCACTGAAGACTCGGGTAAACGAAGCCTCCGCGGCTTCGGCCGCGTCCTCGCCGTGGAAGTCGCGGATGATCATCTTCGCCAGCTGCTTCTTCGCATCCATCGGATGGGCATCGCTCTTCAGCTGGTCGATGTCCGCGGGTGCGAGGTCGGTGCAGAGCAGGTAGTACTTCCACATGATCTCGTCGGAGATCGACATGACCTTGCCGAAGATCTGCGAGGGCTCTTCGTTGATGCCGATGTAATTGCCGAGGGACTTTGACATCTTCTCGATGCCGTCGAGCCCTTCGAGCAGCGGCGTGGTCAGCACGACTTGCGGCTCGAGTCCGTACTCGCGCATCAGATCGCGGCCGACGAGCAGGTTGAACAGCTGATCGGTCCCGCCCATCTCGACGTCGCATTTCAGCGCGACGGAGTCGTACGCCTGCGCGAGCGGGTAGAGCAGCTCGTGAATGGCGATCGGCTGCTGCGAGGTGAAGCGCTTTTTGAAATCGTCGCGCTCCAGGATGCGCGCGAGCGTGTACTTCGCCGCGAGGCGCACCATTCCCTCGGAGCCAAGGGCGCCGAGCCATTCGGAGTTGAACCGGATCTCGGTCTTCTCCGGATCGAGGATCTTGTAGACCTGCTTGCGATACGTCTCCGCGTTCTGCAGCACTTCCTCTTTCGTGAGCGCGGGGCGCGTCGATTTCT
This sequence comes from Thermoanaerobaculia bacterium, assembly GCA_035248585.1. GTDB lineage: Bacteria > Acidobacteriota > Thermoanaerobaculia > Gp7-AA8 > Gp7-AA8 > QHVT01. The sequence continues at coordinate 15,051 of DATFHJ010000256.1, forward strand.
TGCCGGTCGGATCGCCGATCAAGCCGGTGAAGTCGCCGATGAGAAAAATGACGCGGTGCCCGAGCTGCTGGAAATGACGCATCTTCCGCATCACGACGGTGTGGCCGAGGTGAATGTCGGGTGCGGTCGGATCGAAGCCGACCTTGATCGTCAGCGGCTTGCCGCGCGCGATTTTCGTTTTCAGATCGTTCTTGTCGATGAGGTCTACGGCGCCTTTGGCGAGGTAGGCCAGTTGCTCGTCGAGGTTCATGGCGCGCGATTATCTGCTACACTGCCCGGCTCAATGAATACCGCCCGCGCGCATCGCCACCATCACCACCACCATCAACGGTAGGGTGTTGTTGTCTGCGCCCCGCCGAAAGGAAGGGGCGCACGGCTGGATCGCGCGAGAGTCGAAAACCTCTTCCTGACCACGGGAAGAGGTTTTTGGCTTGATGGGAAGAACACGATATCCAACCGGAGCCCGGCCGCTGCTGATCGAAGAGACGGCGCGGCGGAGGCGCATCGAATCGCGATTCGTCGAACAGCTGGAAGGCGCCGGCTTCGCCGAGGTGATCCTGCCGATCATCGACTTCGCGGAGCCGTATGCCGGCATCACGGGACGCGACGCGGCGAAGCAGAGCTATCGCTTCACCGACCGTGAAGGCGAACTGGTCTCGATTCGATCGGATTTCACGCCGATGGTCGCGCGCGCGCTCGCGCCTTCGCTGCGCGACCTTCCGTTGAAGGTCTTTTATCGCGGTGACGTCATCCGCTGCGAGGCCACGCGGTTAGGCGCGAATCGCGAGCTGTTCCAGATCGGCGCGGAGATCATCGGCGACGCGTCGATCGAGGCGGATCTCGCGATGCTGCAACTCGCGGCGTCGCTCGTTGCCGATCCGCTCGTCGTCTACACCAACGCGCGCGCCGCGATCGAGGACCCGCGCTTCGTGCTGCACGACGACACCGATGAACGCGCGAGCTACTACACCGGCGTGCGCTTCTGGGTTTACGGCGCGGACCGCCGGCGGGCGATCGCGCGGGGTGGCCGCTACGACTCGCTGTACGAACAATTCGGCGCCGCGGCGCCGGCCATCGGCTTCACGTTCACCATCGACGACCTGGAGTGACGAATGCGAATCGCGATTCCCAAAGGACGACTGCAAAACGAAGTGCTGGCGACGTTCGCCGAGGCCGGTTACGACGTCCCGGATGCCGCCGACTTGCGCACGCGCAAGCTCGTCTTCACGCGCGGCGGCATCGAGTGGATCTTCGTCAAAGACTGCGATGTGCCGGTGTACGTCGAGCACGGCGCGGCCGATGCGGGCGTGGCCGGGTTCGATCAGATCCTCGAACAGGAATGCGCGGCGTATCAGGCGCTGGAGCTTCCGTACGGCCGCTGCCGGATGATGGTCATCGGCGCGGCGGGAGCGCCGCCGCTGTCGAATCGCGCCACGATCGCGACCAAATATCCACGGATCGCGCGGCAGTTTCTCGACAGCCGGGGACTGCACGCGGAGATCGTGCCCCTCGGCGGATCGGTCGAGCTGGCGGTGGTGCTGAGTCTCACCTCGCACGTGATCGATCTCGTCGAGACCGGGGAGACGGTGCGCGTGCACCGGCTCGAGCTCATGGACTTTGTCGCGGAGATCACGCCGCGGCTGATCGTGGCCAAGAACGTCCTTCGCACGCGAAACGGAGCAGTGCGCGAGCTGATCGCGCGGATCGAGGAGGTCAGTCGTGAACGAGTCAGTTTCGCCTGAAGTTGTTGCCGACGAGATGATCGCCGGAGTGCGCGCGCGCGGAGACGCGTACGTAGCCGAGCAGATCGCGCGCTTCGATCGCGTGTCGATTGCACCTTCTGAAATCCGGATGACGCCCCGTGACGTGACCATCGATCCGGAGCTCGCCCGCGCTCTCGACACCGCGATCGAGCGCGTCTTTGCGTTTCACCGCCCGCAACTGCCGCAGTCGTACGAGTGGGAAGGCGTGCAGCATCGCGTGCGTCCCTTGAAGCGCGTCGGCATTTACGTCCCGGGCGGGCGCGCGGTGTACATCTCCACGCTGATCATGTGCGCCGTTCCGGCGCGCATCGCCGGCGTGGAGGAGATCGTCCTCGCCACGACTCCCGCGGCCGCGTCGCGCGAGGAGCTGCACTACGTCTGCAACCGCCTCGGCGTCACCGAGATCTATCAAAGCGGCGGCGCCGCCGGCATCGCCGCGCTGGCCCTCGGCACCGAGTCGCTCCCGCGCGTCGACAAGATCGTCGGCCCCGGCAACGCGTACGTCACCGCGGCGAAGGCGCGACTCGTCGGCACGGTCGGCATCGATATGACCGCGGGTCCGACGGAGCTCGTGATCATCGCCGACCACACCGCGAACGCCGCGTACCTCCAGGCCGATCTCGACGCGCAGCAGGAGCATGGGCCTGATTCCATCGTCACGTGCATCTGCGTCGGCACGCGCCTCGACGTCCGCGCGACGCAGACGTTCGTCGTCGACACGATCGACGAGGCGGTGGCGATCACGGATCGCATCGCTCCGGAGCATCTTTCGATTCAGGCCCGGGACGCCGCTTTGATCGCCGATCGCGTTCGAAACGCCGGCGCGATCTACTGCGGTCCGTCATCCGCGCCCGCTGCAGGCGACTACGTCATCGGCTCGAATCACGTCCTTCCCACCGGCGGCAGCGCGCGCTTCTTCTCGCCCTTGGGGGTGTACGACTTCGTGAAGCGCACGAACGTCATCACGCTGAGCGACGACGCGTTGCAGGCGATCGGTCCCTACGCTGCGAAGATCGCGTACTTTGAAGGGCTGCCGAATCACGCGAAGTCGGTCGAGGCGCGCGTGGGGGTGATCGCATGAGCGCGCGGGCGGCGGTGGCGGCGATGACGGCGTACACGCTCGAGCTGCGCGAAGCGGAGATCAAGCTCAATCAGAACGAATCACCGCTCGATTTTCCGTTCAAGGACGAAGTGCTCGCGCGCGTGTCTCAACGCGCGTGGAATCGCTATCCCGACTTCGAGTCGTCGATGCTGCGTGAGGCGCTGGCTCGCGCCTATGGCTACGAGGCCGGGAACATCCTCGTCGGCAACGGCTCGAACGAATTGCTCGCCGCGGCGATCGGTGCGTTCGTCGGGCCCGGCACGCCGGTCGTCTTTCCGCGGCCGACGTTCGCGCTGTACGAAAAGCTGGTCACGGTGATGGGCGGCCTGCCCGTGCCGATCGAGCTCGATCCTCTGTCCGGTCTCCTCCCGCTCGACGAAATGCTGCGCGCGCTTTCCTCGCTGCGCGGCGCGGTGGTGATCGTCTGCTCGCCGAACAATCCGACCGGCGGCGTGTTGACCGAGGACGGCATCGATGCGCTGCTCGCCACCGGCGCGACGGTGCTGTTCGATCGCGCGTACGGCGATTTTGCTTTGGATACATTGCCCCCGCTGCACGAGCGGCTCGTCACGTTCTCGACGTTTTCGAAGGCGTGGGGTCTGGCCGCGCTGCGCGTCGGCTGGCTCGCATCGACCGCGGCGACCTGCCGCGAGATTCGCAAAGTGAAGCTGCCGTACTCGCTGAACATCGTCAGCGAGACCGCGGCCGCGATCGCGTTGGAACATCGCGCGGTCCGCGATGCGAACGTCGCGCGGATCATCGAGGAGCGCGAGCGGATGCTGGACGCGATGCGCGGCGTCACCGCGTTTCCGACGAAGGCAAACTTCATCGCCTTCCGCGGCGGCCCCGCGTTCGAGGATTTCCTCGCGCGCGGAATCCTCATCCGCAAGTACGCGAATTTCCTGCGCGTGTCCGTCGGCACGCGCGAAGAGAACGATGCATTCCTGGAGGCGCTGCGATGAGAACCGCCACGCTGAAGCGCGTTACGAAAGAGACCTCGGTCGAGATCACGGTCGGCATCGACGGCACGGGCCGCGCGTCGATCGATACGCCGATCGGTTTCCTCTCGCACATGCTCGACGCCATCGCCCGGCACGGTCAGCTCGATCTTGACGTCAGCGCCGCCGGCGATACGTTCATCGACTACCACCACACCGTCGAAGACGTGGGCCTTGTGTTCGGCGAAGTCTTCGCCGCCGCCCTGGGCGACAAGCGCGGTATCCGCCGTTTCGGTCACGCCTACGTGCCGCTCGATGAAGCGCTGGCGCGCGTGGTCGTCGACTTTGCGGGACGGCCGTACCTCGTCTTCGACGTACCGATGGATCGCGAGATGCTGCTGATCCACAAAGACTTTCCGTTCGCGCTCGTCGAGGAGTTTTTCAAGTCGTTCGCGAACAAGTGCGCGTGCAACATCCACGTCGATCTGATCCGCGGACGCAACGGACATCACGCGGCGGAGGCGATCTTCAAGGCGTTCGCGGTGGCGATGCGGGAGGCGAAGCAGGTCGTGACGGGCGACGTGCCGAGCACGAAGGGTGTGCTGTGAAGACGACGCTCATCGACTCGCCGGTCGCGAACGTGGCGAACATCGCCCGCGCGATTCGCGCCTCCGGCGCTTCGCTCGAGCTGTCCCGCGATCCTGCGACGATCGCGCGCGCGGAGAAGCTCGTGCTGCCGGGAGTCGGCAGCTTCGGCGCGGCGATGTCGTGGCTCCTCAAAACACGGATCGATGCGGCGATTCGCAACGCGCTCGCGAACGGCGCCTTCCTCCTCGGCATCTGCGTCGGCCACCAACTCCTCTTCGACGTCTCGCACGAGCACGGCCCCCTCCGTGGCCTCAGTGTCCTCGGTGGTGAAGTCCACCGCCTCGAAGGCCCGCTACCCGTGCCGCAGATCGGCTGGAACCGCGTGACCGCGCGCGGCCCGCTGTTCGAGGGCATCGAAGACAACACGTCGTTCTACTTCGTCAACTCCTACGCCGTGCGCGGAGCGAAATCCGAGGTCGCTTCCGCCGAATACAACGGCCGCTTCACCGCCGCCGTGCAGCAGGAGCGCGTCTTCGGTGTGCAGTTCCATCCCGAGAAATCATCGCGCGCCGGTCTGCGCGTGCTGCGGAACTTCGTCGCATGGAACTGATCCCGTCGCTCGACCTGCTCAACGGCCGCGTGGTGCGGCTCACGCACGGCGACTTTGCGTCGGCGAAGGTGTACGGCGGCGCGGAGGAGGTGCTCGATGCGCTGCACGTGCCGCGCGGGGCGCGGTTGCATGTCGTCGATCTCGAAGCCTCGCGCAGCGGACGCCCGATCGAGACCGAGGTCGTGCGCCGTCTCGCGCGCCGCGACCTCATCGTGCAGGTCGGCGGCGGGATCCGCTCGCTGGACGACGCGCGGCGGTGGCTCGACTGCGGCGCGGAGCGTGTGGTTGTCGGAACCGCCGCGGCGACGTCGCTGCTCGATGCGCTCGTGGACACGTTTGGTCCCGAGCGCATCGTACCGGCGATCGATGTGCGCGATGGAATCGTGCGCACCGATGGTTGGACGCGCGCGTCTTCCGTCTCCATGCGCGACGTGTTTGCGCGCGTCGAAGCGCTGACGATTCCCGAGGCACTCGTCACCGACATCTCCAGAGACGGCGCGCTGCGCGGGCCGTCGTTCGCGCTCTATCGCCAGCTGAAGGCAATGACGCGCGTGAAGATCATCGCCTCCGGCGGCGTTTCCCAAACGAGCGATCTCCTCTCCCTCGCGCGTCTCGGCAACGTCAGCGGCTGCGTGGTCGGCAAGGCCTTGCTCGAGCGGCGCGTCGATCCGGGCGAAGCGCGGGCGCGGCTCGCGGCGTGCGACTCCGTCCCCGCGCGCGTGATTCCGTGTCTCGATGTGCGCCGCGGCCGCGTCGTCAAAGGCGTGTCGTTCGCCAACATCCGCGACGCCGGCGATCCGGTCGAGTGTGCGATGCGCTATGAAGACGAAGGCGCCGACGAGCTGGTGATCCTCGAGATCGACGGCGACCGAAACCATTCTTCCCTCGACTCAGTCCACCGCGTCGCCGAATCGCTTTTCATTCCGCTGACGGTCGGCGGCGGCATTCGCAGCGTCGAGGATTTTCGGCAGACGCTGCGCGCCGGCGCGGATCGAGTCGCCATCAACACCGCCGCGCTGCGGCGGCCGGAGCTGATCGCCGAATGTTCGAGAGAATTCGGCGTGCAGGCGGTGGTGCTTTCCGTCGATGCGAAGGGCGGCTTCGCGACCGTACGCGGCGGTAGGGAAGTGACGAACGTCGACGCCATTGCGTGGTGCAGGCGGGGCGAAGAGCTCGGAGCAGGGGAGATCCTGCTCACGTCGGTCGATCGCGACGGCACGAATGCGGGATTCGATCTCGAGCTGTTGCGCGCGGCGACGAGCGTGCTGCAGATCGGCGTGATCGCCTCCGGCGGCGCGGGCGCGCTCGAGCATTTCCGCGACGCGATCGAAGCGGGCGGAGCGCGGGCGGTGCTCGCAGCGTCGCTCTTTCACGACCGCGTGCTCACCGTCGGCGACGTGAAGCGGCATCTGGAAGCGGAAGGGATTCCGGTGCGATGAAGGATTTGAAATTCACGGACGGCCTGATTCCCGCGATCGTGCGCGACGCGCGCAGCGGCGCGATTCTCACGCTGGCGTACATGAGCGAGGAGTCGCTGCGGAAGACGATCGACAGCGGCGAGACCTGGTTCTGGAGCCGGAGCCGGAACGAGCTGTGGCACAAAGGCGCGACGTCCGGCAACACGCAAAGGGTCGTGCACCTCGCCGCCGACTGCGACCGCGACGCGCTCGTCGTGACCGTCGAGCCGCGCGGCCCTGCCTGTCATACCGGCGCCGCATCGTGTTTCGACAGCGTCCCCCCGCTGTTTCTCGATCGACTGATGAATGTTCTCCGCGACCGCAAGGCCACGCTGCCCGAAGGCTCCTACTCCGCGAAGCTCTTCAAAGAAGGCCGCGACAAGATCCTGAAGAAGATCGGCGAAGAAGCGACCGAAGTCGTGATCGCCGCGAAAGGACAGGGACGCGAGCGCATGATCAGCGAGCTCGCGGATCTCGTCTTCCACCTGTCGGTGTTGATGGTGGACGAAGGATTGGAGTGGGCGGACGTGGCGGAGGAGCTGCGGAAGCGGGAGCGTTAGGCCCAGACATGGGACATTTCGATTTCGATCGCCTCAAACGGCTCTACGCGAAGCTTGTCCGCGCCATACTCACGAAGGATCCACTCGCCCTCCTGCAGCTTTCGAGCGCTGAGGAGTTGCTGTAATGGATCGACGAACCAGGCAAACGGAACTCCTTCGCGCGCATAAATCGGCATCTTCTTAAGTCGGTCGAGTCGTTCGCTGGAGGGAGAGATCACTTCGCACACCCAGTCAGGTACGACGTAGAAGTGGCCCGTAGGGATTTGGGGCATTCGTTCTTTGCGCCAGCCGGCAAGATCGGGGACGAGAACATCCCGGCCGAAATGAAGCTCAGGCTGGAACAGAATCCACCACCCGCCTGGACCACCTTTGCCGAAGTCAAAGGGTGGGCCAATCAGGCCGCCGAGCGCTGACCTGGCCCTTATATGCGGCCCCGGCGGCCGCGGCGACGCGTAGAGCTCCCCGTCGATCAATTCCGCGACCATGTTTTCAGGAACCGCGATCAAGTCCTCGTAGGTCGCAAAACGCGCTCTGATCATGATCATTGTCCTATAGAGGACAGCGGCGCGGCGGAATCATTCTTAGAGTTTTCCCGCGGTGCTGCCCCGGATCGAGCCTCTTCGTCCGGCGCTCTCCCGGGAAATCCCGCGCGGGCGCCTTTGGCTGTACGAATTGAAGCTCGATGGCTTTCGCGGCACGCTCTACGTCGAGGAGAATCGCGGGCGGTTTTTCTCCAAAACGAAAAAACCGATGCCGCGGTTCGGCGTGCTCGCGGATGCGCTCGCGCGCGAGCTCGGCGTGCGCGACTGCATCCTCGACGGCGAGATCGTCGTCATGGGGGAGAGCGGTCCTGATTTCAACGCCTTGATGTTCCATCGCGGGCAACCGCAGCTCATCGCGTTCGATCTGCTCTGGCTGAACGGGCGCGATCTTCGTCCGCTCCCGCTCTGGCAGCGCAAGCGCGCGCTGAAGAAACTGATCGCCGCCTCGCCGATCGGTTACGTCGAGCACACGCGCGATCCGCGGCTCTTCGACTCCGTCGTGAAGATGGATCTCGAGGGCATCGTCGCCAAGCGGCGCTCCGACTCGTATGCGCCCGGGACGGAGTGGCTCAAGATCAAGCACCGCCGGTACTCGCAGATGGCGGGGCGGTGGGAGCTGTTCGACCGGAAACGGCGGCGATGAAAAAAGACCTCCGCGTTTCCGCGGAGGTCTTCGGGTGTTGCGATGAGCGAGGCTTACGGGTGGGGCAGCGAGGTGATCGCGCCGCCGTTGACGTCGGTGCCGTTGAAGCCGACGGCGTTGTTGCCGTAGCCGAACAGCGAGCCGCCGGAGTTGTTCAGGATGCCGGTGCCGTTGCCGTTGATCGTCACGCCGTCGAGCAGCGTCGTGGCGGTCGAGCCGTTGATCAGGCCGCTGAGGGCGTTGTTGGACATGACGCTGTCGCGCAGCATCATCGTGACGCTGTTGGCGACGACGTTGATGCCGTTGTTGTTGCCTTCGAACTGCGAGGAGTTCACCGTGCCCTGCACGTTGTTCGCGAGACGGAGGCCGTCACCCGCGGACTGGCGGGAGCGGACGTCGTGGAGGTTCAGACGAACCTGCTGGCCGGCCGTCGGGGCGACGTCGATGCCGTGAATCGTGGTGTGGCGGATGTCGACGTCCTTCATGAAGACCTTGGTGTTCGCGGCGTTCGTGGCGATGCTGACGCCGCGATTTTCGTGCTGAATGCTGACGTGCTCGAGGTGCAGGCTGTGCGCAACCGTGCTGACGTCGCGAACGCCATTTCCACCGATGACGCTCGTGCTGGTGCCGTTGATGGTGATGTTGCGGATGATGACCGTGAAGCAGCCACCGGTCTCGGCGGGGTTCGTCAGGTTGACGAGAACGCCCGAGATGGCCGAACCGCCGTTGAGGATCGAGGCCAGCGTGCCGGTGCCGTCGATCGTGATCGACTTCGTGATCGTGATCGTGCCGAAGCCGCCCGGATCGAGGACGCGAATCTCACCGCACGTGGCGGTCTTGCTGATCGCACCGGCAAAGGTTTTGCACGGCGCGGTACGGCTGCAGGGATTGACGTCGTCGCCGACGCCCGACACCCACGTGCCGGTCGCTTGCGCGCTCAGGGACGTGGCCAGGAAAAGACAGCAGAGAACGGCTAGTAAAAAGACGAGTTTTCGCATGTAGTAATACTCTCCTTTGGACCTTTTTGGGACCTGCGCTCTTTCCACCGCTACGCGCGGCGGCTTCTCGATTGCGAATGAGCCGCGAATGATAGCACCTTTGAGTTCCTGTGGAAGTCCAACTCAGGACAATCCATTCGCGTTCTCGGCCAGCAAGTGCGGATCAGATTCCGCGCAAGATAGGAACGGGTTTCCGATCCGGCCGTGATCCAGCTCACATTCCGGCGGGCCGGCCGCGGAGGCTGACATCCGCGTGAAAAAAAGACCTCCGCGTTTCCGCGGAGGTCTTCGGGTGTGGCGATGAGCGAGGCTTACGGGTGGGGCAGCGTGGCGATGGCGCCGCCGTTGACGTCGGTGCCGTTGAAGCCGACGGCGTTGTTGCCGTAGCCGAACAGCGAGCCGCCGGTGTTGTTCAGGATGCCGGTGCCGTTGCCGTTGATCGTCACGCCGTCGAGCAGCGTCGTGGCGGTCGAGCCGTTGATCAGGCCGCTGAGGGCGTTGTTGGACATGACGCTGTCGCGCAGCATCATCGTCACGCTGTTGGCCACGACGTTGATGCCATTGTTGTTGCCTTCGAACTGCGACGAGTTCACCGTGCCCTGCACGTTGTTCGCGAGGCGGAGGCCGTCACCCGTGGACTGGCGGGAGCGGACGTCGTGGAGGTTCAGCCTGACCTGCTGGCCGGCCGTCGGGGTCACGTCGATGCCGTGAATCGTGGTGTGGCGGATGTCGACATCCTTCATGAACCACTTGGTGTTCGCGGCGTTGGTGGCGATGCTGACGCCGCGCTGCTGATGCTGAATCGAGATGCCCTCGAGATGCACGCTGTGCGGAACGGTGCTGACGTCGCGGACGCCGTTCGAACCGAGCGTCACCGTGCTCGAACCGTTGATCGAGAAGTTGCGCAGAATGACCGTGAAGCAGCCACCGGTCTCGGCAGGGTTCGTGAGGTTGATGGTGACGCCGCTGATGCCGCCGCTGTTGAGGATCGTGGCCAGGTTCCCGGTGCCGTCGATCGTGATCGACTTCGTGATCGTGATCGTGCCGAAGCTGCCCGGATCGAGGACGCGAATTTCACCGCACGTGGCGGTCTTGCTGATCGCACCCGCGAACGTCTTGCAGGGTGCGGTGCGGCTGCAGGGATTGACGTCGTCGCCGACACCCGAAACCCACGTACCCGTGGCCTGGGCGCTCAGGGATGACGCGATGAAAAGACAAGAGAGAATTGCGAGAGAGAAAACGAGTTTACGCACTGGTGATACCCTCCTTATGGGACCTTTGGGGCCTGGGTTCTTTTCCACCGCTACGCGCGGCGGCTTCTCGATTGCGGATGAGGCGCGAAGGATCGTACCGTTGACTTCCTGAGGAAGTCCCACTCAGGACAATCGATTCGCGTTCTCGGTCACGGTGTTGGATCTGATTTCGCGAAAGATAGGAACGCGTTTTCGATCCGGCCGTGATCCAGCTCACATTCGGCGGCGCCGCCGCCAAAAAGGCAGCGAGGCACTGGAACGCAGTTCGCGCAAACTCCTTCCCGCTAAAGGCCTTACAATCTCGCCCGTGCATCCCGAGGTGGACGAGCTTCGGCCGAAACTGAAGGAGATTCTGTACGACTGCGCGGTCGACATCCGCGCGAACAAGGCCGCGCTTTACCTGTTCGACGGCAGCAACCGCTTCGAGCTCGTCACCGAATACGGCTTCCGCAGCGGAATCCGCCAGGTCGCGGACTTCAATGATCCCCTCGTCGACCGCTGCGGTCGCGGACGCACTCCCTTTTTCGTGAACGGCGTCGCCGTCGAGCCTCGGTTTTCGGAACTTCTCTACGAGACGTCGACCGACCGCCTCCTCGCCGCACCTCTCTACTCGCGCGGAAAGCTCGTCGGCTTCATCGACATGCGCGACAAGGCCGGCAAGGCGCTGTTCGATCAGAACGACGTCCCGAAGGCGCAGGACATCGCCGACCGGATGGTCGCGCTCTTCGCCGACAAGAATGTTTTCGGCCATCGCTTCATCGCCCTCTCCAAGCTCAGCGGCGCGCATCCATCGGCTGTAGAGACGGACCCCGGCGCCGAGCGTCCGCTCGTCAGCGACAAGCCGCCGGTGCGCGACAAGCCCATCACCACCACCCCTCCGCCGCCACCGCGGCCTCTGCCCGTGGCCGTGCCTCCGCCGCCGCCCGACCAGCCGCGCACGCAGCTGCCTCGCCTGGCCACGCTGGTCATCGAAGCGCGCGGCGCCGCCAGCCGGATTGAGGTCACCGCGGCTTCGGAGACGCTCAGCGAGGCGGAAGTGACGGCGGCGCGCGAGGTGCTCCGCTCCGTCCTCCTCATCCCCGGCGCCGTGGCGGCGATGTTTTCCGCGTTCGGCCACCTCGGCGGCGTACAGGAGATTGCCGCGCGGACGACGTTGGGCGAGGAAGCGCGCAATCTGCTGCAGTCGAAGCTCAACGTGTGGCTGGGCAAGCGCGGCGAGAGCGGCGGCTACGTCAAGACGTCCGTCACCACGCCGTTCGGCACTCCCGGTCTGCCGATCGTCGTGAACGACCTGCAGAAAGTCTTCACCGCACCGCTCGTCGTCGGGTCGCTGCGCAGTCTCTATCTCACCGTCGGCTTCGCCGCCGCGCCCGATCGCGTCGCGCACGAGTTGCTCGCGGCGCTGCACGGACATCTGCAACTCGTGATCGAGCAGTCGATGCAGCGCGGCGCGATCGCGTCGCTGCGCTTCAGGATCGCGGAGAAACTGGTCGAGCCCGACTTCAAGAAGTATCCCGAGCTGCGCCGGCACACGGATGCGGTGGCCGGTCTCGCCGAAGGGTTCGCGCGATTCCTCGCCCTCACGCCGCTGGAGGTGGAGAACGCGAAGCTCGTGGCGATCGTGCACGACGCGGGGATGCGGCTCCTCGAGTACGACCGCCTGTATCGCAAGCGCGATCTGACGGAAGAGGAGCTCTCGTTTCTCCGCGAGCATCCCGTCGTCGGCGCGGCCCTCGTCGATCCGCTCCTCGGCTCCGAGGTTGCGCGCGCGGTGTTGTGTCACCACGAGCGACCCGACGGGCGCGGCTATCCGAACGAGCTGCACGGCGACGAGATCCCGCTGCTCTCGCGCCTCGTCGCGCTGTGCGATGCGTACGTGACGATCACGGATGCCGGCAGCTATCAGCCGCCCGAGCCGCCGCAGGCGGCGCTGGCGACGATCTCGCGGGCGGGCGGCTCGCAGTTCGATGGCGATCTGTCGCTGCGCTTCCTCGATTTCATTCGGACGTCGCCGCGCGTATAAACTCCGCCCCCGAATGGACATCGATCGCGAGGAAGCGCGCCGCGTGGCCGGGCTGGCGCATCTCGAATTCGACGACGCCGGCCTCGATCGCATGGCGTCGGAGATGACGAAGATCCTGACGTACATCGATCAGCTGCGCGAAGTCGACGTGGCGGGATTCGAGGAGCAGAGCGTGACGGCCACGCCGATGCGCGACGATGAGCCGCGGCCTTCACTCGATCGCGAGCTCGTGGCGCGCAATGCGCCGGCGTGGCGCGACGGACTGTTCGTCGTGCCGAAGGTCATCGGCGGTGAGTGAGCTGCTCGATCTTCCGTGGAGCGAAGCGCGCGACGAGGCTTCGCCGCGCGAATATGTCGACGCGTGCTTGCGCGCGATCGAGGCGCGCGATGAAAAGATTCACGCGTTTCTTCATGTGGAGGACAGGCAATCCTGCCTGTCCGGACAGGCAGGATTGCCTGTCCCCCACTCGCTCCCGATCGCCATCAAGGACAACATCGTCGCGGCGAACATGCCGACGACCTGCGGCTCGCAGATTCTCCGCGACTTCGTCTCGCCGTTCGACGCCACCGTCGTCACGCGCCTCCGCGCCGCGGGCGGGAGCATCATCGGCAAGACGAATCTCGACGAGTTCGCGATGGGCTCGTCGACCGAGCATTCGTCGTTCGGCGCCACCTGCAATCCGTGGGATGTCGCGCGCGTTGCCGGCGGCTCGTCGGGTGGCTCCGCCGCGGCGGTCGCGGCGCGGATGGTGCCGGCGGCGCTCGGATCGGAGACCGGCGGCTCGGTGCGGCAGCCGGCGGCGCTGTGCGGCGTCGTCGGATTCAAGCCGACGTACGGCCGCGTGAGCCGCTGGGGCCTCGTCGCCTTTGCCTCGGGGCTCGATCAGATCGGCGTCGTGACGAAAACCGTCCGCGACTGCGCGGAGGTCCTGCGCATCATCGCCGGCCACGATCCGCACGACTCGACGTCGAGCACGCACGAGGTCGACGACTACGCGGCGGACGTGAACGCGGGCGTGAAGGGCCTACGCTTCGGCGTCGTGCGCGAAGCCGTCGAGCAGTTGGGCGGCGAAGTGCGGGCGAACTTCGATGCGGCGGTCGATGTGCTGCGCCGCGGCGGGGCGGTGATCGAAGAGGCGAGCGTGCCGTCGGTCGGATACGCGATCGCCATCTACTACATCGTCGCGAACGCGGAGGCGAGCGCGAACCTGTCGCGGTTCGACGGCATCCGCTACGGGCATCGCAGCGAGCGCGCGCGGACGCTGGACGAGGTCTATTTCGACTCGCGCGGCGAAGGGTTTGGCGCGGAAGTGAAGCGGCGGATCATGCTCGGCACGTTCGCGCTCTCGTCCGGCTACTACGACGCGTATTACGGACGCGCGCAACGCGTGCGCGCGAAGCTGCGCCACGAGTTCGCCGAGGGGTTCAAAACGTTCGACTATCTCCTCACGCCGACGACCCCCGAGGTCGCGTTTCTCATCGGCGCGAAAACGGACGATCCGCTGTCGATGTACCTGAGCGACGTCTTCACCGCGCCGGCAAACCTCGTCGGCATTCCGGCCATCGCCGTGCCGTCGGGATTCAGCAGCGAAGGCCTCCCGCTCTCGCTGCAGCTCATGGGACCGCACTTTGGCGAGCGCGCGCTCTTCCGCGCGGCCGGCTTCTACGAGGGCGAGACGCAGTACTGGAAGCGGCGCCCGCCGCTTTAGCGCGTCAGGTTCTGTTTGATCTCCGCGGCGCGGTGCGTGACCTGGTAATCGGCGCGGGACCATTGCAGGAGGAACGGCACGAGCACGCCGTCGATCGTGCGGTAGTCGTCGAAGTCGTATTCCTCCGGCAACACGCCGACGATCGTTTCGATCTCATGATGCCGCCGCAGCAGCGCGCCGCTCAGCGCGTCGAAGAAGAGGCGCTCGGGCAGTCCGCCGCCGGCCGGCATCGCCTCGACGACGTACACGCTGCGGCCGCGAATTTCATCCGTGCCGATCGTTTTGACGGTCGAATACCGCTCGCGCAGTTTCGAGCCGCGGAAAAACAGCGGGCCGAGCTCGCGATTCGCTTCCGGCGGATACGACAGTTCGATCTTCGCCTCGGTTTTCTCCGGCCGCTCCTGGTATAGCTCGAACGGCCCGCTGCGCGGATCGCCGCGGCCGCTGCGCGCCGTGACGACGCCGCGCACCAGCCGGTTCTGCAGCGTGTCGACCGCGCCGAGCAATCGTACGTAGCGCGCGAACAAATCCTCCGCGGGCGGAAGCTGCGGCTCGAGCGCGGCCGTCGCCGGCTTGTTCCAGCCCGCGTCGGCGACGAGTGGAACGCTGGCCGGCTGCGGACTGCCGTGATGGCAGGTGTTGCACGTGACCGTGACCTTGCCGCCGTAGTGCGCGTCGTTGATCGCGCGGGTCATGCGGATCATGCGGCGGGCGACCTCTTTCATCGGCTTCGCATCGGAGTCCCAGGCTTTGTCGTCGTGGCAGTACGTACAGGCCACGCCGAGGGAGTTGGCCATCGTGGCCATGATCGGGATGAGGTTCTCGCGCGGGACGTCTTTGAAGACGAGCAGATTCGCGAACAGCACCGCGATCATTGGCTCCTCCGGAACACGTGCTTGCTTTTCTGGTCGGCCGCCTGAACGACGAGGGTGTTCGGGTCGTCGAGCCAGACGTGTGTCTCTTCGTGATGTCCCTGCGGCGTGGAGAACTCGCTGACGAGGTGCGAGCCGCTCCAGCGTGCCGACCCGCGCCCTTCCATGCCCGCGATGCGCAGATTGCGGGTGACGCCGTCGGTGAACACCTGGAAGTGCACGCGCAGGGTCCGGCCTCGCCGGACGCGCGTCTGCCAGGTCGCGACCGACGCGGGCGTCTGCACGATCCGCGCGGTGAATGCGTCGTACGGGCCGCTGGATACGGCGCGGTCGAGAATCCACTGACCCGACAGATCCGGCCGCCGCCCGAACACGTGCAGCGGTATCTGCGACGCGCCGAAGGCAACGAGCGCGATCACGATCGCCGCGCCGATCCATTTTCGACTGCTGCTGCCGATGTTCCGCAGCGAGAGCAGTCGCAGTTCCAGCGCGTCGGCGTCGCCGAACGCCATCGCGTAGCGCGGCGCGATCCCGCGCTCGGCGATGGACAGCAGCGTGCGCGCGTACGCCCGCGGCTCGACCAGCGTCGACGTCACGAGCGCGTCGCAGGCGATCTCGCGCGCGACGGCGACGCGGCGCTCGAGCATCCGCACGAGCGGATGGAACGCGATCGGGAGCGTGACGATCTTGAGGAACGTGTGCAGCAGCGCGTCGCGCCGGCGGACATGCGCGAGCTCGTGCGCGATCACGGGAAGCAACGTCTCTTCCGGCAGCTCGCGCGGCAGCAGAATCGTCGACCCGACCGTCATCGGCACGCTCACGCGCGGCGAGCAGCGCAGCGTCGCCGTGACGCCAAAGGCGCGCGCGCAGGTTTCGAGCGCGGCGATCGCGGCAGGCGAAGGGTCGGTGGTGTTCGCGCGCAGTTTCCGCGAGGCGCGCCAGGCGAGGAGCAGCGAAGCGGCGGAGTGGGCGAGGGCGATGAGATACAGCCAGGCAATGATGTTCGGTGTAGCGCGCGCCTCCGGCGCGCCCCCGACCAAAGACGCGCCGGAGGCGCGTACTACACGATGCGACGGAACCCACGGCACGATCGCACACGCGAGGAGCGCGCAGACCAGCACACCGTGCCGCACGCGCATCCGCGCGGCGAGGAGCGCCGCGCCGGCCACGAGTCCGCTGCGAACGATCACGAGCAGCGCAAAGTCCGCGAGCTCACGCATCCTTCACCAGCTTTCGCAGCCGCTCCAGCGCGTCCGGTGTCAGCTGCTTCGTCTCGACGAGCGTCATCACCAGCTCCTCGGCCGACCCGCCGAACGCGCGCTGCACGAGCTCGCGCACGGCCTGGCCCACCGCCTTCTGCCGCGAGACCTTCGGCCGGTAGTGATACGCGCGGTCGACCAGCGTGCGCGTCAGCTTCCCCTTCTTCCAGAGGATGTTGAGCATCGTCTGCACGGTTGTGTAAGCCAGCTCGCGCGACGGCGCCAGCTGTTCCTGCACCGTGGTGACGGAGGCCGGCCCCGTCTCCCACAGCACATTCATGATCTCCAGCTCGAGCGGCGTGAGCCCGGACGTCTTTCGCGGCATGCACTTACTCCTAAGACATTAGGAGTAAGTTCGCGCGGCCGATCTGTCAAGGCTTGGGGCAGCTCGTCAGGACGCCGACGGCGTCGGGATCGGGAGTTCCTTCGCCGAACGTGCGGTCGGGACGGAAGCCGTTCTGAATCGTGATCCGCAGCCGGGGACTGGCCGGATCCACGCGCGGCTTCACGGCGTCGAGATCGAACAGGATGTACCCGACCACGGCATTCGCCGGATTCGGCGAGCAGATGCCGAAAAACGCGCGAAAGGCGTCGCCGGTGATCGGGCCCGTCGCGACCACCGAGGGATCGCTGCTCCGTCCGACTTTCTCGTTGAAGTTCGCCGTGTACGTGTTGGTGCCATCGGTAAACGTCCAGATGCTGCTCTCCCAGCCGGCCTCCACGCCGGCGCCGTGGCCGCCGTTGCCTTCGAATGCGATGACATCCGCGCGCGCGAGGGCGGCATCCGAAACGCGCAGCAGCGCGGCCAGGCGAACGTAGCGGAACGTCGGCGAGAAGTCACTGAGCACGAGCGGCGGACCGGCGACGGCGTGACGGTCATCCGGCGCATGCAGCGCGTTCGCCGACCCTCCCGCGACGTTGCCCGCCCAGCGAACACCCTGTGCGTACAGCGGTGCACCCAGCAGGAATGCAAGGAACAGCACGAATCCGTTTTTCATGAGTCTCTCCTTTCGATTTCAAAGGAGGTAGTGACGGATTGCGCGCGAGCGTTTCAGCCCTCCGGCCGCCACTGCGCGTTCGTGATCTTCCACGTGCCGCCTTCTTCGATCATCCAGACATCGAAGCGGTACGTGGCCGAAGAGGGGAGGAGCTGGTCGAGGCCGCCGACTTCTTTCGGAGTGCCGCTGAAGGCGACGAGGAAACGGGCCTGGGCGGTGGGGCCGGTCTGATAGGTCTTGAGATCGCGGATCGTGAGGTCGACGCTTTCGTAGGCGAAGAAGTAGCGGCGCAGCGCCTCTTCCGCTTCGCGGCGTCCGCCGTTGTCGTCGGCGTAATTCGCGGCCAGCTTCTCCGCGACCGCGCCGGCGTCGCGATCCTCGGCCGCTTTCGCCACCGCGTCGATCGTGGCGGCGATCGGGTCGCCCGCTTTTTTGCACGTCAGGAGCAGCAGGAACGCGATTGCAGCGGCGCGGCGCACGAAATCATCTTATTCTTTGTTGCGGAGGAAACCGATGCGCCGACTCCTGCTGGCCGCCAGTCTCTTTTTTCTCTTCGCGTCGTGTGCCTACTACCGTCCGGCGTACATCGGCGAGGGCCGGCGCGGCTCGGCCATGCCGTGCCGCGAAGTGAGCCGTTCCCGTTGCACTTCGGATCAGTGCAAAGGCGCAAACATGGATCTGGTCACGTACCAGTGCGCCGGCTCGGCGGTGACCCGCTGTGTGGCGAATTTCCGCTGCTCCGCCGACTAGGCGTACAATTTTCACCGTGCGTAAGTGGTGGGCGTGGTTGTTTGTCAGCCTCGGCGTGATCCCTGTCTCCGCCGCGCCCTCGCCTACCCAAACCCCGATCGCGGTCGCGCAAGTGTCGTCCGAACTGCGCGCGACACTCACGCGCGACTACGAGATCGAAGTCAGCGTGCAGCCGCATCGCGGCGATGCCTGGACGCGTCTCGCCAAACGTGTCACCGGCGACGCCGCGAACTGGGAAGAGCTCGCGGCGTTCAATCAGGCGGACGAGAATCTCGAAAGCGAGCGCGCCGTGCGCGTGCCGTTCGCGCTGCTCCGTCCGAACCTCCAGCGCGACGTCATGCGCATCCTCTTCCCGCTCGATGAAACCACCGCCGGCGGCTGGAAGCACGTCGTCGTCGGCTCGCGCGGCATCGAAGGCGAGTCGCTCTGGAATCTCGCGGAGTGGCTCACCGGCGACGGCGCGAACTACAGCCTCATTCGCAAAGCCAATCCCAGTCAGGGTCTCTCGACACGCAAAGGTGATGTGGTCCTCGTTCCAAAACGGTTGCTCACCGCCGCATTCGGCGGGAGCTCGGAGGGAGAGAATGCATCGAAGACGGCAGCGGAGATTCGGAAGCCACAGGACGATTCGGCTCAGCGTGCAACAGCGGATGAAGATGTTCCGGAGGCGGCTGCGAGCGCGTCTCCGGCCACGCCCGCTCTGACGTATGAGCGGAGCGTCCCCGAACCGTATGCCGTCTACCGGCTGCAAAAAGGGGAGGCGCTCTATTCGTCGGTGGCCATCCGGTTCACCGGCCGCGTGTACGCGAAAGACGTCGGCGACGTGCTCGACCGCATCGTGAAGTTCAACGAGATCGAAGACGTGGCGAGGCTGCCGGTCAGCTACGCGGTCAAGATCCCGATGGACCTCCTGCTCCCCGAGTTTCTGCCGCAGGACGACCCGCAGCGCGTCGCGGCCGAGACCACCCGCCGCGAGAGCGCCAGGGCGGCGAAGCGCGCGCGAGCGACGGGTCTCGCCGGCGTGCACGTGATCCTCGACGCCGGCCACGGCGGCCGCGACGTCGGCACGGAGCACGAGGACGTGTGGGAGTCGACGTACGTCTACGACGTCGCCTGCCGGCTCAAGCGCATTCTCGAAAAGCAGAGCGGCGCGAGGGTGTCGATGACGACGAAGTCGGAGAGCAACGGCTACGACGTGCCGAACAAGAACGTCCTCGCCGGCGCGAACGATCACTTCGTGCAGACGACGCCGAAGTACCTGCTCGACGACGCCATCGTCGGCGTGAACCTGCGCTGGTATCTCGCGAACTCGATGTTCCGCCGGGCCATGAAGGACGGCGTGCCGCGCGAGAAAGTGGTGTTTCTGTCGATTCACGCCGACTCGCTCCATCCGTCGCTGCGCGGCGCGATGGCGTACATCCCCGGCGCCGGCTTCACGACCGGCACGTATCAGAAGAAAGGCGAGATCTACCTGACGCGCGCCGAGGTGCGCGAGCAGCCGAGCGTCACGCACTCGCGGAAGCAGGCGCTGGCGGCGGAAGGACTCTCGCGCGAGCTCGCGGAGTCGGTGATCGATTCGTTCGAGCGCAACGGACTGCGCGTGCATCCGTTCGCGCCCGTCCGCGACAACGTCGTGCGCCGCGGCGGCGAGTGGGTGCCGGCGGTCATCAAGTACAACCAGGTCCCGACGCGCCTGCTCCTCGAGATCTGCAACCTCGGCAACACGAAAGACCGCGAGCTGGTGATGACGCGTAAGTATCGCCAGCAGGTCGCCGACGCGATCTATCGCGGCATCGCCGATTTTTACGACGCGCGCGAAGTGAAGCCGGGAGTGATGGCGAGCGGGTCGAAGTGACGCGCCGCGGCGCGTCATCCTGAGCCGCGAAGACGGCGAAGGATCTCGAGTTACGTAGCTTGAGATTCTTCGGCGT
>DATFHJ010000257.1:0-10017 GCA_035248585.1 Thermoanaerobaculia bacterium
GCTGCAGTCTTGCTTCGAGATCACTGATTTCACGACCCATTTCCGAAACGTACCGACTGACCTCGCCCGGCGAAATACGCCGTTCGGCGATCAAACGATCCAAAACGTAATGAGCCTGACCGGAGCTATAGGACTGGGAGCCTGAGCTGGATTTTTTCGGTCTAGGCATTGGAATCCTCCTTCAAACTGTTCCGCACAAAGTTTTGTGCAATAAAGGAGAATTGTCAATAGAAGGTCTCAAAGGGATAAAGGCTCAAAGGCTCAAAGAAACCCTACTTTGAGCCTCTGAGCCTCTGAGCCCTCGAGCCTTAATAACGATAGTGATCCGTCTTGTACGGTCCCTCGGCCGGCACGCCCAAATACTTCGATTGATCCGGCGTCAGCACCGTCAATTCGACGTCCAAATGCGCCAAATGCAGGCGGGCCACTTCCTCGTCCAGCTGTTTCGGAAGCACATAAACCTGGCGCTCGTATTCACCCTTATTGCCCCAAAGCGCCAGCTGCGCCAGGACCTGATTGGTGAAGGACGCGGACATCACAAAGGACGGATGTCCCGTCGCGCAGCCGAGGTTCATCAGGCGTCCCTCGGCAAGGATCAGTACGGAATGGCCGTCCGGGAAGACCCACTCGTCATACTGCGGCTTGATATTGACGCGCTTGATTCCGTCGACTTTCT
This sequence comes from Thermoanaerobaculia bacterium, assembly GCA_035248585.1. Lineage (GTDB taxonomy): Bacteria > Acidobacteriota > Thermoanaerobaculia > Gp7-AA8 > Gp7-AA8 > QHVT01. Next base: position 677 of record DATFHJ010000257.1, read on the forward strand.
TCAGACCGGCCATGTCAATTTCGTTGTCGAAATGGCCGATATTGGCAACGATGGCCTTGTTCTTCATCCGCGACATGTGCTTCGCGGTGATGATGTCCTTATTGCCGGTCGCGGTGATGAACATGTCCGCTTTCTCGACGACGGTTTCGAGTGCGCGGACTTCGAATCCTTCCATCGACGCCTGCAGCGCGCAAATGGGATCGATTTCCGTGACGATCACGCGCGCGCCCTGTCCGCGCAGCGCCTGGGCGCAGCCTTTTCCGACTTCGCCATAGCCGCAGACGACGGCGAGCTTGCCGGCGATCATCACGTCCGTGGCGCGATTGAGGCCGTCGACGACCGAATGCCGGCACCCATAGATATTGTCGAATTTCGACTTCGTCACCGAGTCATTGACGTTGATGGCCGGGAACAGCAGCTCGCCCGCTTCCATCATTTGATAGAGGCGATGCACGCCCGTGGTCGTTTCCTCGGAAACTCCGCGAATCGCTTTCGACACGCGCGTCCAGCGCTGCGGATCGCGCGCGAGCTCGTTGCGCAGGAGATCGAGAATCACGCCCCACTCTTCCGGATCGTCGGCCGGATTGAACTCCGGAACGTTTCCGATGCCTTCGAACTCCGCTCCCTTGTGCACGAGCAGCGTGGCGTCGCCGCCGTCATCGACGATGAGGTTCGGACCGTTGCCGTCCGGCCACATCAGCGCTTCCGACGTGCACCACCAATATTCTTCGAGCGTTTCGCCTTTCCACGCGAACACCGGGATGCCGCGCGGATTGTCGATCGTGCCGCCGGTCTCGGGACGGCCGACGACCACCGCCGCCGCTGCGTGATCCTGCGTCGAGAAGATGTTGCAGCTGACCCAGCGCACGTCGGCGCCGAGGGCGTCCAGCGTCTCGATGAGCACCGCGGTCTGCACCGTCATGTGCAGCGAGCCCATGATGCGCGCGCCCTGCAGCGGCTTGTCCTTGCCGTACTTTTCGCGCACGGTCATGAGGCCCGGCATCTCGTGCTCCGCGAGCCGGATCTCGGCGCGGCCGAGCGTGGCCGCATGGATGTCTTTCACTTTGTACGAAGGGCGTCCGGCGGCAACCGCCGCGTCAAACTGATGCGTCAATTCGAGAGTCGCTGTCACGTGATTTCACTCCTGATGTGTTGAAAGGTATGGAGCGGCGGGCTTTAGCCCGCCGGGAAACATCGGCGGGCTGAAGCCCGCCGCTCCACGGGGACCGCGAATTATAGCGCACGGAGTAGAATCGGCGGCAGTTCAGATCAAAGGCGGCTCCATGTTCGAATCGGCTACGGGAAAACCGCGCTTTTCGGCCCGTTTTCCCATCAAAGTTCCGACCTTCAAGTTCAAAGGCGGAGGCTGCGTCAGCGCGATCGTCAAGATCCTGCTCGTGCTGTCGCCGCTGATCATCGTCCGCTCCTGCTTCATCACGTACGTGCCGCCCGACCAGATCGGACTGCGGCAGATTTCGTACGGCTCGAGCAAGGGCCTGCAAAAGACGCTGGTGTCGCCCGGCTACCGGCGCTCGATCCGTACGTACGAGACGATCCGCACGTTCCCGCGCAACGTCCAGGTGATCGAGTTCACGAACAGCGAAAGCGAGCGCAGTCCCGATCATCGGACCGTGAACGCCATCAACGTGCCGACCGTGGACGGCTATCCGGTGGCGGTCGACATTACGGTCATGTATCGCATCGCCGATCCGTTTCTCGTCGTGTCGAAGTCGGGATTCGGACGGGCGTATGAAGACAATGTGGTGATCCGCTTTACCGATCCCGTGGTGAAGCAGTTCCTCGGCGAGTTGCGCGCCGAGGAGTTCTATGGCGATCACCGGCTGGCAAAAGCGCATCAGATGAAAATCTCGCTGGCCGAGCGGTTCACCGCGCACGGCCTGCAATTGATCGACATTCTCGTCCGCCAGTACGACTATCCCGACACGTTCCAGCAGTTGACGGAACAGAAGAAGCTGCAGGATCAGTCGGTGCTCACCAATCGCGCGCTGGCCAAGCAGGCGGAAGTCGACACGCGCTTGAAACAGACGGCGCAGCAGGGCCTCAACTCCATCAATGTGAGGGCGGCGGAGTTTCAGGCGCAGATCACCGGCATCAATGCCGAGCGCGAGCTGTATGAGCGCTCCAAACACGCCGAGGCCGATCTGCTCGTGCGCAAAGCGGAGGCGGAAGGATCGGAAATGATCAATCGCGCGATGGAAGGCGCGGGCTCGGACAAGCTGCTGAAATTGCGCAAGGGATTGGCGCTGCTGAACAGCATCAAGGGTCCGATTTACATCAGCGACGATCCGACGGATCTCGGGCGGTTGGGACACTAGCCATGAAAACGACACTGATTGCATTGAGCGCAGCAGCAATGATGGCCGCACTGACGGCCTGCACGCCGCACACGACCGCGGCCACCGAAGTCGGCGTGCGATTCAGCAAAATCACGCGGGCCACCGAGATCGCACAACCGGGCGCGACGTATTTCTTCGCGCCGATCATCAATGACTGGGCGGTGTTCGACGTCTCCACGCAAAACCTGGTCATGGGGCGCAATGTGGAAGGCGGCGGCGATCGCAAGGAGAAAGACGATCTCCGCTTCAAGACCCGGGATGGAAATGACATCGAGACCGACGTGACGGTGCGCTGGCGCATCGATCCGAGCAAAGCGGCGTCGATCTGGAAGCAGGTCGCGCCGTCGACGAAACTGATCAAAGAGCGCGTCGTGCGGCCGCAGGCGCGCACGTACATCCGCGACGTTCTCAATCGCCTCGACTCCGAGGAGTACTACAACCCCGATCTGCGATTCCGCGCCGCCAATGACGCCACGAAACTGCTGGCCGCGCATCTGCAGCCGTTCGGCGTGGTCGTCGAGCAGGTGATTCTCGGCGATTTCTCGTTCAAGCCCGACTATCAGACGCTCATCAATCGCCGCAAGGAAGCGGAGAAAAACGCGGAGAAGCTCGAGGCCCAGATCCTGGCCACGCTCGAATCGAACAAGGCGAATCTGCAGCAGAAAATCGCCGAGCTGACGGAACAGCTCACGCGCTCGCAGGGCGAATTGCAGCAGGCCAAGACCGCCGCCGATGCGTATCTCGGGCGGAGGCGCCAGGAGGCGCAGGCCGTGATCGCGGAGAAGACCGCGGTGGCGGAAGGCGTGCGCAAGGAGCGCGCGGCATTGAACGGCAGCGCGGGCGATGCGTATGTCAGCCTGCAGCTGATCGATGCGTTGCAGAAAAAGGAAATTCGCCAGATTCCAAAGTTGCCGAACGGAAACGTAATCATCGACGGCAACAAACTGATGGAGCAGCTCGGCATCGTGCGCTATCAGCAGAAGCAGGAGTCCGATCAATAGATGGTGCTCAATATCGCGGGGCCGGAGTACGACTTCGGCAGCGTGGTGTTCGTCGTGCTCGAGGAATGCGAGCACCGCCGGCGCGGGATCGACGACGAGGAGCTGCACGAGCAGCTTCTTGCGATCGCGCGCGGCAAGCTGGCGAAGATCAAAGAGGCGTACGCCGAGTTCGGCGGCTCGCCGGTGTATTGGAAATCGCTCGAGACCGAGGTGCTGGAGACGGCGATGCCGCAATACGTCGAGCAGGCCAAGGAGATGAATCGCCTCGAGCGCAATGGATTCGACGTCTGGCGCCGCGGCGATCTCTCGGCGCGGCTCTTGTTCGCCCTCGGCGGTCTCGTGCTGGGCGGGATCATCATCGAGCTGCCGTTCATCCCCATTTTCGAAACGATGTTCGCGTTCTTCCTCGCGTCGCTCGGATTTTTCTATCCCGATCTGAAGCGCTTCCTCACGGAGCGCCGCCACGCGAAAACACTCAATCGGCTCGTGGGGGATGCGGCGGCGTATCAACAGAACTCGCGGCTGCATTACATGACGACCACGGATATTCGGAAGTCGTTTCAGTTGGGGGAGCAGGATAGGACTGATACGACTGATACGACGGATACGACGGATAGGACTTATGAGAGTGATCGGTGAGCTTGCGGTCGTATTGTTGCTGGCCACTGGGTTCGCGCAATATCCGGCGGAAGCGCCGTTGACGAAGGCCGCGGCGAAACCCGATGTCAGCAAGCAGCCGGCACGGCGGTATCGCTCGGTGCTGCGCGAGGCGGCGAACGAGGGCGTGAATTTCAACGGCCACTATCGCGTCACGCGGTGGGGCTGCGGGACGAATTGCATCGAATGGGCGGTCATCGATCTCGCCACGGGGCGCGTCTGGATGGCACCCGAGGCATTGACATCGGGCTGGTCGCCGGCGGAACAACCGGCAAACACCCCGGACTGGTTCGAGTTTTCTCCAAAGAGCGCGCTGCTGTACGTGCACACGTGGGACGGCCGGCGCAATGACCGCACGTTCGACACGCGGCGCGTTTATGTCTGGAAGAACGGCGCGCCGCGGTTGCTGCGCAAAGAGAATCTGGATTACTGACATGAGCAAATCCGGCCGCCCGGCCGCCGGCGAATTCGCCGATTACGCGCAAGCCGACATCGACTTCGTCGCCGGCGATGACGCCGTCGCCGCGCTTTCCGAGCTGGAACGCGAAACGGTGAACGTGTTCGCCGTGGACAAGCCTGCATACGCCGAGGGAAAGTGGACGCTGAAACAAGTGCTCGGGCATCTCATCGACGACGAGCGCATCTTCGCGTATCGCGCTCTCTGCGTCGCGCGCGGCGACACCCGTCCGCTGCCGGGCTTCGATGAAAAGGAATACGTCGACGGCGCGGGCTTCGAGGCGCGCAGCGTGGAGAGCCTCATCGACGAATATCGCATCGTGCGCCGCGCGACGATCGCGCTGTTCGCTTCGATGACGGACGAGCAGTGGCTGCGCCGCGGGATCGTCAACGGCTACGCGGCCTCCGTGCGCGGGCTGGCGTTTCACATCGCCGGACACGAGCTGCATCACCTGCGCACCGTCCGCGAGCGCTACGTCTGACGCAAAAACGGCGGGCCCCGCGGCCCGCCGTTTCAACGACAACTTCGAATGCGACTTTATGCGGCCTGCGGCTGGTAGCGCGCGTCGCCGAACGCCAGGATCGGGCCGAAGACGAACCCGAGCAGGAACAGGCCGACGCCGAAGCCCGTGCTCTTGCCGAAATTCGCGGCGAGAGAGATGCATACCATCAATGCGATGACGATGTTCACGAACGGGATGATCATCAGCAGGAACCACCATGCGGGCTTGCCGGCGATTTTCAGCAGCACGATGAGGTTGTAAATCGGCACGATCGCGGCCCATCCGGGCTCGCCGGCCTTGGTGAAGATCTTCCACATCGAGATGATCGCCAGCAGCAGGATGGCGAAATAGACGACCATGATCACGGTCGCGATTCCGCTCGCGGCGGCACCTAACTGCTCGGGGGACGGCTGTTCCTGAAGCAACATCGCAAGGGCGTAGGTCATTGACTCTCCTTCTTCGTTAAGAGTTGCGTCCGCAAGTTGAGTTGTCGGGGCGCCAACAATGTACGCCGCTCGCCGCGTTTGCGCAATCCTCCGCAGGCGGCCTCGTGTACCATCTTGCGCACATGAGCGAGACGCGGCGCGGAATCCCTCTGCACACGAAGATTCTGATCGGGCTCGTGGCGGGGGCGGCGCTCGGCTGCACCCTCAACGCGATCCTCGGCAGCGACACGCCGGAGCTCAAGTTCATCGCCAACCACATCACCGAGCCGATCGGCTACATCTTCATCCGCCTCCTCCTCCTGCTCGTGATCCCGCTGGTGTTCGCGAGCCTGACTCTCGGCGTGGCCGGACTCGGCGACCTGCGCAGCATCGGCCGGATCGGCGTGAAGAGCTTCGTCTATACGCTCATTGTCTCGGCCATCAGCGTCGTCATCGGCCTCACCCTCGCGAACACGATCCGTCCCGGCAAGCGGATCTCGCCCGAAGTCGCGGCGAGGCTCGAACAGCAGTTCAACAAAGACGCGACGAAGCGCGTCGAAGACGCGGTCAGCAGCTCGAAATCAACCGACACGCCGCTGATGAAAGGCGTGAAGACGATCATCCCGACGAACATCTTCTACTCGGTCGGCAAAGAGACGCCGGACATGCTCGGGCTGATGTTCTTCGCGCTCTTCTTCGGGATCTGCCTGACGCTGATCGGGACGGAACGGGCGGCGCCGCTGCTGGCGGTGCTGGAGTCGATCTTCGGCGCCACCGAGGCCGGGATTCAGATCGTGATGCGCATCGCGCCGTATTGCGTGTTCTGTCTCCTCTTCACGATGACGGCGAAGTTCGGCTTCGATCTCCTGGTGAGCCTCGGCTGGTTCGTGGCCACGGTGCTGATCGGGCTGGCGTTGCACATGTTCGGCGTCTACTCGCTCTCCGTGGCGCTGCTCTCGAAGATCCATCCGCTCGAGTTCTTCCGCCGCATCAAGACGGTGATGATCACCGCGTTCTCGACGTCGTCGTCGAACGCGACACTGCCGACGGCGCTGCGGGTCTCCGAGGAGAACCTCGGCGTGCCGCGCGAGATCAACTCGTTCGTGCTCACCGTCGGCGCGACCGCGAATCAGAACGGCACGGCGCTGTACGAAGGCGTGACCGTGCTCTTCCTCGCGCAGCTCGCCGGCGTCGATCTCTCCCTCGGCGTGCAGCTGATGGTCGTCTACCTGGCCATCCTCGGCGGCGTCGGCACCGCCGGAGTCCCCTCGGGATCGATCCCCTTCATTGCCCTCGTCCTCACGCAGATCGGCGTGAACCCCGCGATGATCGCGATCATCCTCGGCGTCGACCGCATCCTCGACATGTGCCGCACGGTCCTCAACGTCACGGGCGATCTCACCATCGCCACGTACGTCGCGAGGTCGGAAGGCGCGGAACTGCTGCGGGAGATCCCGGAGCCGGCGGCGGTGGATCTCTAATCGGTCTCTAATCGTCCAGGCGGAACCCGATCTTCATCTTCACCTGAAACTCGGAGATCTTCCCGTTCTCGACGCGGCCGCGCATCTCCGTGACCTCGAACCAGTCGACGTTGTGCAGCGTCTGGCAGGCGCGCTCCACGCCCGCGGATGCCGCCTCCGCGAACGACCCCGGCGACGTGCCCACGATCTCGACGAGCTTGTAGATCTTGTCGGACATCGAATTCCTCCTGGGAAGCAGTTTAGAATGACTGTTCGGTCGTCTGCACAAGAATAGGTGCAACGCAATGACAGCGGCCAAGATCCAGCGGGTGAAACGCCGCGTTCTGCGGGAGGCGGTGGCGGAAAACCTCGATGTGATTCGAGGCGTGCCCCCGCGCGCCGTGCGGCCGGCCAACCGCCTCGCGCGCATCTGGCTGCGCCGCGCGCCGTTTCTCCTGATCCCGCTCGCCCTCGGCGGCGCGTATCTTTTCCGAGACAATAGTGGAGGACAGGCAATCCTGCCTGTCCAAAGCGCAGCGATGATCAAAACAGGACAGGCAGGATTGCCTGTCCTCCACCCCGAACCCCCATCGATGGAGCGCGTCACCTCCGCCGCCTTCCCCCTCGCGGTGCGGCGCGTGGTGCTCGATGCAGGTCACGGCGGCTCGGATCCCGGCGCGACGGCGGCGAGTGTCGCCGAGAAGGCGATCACGCTCGACATCAACCATCGCCTTCGCACGCTCCTCGAACGCGAGGGATTCGAAGTGATCTCGACGCGCACCGACGACCGCATGGTCGCGTTGAAAGAGCGTGCGCGGCTGGCGAACGACTCCAACTCCGACATCTTCGTCTCGATCCACGTCAACGCCATCGTGAAGCACACGGCGAGCCGCGGCATCGAGACGTATTACCTCGGCCCGACGAGCGATCCGTCGCTCACGCAGCTGGCGGCCGAGGAGAATCGAGTTTCGGGGTACTCCCTCGCGGACATGCGCAAGCTGCTCGACGGCGTCTACGCCGACGCGCGGCGCGACGAGTCGCACGAGCTCGCGAGCGTCGTGCAGCAGGAGCTGTACTCGAAACTGCGCGCCAGCGATCCGGGACTCGAAAACTGGGGCGTGAAGCGCGCGCCGTTCATCGTCCTCGTCGCCACCGACATGCCGGCCGTGCTGGCCGAAGTCGGCTGTCTTTCCAACCAGCAGGAAGCGGCGTTGCTCGCGCGCGCGGAGTACCGGCAGAAGATCGCCGACGCGCTGTTCGCCGGCATCCGCGCCTATGCCAGCGCCAATGACGGACCGAAGAAAGGAATCGCGAATCATGGCTGACCTCCTTCACGTGGGCATCGACCTCGGCACGTCGCGAAGCGCGATCTCCGCGTCGAACGGCGAGCGCTTCGTCGTCGACAGCTTCGTCGGATGGCCGCTCGACATGGTCGCGCGCAAAGTGCTCAAGCGCGACGTGCTCATCGGACACGAGGCCGTGTCCAATCGCACCATGCTCGATCTGCACCGCCCGCTCGAGCGCGGGCTCTTGAAAGAGGGTTCGGAGAAGGACGTCGAGGCCGTGCGCGAGTTGCTCAAGCATCTCCTCCGCCTCGTCGGCGTCAACGGCAAGACCGACGCGGAGCACGTGCGGGCGGTGGTGGGCGTGCCGGCCGCCGCGCTGCGCACGAACAAGCAGTACCTGCGCAACTCGATGAAGGGAATCGTCGACAGCCTGCTGATCGTGAGCGAGCCGTTCGCGGTCGCGTACGGACTCGACGCGCTGCTGCACACGATGATCATCGACATCGGCGCCGGCACGACGGACTTCTGCGTGATGAAAGGCCGCTACCCGACGGAAGAGGATCAGCGGACGCTCACCGTGGCCGGCGACTCGATCGACACGCAGCTGCTCAAACTGATCGAGGAGCGCTACCCGCAGGCGAACGTGACGGTGTTCATGGTGCGCGACTGGAAGGAAAAGCACAGCTTCGTCGGCGAGTCGAAGGAGCCGGTGATCGTCACCGCGCCGGTGAAAGGGGTCCCGACGGAGCTCGACATCACGAACGAAATGCGCGCCGCGTGCGAAACGATCGTCGCGCCGGTGACCGAGACCATGATCGACCTCCTCGCCCGCGTCGAGCCCGAGTTCCAGGAGCGCGTGCGGACCAACATCATCCTCTCCGGCGGCGGCGGCCTCATTCGCGGCCTGGGCGATGCGATGGAAAACGCGCTCAAATCCGTCGGCGGCGGCAAGGTGCGCTACATGGAGGATCCGGTGTTCATCGGGAGTGACGGGGGCCTGGCTCTCGCGATCGATGCGCCGGAGGGAGATTGGGAAAAGCTCACGGCCTGATTTTCCTGGCCGTCCTCCTCCTCGCGATCTACGGCTTCGCCTTCTTCGTTCGAAAGAACGGGATGTTCTTTCCCGCTCGCTTCCCCACCGGCCGTTGGGACACGAAGCAGTGGAGCGTGGAGCCGTCAGAGCACTGGATCACCAC
>DATFHJ010000258.1:0-33278 GCA_035248585.1 Thermoanaerobaculia bacterium
TGAGGAGCGGCTCGAGCTCGCGACGCGCGTCGTCGAAACTGCGCTGCGTGACGAGCCTGCGCGCGAGCTGAATGCGCGGCTCGATCGCCGCGGGCTTGAACGTCAGTGCCTCGCGCAGCAGCGGAATGGCTTGCGCGTCGGGCGCGGTCTGCGCGGCGGCGAAGAGCTGCTCGTAGAGCGTGTTCTCGAGCACCGCGATGCGCTCGGGCGCGGCAGGCACTTCGAGCGTGCGATAGAGCTCGAGCGCGCGGCGGGTGTCGTTTTCGCGGAACGCGATCTCCGCTTCGTACACGCGCGCGGCGAGCGTGTCGTACTTTTGGACGATCGCGCGCGCGGCGTCGAAGCGGTTCGCGCGGATGTCGATCGCGGCCTGGACCAGCGAGGCTGGCGCGTAGCCGGGATTCTTCTTGCGGATCTCGTCGAGCAGACGCCGCGCTTCGGCTTCGTTTCCGGCGAGCGCGAATCGCCACGCCGCGTCGAGCTTCTGTTCCGTCTGCGGATCGGCGGCGGGCGATCCGGCGCGCGGATCGATGAGATAGCGGTCTTCGCCCCGAGGCGTCACGTTCGGCGGCGGCGTCACCGCGGGCGTACAACTCGCCAGGATCAGCAACCCAACGACCACCTGGCAACTCAGCCAGCAACTCAGCAACCTGAACTTCAACTCTTCCCCTCGATCAGCCGCAGCGCGGCGGCGAACGTCGTTTCCTGGTCTGCCGCGTCGAGCCAGTGCACATTTCGCTCCGACCTCAGCCACGTCATCTGCCGTTTTGCGTACGCGCGGGTGCGGCGCTTGGTTTCGGCGATCGCGGCGTCGCGTTCAAGCTCACCGCGCACGAGCGCGGCCGCTTCCTTGTAGCCGATCGTGCCAAACGGACGAGCGGTGCGCGGATAGTTCTCCAGCAACGCGCGCGTTTCTTCGACGAGACCGGCCGCATACATCGCGTCGACGCGCCGGTCGAGCGTCTCGTTCAGCCGCGCGCGCTCGAGCGTCAGCGCGATCTTGATCGACGGCAGTTCGCCGGCGCCGTTCCGCTCCCAGCTCGAGATCGGTCTGCCACTCGTCAGCCAGACCTCCAACGCTCGTTCCACGCGATGCCGGTCACCAAGGGCGATCTTTCTACCACTTCGCGGATCGATTTTCGACAGCCAGCGGTGCAGCCGTTCCGCTCCGCGGGGCTTGTTCGCGATGGCGCGGAGGCGCGCGCGAAGGCTCTCGTCGCGGCCGGGCATTTCCGGCAGGCCGCTCAGCAGCGCGCGGAGATAAAAGAACGTGCCGCCGGCGAGGATGGGCGTGTGAATTTTACTGCACACGTCACGTGCGACCTTTGCGTAATCGGCCGCGTTGAACTCCTGATCGGCGTCGACGATATCGTACAAATGGTGCGGTACGAGGCTGCGCTCGGCGGGTGACGGCTTCGCGCTGCCGATGTCGAAGCCGCGGTAGATCTGGACGGAATCGTAGTTAACTATTTCTCCATGAATGGTTTGCGCGAGGCGTAGGGCAAGCGCGGATTTGCCGGTGCCGGTGGGTCCGGCCAGGACGATCAGCTTCACCGCCGGAGGCGCGTCGTGTGCGTCTTGTCTTCCTCATCGTGCAATATATTGCGCAAATGCTGGCGGCAGTATATTGCTCCGGGCGGAATCGGCGTCCTGCAGACGCGGCAGCGGTTCTTGCTGACGACCGCCGCGCCTTTGCCGAGGAGACGGAGCACGACGCCGGCGGCAATCGCGATCGCCGCGACGACGAGGATCTGCGTGAGCAGGGACGTGGAGATGATCTCGCCGATCGGCTGGTCGGGATACGTCTCGTCGATCACGTACAGCGCGAGCGCGAGGATCATCGTCCAGAGGCCGAGCCGCAGGAGGGTGGCAGACATATGGAGTACATGACTGTACTCCAAAACATCACTTCAACGTCGTCTCGAACAACTTCAACACCCTCTTGTACTCATCCGCCCAGCTCGTCGGCTCGACGAAGCCGTGGTCTTCGAGCGGATAGCCGGCGAGCTCCCAGTTTTCTTTTCGCAGCTCGATCAGCCGTTGCGCGAGGCGCACGCTGTCCTGGAAGTGCACGTTGACGTCGATGACGCCGTGGCACATCAGCAGCGCGCCCTTGAGTCCTTCCGCAAAGTAAATCGGCGACGACTGGCGATACGCAACGGGGTCTTTCTGCGGCGTGTTGAGGATCGCGCCCGTGTAGCTGTGGTTGTAATGAGCCCAGTCGGTGACGGGGCGCAGTGCGGCGCCGGCGGCGAAGGTGCCGGGCGCGGTGAACATCGCCATCAGCGTGATGAAGCCGCCGTAGCTGCCGCCGTACATGCCGATGCGTTTCGCGTCGACGCGGTGCTCTTTCACGAGCCACTGCGCGGCGTCGAGTTGATCGGTGAGATCGACTCCGCCCATGTGCCGGTAGATCGCCGTGCGCCAGTCGCGGCCGTAGCCCGATGATGCGCGGTAGTCGGCGTCCAGCACGAGATAGCCGCGCTCCATGAGCAGGTGGTGGAACATGTACTCGCGGTAGTAATTCGACCAGGCGCGATGCACGTTCTGCAGGTAGCCCGCGCCGTGCACGAAGATCACGGCCGGCCCGCCGTTCCAGTTCGCGGGCTTGTAGATGCGCGCCGGAACGGACGCGCCGTCGCGCGCGGTGAAGTGCACGATCGGCACGTCGAGCCACGGATACGTCGCAAACTCGGGCGCGGGCGACGTGGTGATGCGCGTCGCTCCGACGTACACCTCCCACGGTTTGTTCGAATACGAGTAGACGTCGCCGTACGTCTTGCCGTCGGGCGACGCGACCGCCTCATGCCACCCTTCGGTCGTCGTCAGCTTCGTCAAGTCGCCGCCCGCGACCGGCAGCCGGTACAAGTGCCGCTCGAACAGCGACTCCTTGCTCGCCGTCAGATAGAAGCTCTTTTCGTCGTCGGAGACGCGCACGGAGTCGACTTCCCACTTGCCGCTCGTGAGCGCCTTCGGCTCGCCGCCGTCGACCGAGCGCGTGTAGAGATGCATCCAGCCGTTGCGCTCGCTCGTGAACCAGATCGTGTGCGAGCCGGGGACGAATCCCCAGGCCTCGCCGAAACCCCACGACACCCAGGCGTTGTCGTGCTCGTGATCGACCACCGTGCCTTTTCCGGTCGCGGGATCGAACGAGAGAAACCACGCGTCTTTGTTGTCGGCCGCGCGCACCGGCATCACCGCCCTCGTGCCGTCGTCCGACCAGGCCAGCGAGAGCAACTCGACGTCGCGCTCCTCCGGCTCTTTCTTCTCCGTGGTCTCCGTCTTCGCCGCCGTGGCCTCGGTCTCTTTCTGCGTCACCGACTCCGTCTTCTTTTCTTCGACGACGACCGGCGCCGCTTTCGGCAGCTCGTGCTTCAGCCACTGAGCCTTCCCATCGGTGGTGGAGATGCTGGCCACGCGCGACGCGTCCTGGGCATCGCCCACCTTGAGCCGCGCCGGCAGATCGGTCGTGTAGCCGCTGGCCGTGACGTAGCTCGGTACGATGGGGCTCTTGCCATCGTCGGAGTCGACACCGACGAACGCGACCACGAATTTCTCGTCGGGCGAGAGCTGCAGATCGGTGATCGACTCGCCACTCTTCAGCTTCAGCGGCGCGAGCTTGATCTCCGCTTTTTTCTTCGCGTCGTCTTCCTTCTTCTTCGCGTCGCGCCGCGCGATGACGTCGCTCAGCTTCTTCGCCTCCTCCGCGACCCACTTCTGGCTCGCGGTCTTGCCCTTGTTCTCGTCGTCGAACAGCGTGACGTTCGGACCCTTCGCGTCGGACGACACGATGTTCGTCAGCTGCGCGATCGTGCCGTCGCCCAAGGTGAGGACGTAGAGATTGTTGTTGCGCGCGAACGCGACGCGCTTCTCGTCTTTCGTGAACCGCGCGTCCGACTCGCCGTCGATCGTGTCGGTCAGCGCGCGGCGCTTCTTCGCGTCAGCGTCGTACAGGAAGACGTCGCCGCCGTCGGTGGAGACGGCGAACTTGCGGTCGCGAGTCCAGTTCGCATTCAGCGGCGGCGCCTCCTTCTTCTCCTCGTCGGACAGTTTGCGCAGACCCTTGCCGTCGCGGCCGACGACGTACGTGTCGAAGTCCTTCACCGTCGGATCGGTGTACTGCTTCCATTCGAAGTAGAGCAGCTTGCCGTCGCGCGACCAGCGCAGCGCGCGCGGCGTGTAGCCGGCGAGGCCGGGGCCGCGCATGATCGTGTCGACGTCGAGCCGGAGCTTCTCTTGCGCGACAAGCGAGAGCGACGAAAGCAGCAAAACGGCGAGTGCGATTCGCTTCATGGGTCGGTGATCATATCGGCGGCGCACGCGCGGTTACGAACAGCTTCCTGTTACGAAAGTCGATGTCGACCGTGCCGTCGCGGTCGGTGCGCCAGATGCGGACGCCCGCGTCGTGGAGCGTCCCGAGCACCGACGGGTGCGGATGGCCGAAGAGATTGCGGCGGCCGCAGGAGACGACGGCGATGCGCGGCGCGACGCGCTCGACGAACGACGGCGCGGTGGAACTGCGGCTGCCGTGATGCGCGACTTTCAGCACGTCCGCCCGCAGGTCGCGGTCGGAAAAGACCAACTCCGCTTCGCGCTCGATGTCGCCGGTCAGCAGCACGCGGCGGCCGCCGATCTCCGCGCGCAGCACGACCGAGGAGTTGTTCTCTTTCGCGCGGCGGAAGCGGTGATCGGCGACGTGCGCGGTGATGCGGACGCCGTCGAGTGAAAGCGTGTCGCCGTCGCGGATGAGATGAATCGGCGCGGGCGTGTCCTCGAGCAGTTCCGCGCAGTCGCCGCCGAAGCGGCGCGGCGAGATCCAGATCGAGCGGACGTCGAGATGCTCGACGACTTCGATCAGGCCGCGGCAGTGATCGGGATGCGCGTGCGTGAGCACGACCGCATCGAGTTTCCGAATGCCGCGATCGACGAGCAGCGGGAGGATGCGCTGGTTCGGACCGCCGTCAACGAGGATCGCGCGGTCGCGCGAGCGGATGGCGATGGCGTCGCCCTGTCCGACGTCGAAGAACGTGACGCGCGGATGCTCGACGCTCCGTTCGCGACGGAAGGCGATCATCGCGGCAACGGTCGGAATCAACATCGCCAACGCGACGGCGATCGCGCGTCGCTTGCCGCGCAGCAGCGCCATGGCCAGCAACGCGGCGAATGTGCCGATGACGAGCGAAGCGAGCGGCGGGGCGGTGAAGAAGCCCGAGACGCCGAAACGATTCAGGAACGCGCACGCGGAGTGAAGACCGCCGATGATGAAGAAGAGCGCGTCGCAGGGAACCGCGCAGGCGATGGCGGCGACGACGAGCATGGCGAAGATCAGCGGCGACATCACGATGGAGAGCGGCGCGCCGCCGAGGGCGAACTGGTGGAAGTGGAAAAGCACGATCGGCGTCATCACGATCTCCGTTGCCAGAATCGTTGCCAGCCAGGCGCGTTTCGCGAGCCGGCGGCCGATGAACAGCAGGGCGCCGGCGCCGGCGTAGGTCATGTGAAACGCGGCGTCGGTGAGGTCGTGCGGGTTGAGGATCAGCTGGACGATGGCGGCGACGCACCAGAGGTTCTCGAGCGCCGTCGGCCGTTTCGTGATGCGGGCGAAGGCATAGAGGCCGATGCCGAGGCTCGCGCGGGCGACGGAGGAGGTCGGGCCGATGAAGAGCGGGGCGAGGATCGCGAAGGCGAGCAGCAGCCAGTCCGACGCGCGCGGCTTGTGCAGCCAGCGCAGCAGCGCGGCGAGGATGCCGGCGGCAAACGCGATCTGCAGGCCGGAGAAGACGAGCAGGTGATACGTCCCGCCGCGGCGGTAGCTGTCTTTCAACGCGTCATCGAGCTGCTCGCCTCGTCCGAGCACCAGCGCCTGCGCGAGCGCGACCTCGGCCGGATGGTCGCGCGCATGCGCGTCGAGCCGCTGCGCGAGCATGCGATTCCACGCGCGCGGGTGCCATCGCGACAGTTTGCCTTCATACGACAATAGCTGCGGCGCCTTCACGGTCGCGATGTACTGCCCGTGCTCGTTCATCCGCACGAGCGCTTCGGCGCGCACGTATTTCTCCATCGCGATGCCGGGCGGCTTGAAGCGCGCGTAGATGTGGAACTGTCCGGTGGTCAGCACGTACGAGTCGCCGCGGGAACGCCAGTCGTGCTCGATCGGCTCGCGGATGGTGACGAAGCGGTCTTCGGGAAGAAGTTGGCGGTTGGCGGTTGGGAGTTGGCAGAGGACGATGCCGATCGCTGCGAACAGCGTGAAGCGGCCGAGACGAAGAGACACGAGGGCCAGGCCGATTGCGGTGAACAGCGGATGGACGACGAATGGACCGCAGGCCAGGCCGGCGATCAAACCAATCAGTGCTAGGGCGGCAGGAACGTCATTGCGCACGCTCGAACGAGGAGAGCGTTTCGACGTGATGGGTATTCGGGAAGAGGTCGAGGAGGTCGAGCGTGGCGAGGCGCCAGCCGGACGCGATCAGCCGGCTCGCGTCCCGGGAAAAGGTTACGGGATCACAGGAGAGATACGCAATCTTTTCTTTCGTCCGCTCGCCGATCGCGCGGATCACTTCCTGCCGCGTCCCCGCGCGCGGCGGATCGAGGAACAAAAAATCTGCAGGCGGTAGACGCGTCGCCTCGCGCTCGACCGGCGCCTCGATGACCTTTGCGTTCCTCGGGAGGTTGATGCGCGCGTATCGCGCGGAGACGGGCGAGCCTTCGACCGCGATCACGCGCGCGAACATCCGCGCCAGCGGCGCGCTGAAGAAGCCGACGCCGGCGTACAGGTCGACGGCCGTGTTCTTGTTCTTCACACCTTGCGCGTGTGCTTGTACGAGGCGCAACATCGTTTGGAGGAGATGGCGGTTGACCTGGAAGAACGCGTCGGTGGAGACGCGGTAGCCGTCAATCGTGAGCTCGCCTTCTTCGACGAGCTGGCCGTCGAGCTCCCATATTTGGACTGCGGCGGCGGAGCCGCCGCTTTTTGATCGGTGTGGAAAAGCGGTGGCCTTGCCACCGCAGTCCATAGCCGTTTCCACGCCCACCACCTCGCACTCGGGTGCGAGCGGCACGACGCGATTCGAGCGCATCGCGTAAAACCCGATCGCGTCTCCATCGCGGTGCAGCCTGGAGCGCAGTCGATAGTTGAGCGGCGATGGATGCAAAACGATCGGCGGCGCATCCGTGATCTTGCCGATCCGCCGCAGTGACTCGAGCAAGATGCCTCGCTTCGCTTCGAGCTGTTTGTCCAAACGTAAAGCCGTCCAGTCGCATCCGCCGCACTCGTTCGCGATCGGGCACGGTGCAGCACGGCGCCAGGGGCTGGGTTTCAGCAGCTCCACGAGATCCGCCCGCGCGAATCCCTTCTTCACCTCGACGAGCTCCACGCGCGCGACGTCGCCGGGGAAAACGTTCAGGGCGAAGATCGGAAAGCCGTCCACGCGGGCCAGCGCGGCGCCGCCGGCTACGAGGCTTTCCGGTCGGATCGTGATGATGTCGCCGGCTTGCATCGGAGCACGCTACTTCGGAATGCGCGCCAGGATCTCTTCGGCGTCGCGCTTCAGCTGCCCATCGTGATCACGGACCCACTCGGCGTGGACGCGCGCTTCGTCGCGCTGCCCGGTATCGAGCAGACAGGACGCGAGCGTCAGGTGCGCGCGCCCGTAATTCTCGTCTTGCGCGAGTGCCTGGCGAAGCAAGGCGATGGCTTCCGGCATCGTGCGCGGGTCATTGCTGAGCACCACCGCGAGGTTGTGCTTCAGCGGCGCATTGCGCGGCGCGAGCCGGATCGCCTCGCGCGACCACCGCTCCACGAGCGTCCACTCCTCTTCCTTCCACGCCTGCTCGATCGCGAGCGAATAGACGCGCACGGGTGCGTCCTTCGAGCGGTTCAGGAAGCGCGCGTAGTCGTTCGCGCTTACGGCGTCGCGTACTTCGGCGGGCAGCGCCATCTTCGCGGCATGTTGCGCGTCTGCCATCGCCGCGATCAGCGGATACGGCGGAAGGTAGCGGTTCACGACGAGCTCGGGCGCCGAGGCGAAGGCGAGTCCGTCGCCATTCGGATCGGTCATCTTTCCCGTCACCTGGATCGATCAGGTGCGTGTTGAACAAGACGTCGTATTGCGCGGCGTTGCTGTTGTTCAACGCAAGAGGAAACTGGAAGACCTCCCGCGCCGCCGCTTCGAACGCGGCGGCTGCGCGTTGGATCGATGCTGCATCGACCGGATACGAAGCGAGGGACGGAGCGAGTCCCGTCCGCTGCTGCAGGATCGAAATGAATCGCGCGAGCTCGGGTGGATTCTCGCGGTAGAACGTCGCGAGCGGCTGGTACAACTTCAGCTCCGCCGCGCCCTCCTGCCGCACGTAGGGGGCGGGTTGCTTCGGCTCGCTACAACCGAGGACCAGCAACGCGATGAGCGTGTGTCGTAGTTTGTGATACAAGGCGCCCCCTATGAAAGTCCACGAGTATCAGGCAAAAGAGATCCTGCGGCGCTATGGAGTTCCGACTCCGCGCGGCATCGTCGTCAATACTCCCGACGAGGCGCGGCAGGCGGCGAAGGAGCTCGGCGGGCGGGTGGTCGTCAAGGCGCAGATCCACGCCGGCGGCCGCGGCAAGGGCGGTGGGGTGAAGCTGGCCAAGGACGCGGACGAGGCGGCGGAGCTGACGAAGAAGATGCTCGGGATGACGCTCGTGACGCATCAGACCGGCCCTGAAGGGCGGGTCGTGCACAAGGTGCTGATCGAGGAAGCGCTGAACATCGACAAGGAGCTGTACCTCGGCATCACCCTCGACCGCCGCCTGGGCATGAACGTGATCATGGCTTCCGCGCAGGGCGGCATGGACATCGAGGAAGTCGCGGCGAAGGATCCGGACGCGATTCACCGCGAGCCGGTCGACAGCGTCCTCGGCGTGCAGCCGTTCCAGGCGCGCAACGTTGCGTATGCGCTCGGCCTCTCCGGCGACTCGTTCAAGAAATGCGTCGACTTCATGCAGAAGCTGATGCGCGCGTACATCGACACCGACGCCTCGCTCGCGGAGATCAATCCGCTGCTGGTGACGAAAGAGGGCGACGTGCTCGCACTCGACTGCAAGATGAACTTCGACGACAACGCGCTCTTCCGGCACAAGGACGTCATCGAGATGCGCGATCTCAACGAAGAAGATCCGCTCGAGGTCGAGGCGTCGAAGTTCGGCCTGAACTACATCAAGCTCGACGGCAACGTCGGCTGCATGGTCAACGGCGCGGGGCTGGCGATGGCGACGATGGACATCATCAAGCTCGCCGGCAGCGAGCCCGCGAACTTCCTCGACGTCGGCGGCGGCGCGAGCGCGGAGCAGGTGAAGAACGCGTTCCGCATCATCCTCAGCGACAAGAACGTGAAGGCGATCCTGATCAATATCTTCGGCGGCATCATGCGCGGCGATCGCATCGCCGAGGGCGTCGTCAGCGCGTCGCGCGAAGTGGGATTGCCGGTGCCGGTTGTGGTGCGGCTCGAAGGAACGAACGTGGAGCTCGGCAAACAGATCCTGAAGGACTCGGGGTTGCCGCTCATTACTGCAGATGGGATGTGGGACGCCGCGCAGAAAGTCGTCGCGGCGGCGCAAGGGAAATAGTCAATGGCGATTTGGGTCGACAAAAACACGAAGGTCATCGTTCAGGGCATCACCGGCCGCGAGGGCACGTTCCACGCGATTCAGTGCCGCGACTACGGCACACAGGTCGTCGGCGGGGTGACGCCGGGCAAGGGCGGGACGACCCACGAGGGGTTCCCGGTCTTCAACACCGTCGGCGATGCGCGCCGCGACGCGGGCGCGAACTGCTCGCTGATCTTCGTGCCGCCGGCGTTCGCCGCGGACGCGATCATGGAGGCGGCGGATGCCGGAATCGAGCTGATCGTCTGCATCACGGAAGGCATCCCCGTGAACGACATGATCAAGGCGCACGATTTTCTGAAGAAGCACGGAAACAAGTCGCGCCTCATCGGTCCGAACTGTCCCGGCATCATCACGCCGGGCGAGGCGAAGATCGGCATCATGCCGGGTCACATTCACAAGCCGGGGCCGATCGGGATCGTGTCGCGCAGCGGAACGCTGACCTATGAAGCGGTAGGCCAGACGCGCACGATCGGACAGTCGACCGCGGTCGGCATCGGCGGCGATCCGCTGCCGGGCACGAACTTCATCGACTGCCTGGCCGCGTTCGAGGCCGATCCCGCGACCGAGGCCATCATCATGATCGGCGAGATCGGCGGATCGGCGGAGGAAGACGCGGCGGCGTTCGTGAAGGATCACGTGACGAAGCCGGTTGTGGCGTTCATCGCGGGGCAGACCGCGCCGCCGGGACGACGCATGGGCCACGCCGGCGCGATCATCAGCGGCGGCAAAGGCACGGCGGCCGAAAAAATGGCCGCGCTGAGCGCGGCCGGGATTCATGTCGTGAAAGCGCCGAGCGATATGGGCGGGATGATCGAGAAAGTGTGGCGCGGCCGCGCTTAATCGATCTGCTTCTTGAAGTTTATCCCGCGCGAAGACGCGGGATCTCCGGATCCACCGGGAGGAGCACACCGATGGACGCCGACCGGCGATTACCGCTCGTCGGTTCGCGTGGCGCGGTGCAACCGGAGATCCCGCGTCTGCGCGCGGGATAAACTGAAAATTAATCGATCTGCTTCACCTCACCCGTCGCCATGTCGTAGTTTGCCGTCACGATTTTGATTTTCTCCGTGAGCGCGGCGTCGCGAATGATTTTGCTGCGCGCCAGGAGCGAGGCCGCCGCGGCGCGGGCGTTCATCTCCACCGCCTTCTGCACGTTCGCGGGATTGCCGGGGTCGTAGGTGACGCCGATGAACGACGAGCGGATGCGCGCGGCAAGCTCGTTCAGCGCCGGCGAGCCGCCGTCGGCGCCGCCGAGGGAGGCGAGGACCGCGCCGCAGCTGTTGTGGCCGAGGACCACAATCAGCTTCGTGTAGCCCTTGGCGATCGCGAATTCGATCGAGGCGAGGCCGAAGTCGTCGACGACGTTCCCTGCGCTGCGCACGACGAACAGAATGCCGAGGGATTGATTGAAGATCAGCTCCGGCGGCACGCGGCTGTCCGAGCACCCGACGATCGTGATCGGCGGCGACTGGCCGCCCGCGGTCTGCGTCCGCTCTTCCTTGAGCAGGTTGTACGACACCGCGCCCGTGACGTAGATCCTGTTTCCCGCGAGCAGCGCGGTCCAGAGCTGATCGGGCGTGATCTCCCGGGGCTTCGGCTCCGCGGACTTTTCCTGGGCGAAAACGGGGACGCAGACGAGTAGAGTGAGCGTCAAGATGAGAATGCGGCGCATAGTGATTTCTATTGTCGCACTCCTGTCGTGCCTGCCTGTTCAAGCAGCCTGGCTGAAAGGCAACCTGCACACGCACACGCTCGAGAGCGACGGCGACTCGCCGCCGGAAGACGTCGTGCGCTGGTATCGCGAGCACGGCTACGACTTTCTCGCGATCACCGATCACGACAAGATCACGCGTGTCGACGGCGGCGGCATGGTGATGATCCCCGCGGAAGAGGTCACGGACCGTCTGCCGAAACGCCCGCTGCATGTCAACGCCCTCGGCATCGACAAAGCGATCGCGCCGCAGCACGGCGCGACGGCGGTCGAAGTGTTGCAGCGCAACATTGATGCGGTCCGCGAGGCGGGCGGCCTGCCGCTCGTCAATCATCCGAACTTCGGCTGGGCGTTCGGCGCGGACGAGCTTCTGCAGCTCGAGCGGTTTTCGCTGCTCGAGATCGCCAGCGGACATCCGTTCGTGAACATGCTCGGTCCACCGTCGGTGGAGTCGATGTGGGATCGCTTGCTGACCGCGGGCAAGCGCGTTTACGGCGTCGCCGTCGACGACTCGCATCATCTGAAGCCGCCGAAGAATCCGCTCGAAGAGGACGTCGTGCCTCCGGGACGCGCCTGGATTGTCGTGCGCGCCGGCGAGCGCACGCCGAAGGCGATTCTCGACGCCATTGCGCGCGGCGAGTTCTACGCGTCGAACGGGGTGGAGCTCGCGGAGTACGAGGTGAGTGCAAAGGCAATGAGCGTGAAGGTGAAAGAGAAAAACTTCGCGCACTATCGCGTGCAGTTCATCGGCGCGAACGGGCGCGTGCTGCAGGAATCGGTGGGCACCACCGCGATGTACACGTTTCGCGGAAACGAGCCGTACGTGCGGGCGAAGGTGCTGGACTCGAACGGGAAGAGCGCGTGGCTGCAGCCTACATTCGTTCGATCACGATCGAAGTGAGATTCACCGGGCGGTCGATGGCGTCGACGACGATCTTCGCGATCTCGGCCGGATCCATGAATCCTTCTCGCGGCGCTTCCCAGAACGGCGTCTGCATGCCGCCCGGCGCGACGGAGAGGATGCGCGCCTTCGTGCCTTTCGCCTCCGCTTTCAGCACCTCGGTGTAGCCGCGTGCGCCCCACTTCGCGGCGCAGTAGACGCTCTCGTCGGGCTTGGCCAGCAGCGCGGCGGTGGAGAGGATGTTGACGATCGTGCCGCCGTGTTTCGCGAAGCGGGGAAAGAGCGCGTCGCAGAAGAGGATCATCGACGTGAGGTTCGCATCGAGGATGCGCCGCACGCTCTCCTCGTCATAGGTGCCGGCAGGACCGAAGCCGCCGGCGCCGGCGCTGTTGACGAGCAGCGTGATCTCGCCGAGCTTCTCGGCCTCGGCGATCGCGCGCTTCACTGTGTCCGCGCGCGACGCATCGCCGGTGACGTGCGCCGTCTTCCGGCGCGACACCGTGACGACCGCAACGTCGCGCGCGCGCAGCAGCTTCGCGATCTCCGCGCCGAGGCCGGACGTGCCGCCGGGGATGATCGCGACGGGTGCCATACACTTGCAGCGTATGAAACTGGCGGTCCATCTGTCGACCTCCGTCACCACGCTCGCCCTCATCGGCGGCGGCGAGTTTTCGTTCGGCGAGACGCGCGTGATCGACGAGCTGCTCCTCACACGCATGCCGCTCGACCGCCGCACGATCGCGTTTCTTCCCACCGCCTCGGGATCCGCCGAATACGCCGTGCACCTCGGCGAGTATTTTCGGAAACTCGATCCGTCGCTCGCGGTGATCAACGTTCCGATCTATCGCGGCCGCGACAACCGCCGGCAGAAGAATCTCGACACGATCCTTTCCGCCGGCATGGTCTACCTCGGCGGCGGCGTGACGAACAACCTGCTCGCGACCATCCGCGAGTCGCCCGCGGAGATGGCGATTCGCGACGCCGCCGCGAACGGCGCGGTGATCGCGGCCATCGGCGCCGCGGCGTCCTCGTTCGGAATCTTCGCGCGCGACATGCGCGGCGGCACCGCGCTTCCGGGCCTCGGCTGGCTCGCGCATACGGTCCTCGAGACGGGCTTCGATCCGGAAAACGACGCGCCGCTGCGCCGACTCATGTCGTTGCCGGACGTGGAGCTCGGAGTCGGCATTCCGCCGAAGACCGCGCTCGTCATCGGCGACGGCGGCCAGAGCGAAATCATGGGCGAAGGACAGATCGCCGCTTTCCGCAAACGATGAATGGCTCGGCCGTTGCACAAACGCGCACTTCGGAGGCGCGAATCATTACGCTCGACCAAACGCAGGCGGCCACCCCAACTCCCGTGACGCACGAGGAGCTCGTGCGATTTTTCAGCGTGCTGTCGCACGATCTGAAGTCGCCGATCTTCGCCGTCGACGGGTTCTCCGACCTGTTGCTCACCGACTATCTCGACAAGCTCGATGACGAAGGCCAGGATTTTCTGCGCCGCATCCGCGCCAGCGCGCAGTACATGAAGCGCGTCCTCGACGACATGTCGCACATGGTGAAGCTGCTGGCGCGGCCGAGCGCGCAGAAGCCGACGCCGCTGCGCGAGATCGTCGAGGAAGTGATCCTCAAGTACAACTTCCAGATCGAGGAAGGCGGCGTGAAAGTCGAGCT
Organism: Thermoanaerobaculia bacterium; assembly: GCA_035248585.1. Taxonomy (GTDB): domain Bacteria; phylum Acidobacteriota; class Thermoanaerobaculia; order Gp7-AA8; family Gp7-AA8; genus QHVT01. Next base: position 13,933 of record DATFHJ010000258.1, read on the forward strand.
GCCGGACGAGATGCCGACGGTGACGGTCGATCCGGAGAAGATGCGCGAGGCGATCGGCGCGATCGTCGGCAACGCGCTCTTCTTCAGCGATCGCGAAAAAGGCGAGCGTCACGTGACGATCGATTGCACGACCGAGGACGGGTTCGCGAAGTTGTGCGTGCGCGACAACGGCATCGGCATCGATCCGCGGTACGCGAACCAGGTCTTCGACCTCGGCGGCGTCAGCAAGCTCGATAAATCGCGCGGCGGTGGTCCGGGCTACGGACTCTATCTCGCCAAGCGGATCATCGAGACCAGCGGCGGAACGCTCAGCGTCGACTCGACGCTCGGCGAAGGCAGCAAGTTCTGCTTCACTGTTCCGACGGCGTAGCGTCGGCGACGGTGAGCGCTTCCGGCGGCGGCTCTTCTCCCGGCAGCGCGATCACGTGGACATCCACGTAGCGGTCCGGCGCGACGTCGACGCCGAGGAACCGCGCCGCGGCCTGCGAGAGATCGAGCATGAACTTCTTCGCGTACGGGCCGCGGTCGTTGACGCGCATGCGCAGTTTCTTGCCCGTCGCGCGAGACGTGACTTCGATCCAGCAGCCCATCGGAAGGGTGAGGTGGGCGGCGGAGATGAGACGGTTGTGAAAGATCTCGCCGTTTGCGGTCTTGCGGCCGTTGAAGAAGGTCGAGTAGTAGCTGGCGAGCCCGGAGAGCTTGTGGTCGGCCTCGAGCTCCGAGTAGTCGTGGAGGAGCGGCAATTCTGCCTGTCCTGATGGCGCCACCGGCGCGGACAAGCGGGATCGCCTGTCCCCCACGCAGTCGCGATCCTGCTGCGCGAGCGCCGCCGGCGCCGCGAGGAGGAATAAAGCGAATGCCAGTGCCGCTCGGTTCGCCATCGTTTCTTCATTCTATGCGGATTCAACAGGTGAGCCAAATTTCACAGAAAATTGGGGTTTAACTGCTTACAGCTCAGCAGTTTCTAGCTGGTCTCCCGATTGCAAATAAATGGTTGCGAACGCGGAGGCAGGAAGATGAGCGAGCTGAAGACGAGCAGGCCGTATCGAGAGCGTTTTCTCGACAACTTCGACCGGGCCCAATTGCGCAGAGAAGTCGAAGCCGTCAAGCCGCGCAAGAAGCGTTTTTCCGGCTTGCGCAAGAAATACGCGACGTACGCCCTCGGCGCATCCCTGGCGCTGGGTGGCATCGGCGCGCCGCTGAAGATCATTCAGAGCTCGCACGGTGGCGGGGACGGATCGAAGGCGACAACGATTTCGACGACCGCGCCGATCGATCAGCAGCTCGTGGGCGATCTCAAAGAAGCGGAGTCGATCGCCAAGCAGGTCGCGGGCGGCGTGGCCGGAGGCGTTGCCGGCGTTGCGGGCGGCGTGCAGGCGGCGGTCAAAGCGCCGCTGGACCTCGTCGCCGAGGCGCCGAAGAAGCTGGGACTGATCACGGAGGAAGTGCGGCAGGAGTTCTTCCACAAGGAAGTACCGTTCGGCTCGATCATTTATCAGGAGGCGAAGAAGAACAACATCCGCCCGGAGCTGATCGCGGCGGTGGTGCAGGCCGAGTCGAAGTTCAAGCCGAGCGCGCGCTCAGGCGCCGGCGCGATCGGTCTGATGCAGCTCGTGCCGCGGACGGGGCGGTGGATGGGCGCGAAGGATCTGCACAATCCGGCGCAGAACATCAGCGCGGGCGCGAAGTATCTGAAATACCTGAACGAGCGCTTCGACGGCAATGAAACCGCCGTGATCGCGGCGTACAACGCGGGCGAAGGAAACGTGAAGCGGTTCCGCGGAGTGCCCCCGTTCAAGGAGACGCGCAACTACGTGAAGAAGGTGAAGAACTTCGAAGAGGAGTATCACAACCGCGTGCAGAACCGCGTCGCGGAAGCCGGCAGCGCGGCGACCGAGGTGGCGGAGGCACGCTAACATAGCCGCGTGTCTTCCATCCGACTGATCGTCGGCGTGATCGTGATGGCCATTGGCGTCCCGGTCACGCTGTTCTTGCTCCTCCGCCTCCAGACCGTCTCGCAGCTTTTCACCATCGCCGCGGTGACGTTCGTCTGCTGGGGCGTCGCCGATTTGCTCGCGAGCATCCTCGAGAGACCGCGCCTGAAGGATCGTTCACCGGGGGCGGCGTTGAAGGAGGATATGGAGCGGCGGACGCACGAATGACAGGACGTTACGTCCAGTCATTCATCTTCTTCAACAACTGATCGATCGTCAGCAGCCGCTCCGCGCCGTCGGATTCTCGGCGGAAGATGGCGTGGTACCAGCCCTTCATCCCGACCGGCGTGTAGAGCTCATCGCCCACGCGCAGGCGCCCGCCCGAGACGAGCTTGAGGAAGACCTGCTCGTAGGCGGAGCGGCTGAGGCGGCGGTCGGGGAACGGAATGGCGTAGCTGTTCTTGCGGCGCTCGCGTGCCTTGCGCCGGTCCTTCCCGTTGCCGCCGCCGAGGAGCGAGATCGTGCTGCGGCGCCGCTCCATGTATTGAGGGCGGACCGGGATCGGATGGGGCGCCGGTTCCTCGGCGATCCTTCTCTTCTTCGTACGCGTGGGTGCCGGCCGGGGAGCAGCCGCGGCGAGCGTGTGATGCTCTTCGCGCGCATGCTCCCGCTCGATCACGTACTGCTCGATCGCGTGCTCATCCCACTCGTGCCACGTCCCGAAATGCCGCAGCTCGTCGATGACCATCCCCCAGCGGCAGAGGCGCCCGACGTCGTCGTACGCCTTCGGCCGATCGAGGAGGTCGAGCATCGACGGCGCGCGGCCGTCGAGGATCGCGAAGAGCAGGCGGAAGCTAAAGGGGTCGGAGAACTTCCGGATGGAGTAGCGGAAGAACCAGGCCACGTCCTTCGCCATCTGCCGCAGCGACTTCTTCTCGCCGTACTGCGTCGTCCAGAGCGGCGCGTCGATGTCGGCCGTGTAGGGGCTCTGCGGGTAGTGGAAGTCCTTCGTCAGCCAGCCTTTGCGCGTCGTGTGCTTGCCGGGGATCACGCCGGCGATGACGGGCAGCGGCAGCGACTCGAGGAGCGAGAGGTCGTAGGTCGGCCAGCTGATGACCTCGCGGACGATGCCGACGATGAGCGTGGCGGTGGCGATCATGAGACCGGGATCGGGCGTGAAGTCGACCGTGATCTCGATGCGGTTGCCGCGCGGCCGCACGCCGACGCCGGTCGAGCGCCGGTTCGCGCCGGCGACCATCACCGGCACCGGCAGCAGATACGCCAGCAGCAGCGCCAGCGATTTCACGTTCCGCCGCCGGTTCTGCCGCGATTTCGGGATCTCGTACGAGACGTTGTAGTGGGTGCTGTACGCCGTCAGCCGGACGTCGTGTCCGGTGTTGTTGCCCCAGTTCGTCAGCTGATCGCGGACGAAGCCGATCTGTTCCCAGAGGTTACGGACCATCCGCGCGGTGGCGAACGGAGCCAGCTCGATCACGGGCGTGACGACCTCGATGACTCCGCGGTCGAAGTAGACCGCGCCCCCGGTCGGCAGTTGCAGGGAAGTTTTTTCCCGCTTCAGCAGCGGCCGGTCAATGAAGGCGCTCGGAAACTTCCAGTAGGCCTCGGGGTTGATCTCGACGCCGTCCAGCCAGACGTTGAACTCCGACTCCATGCCGATGACGGGCATATCGAGCCACGTCTTTCGGGCGCGCCGGACTTCGCTGTCGAGCTCGTGCTTTAGTTCGCTAGAGGGCATGCAGAAACAGAAACTACGGAAGCGGACTAAGCAAACGGCAGGCCGGAAAAATTAATCGTTTTCGTCCGCTGCAACCGTCGCCGCCGCCCGCCGCTCCTTCCGCCTGCGCTCCTCGAACGCGAAGCGGGGCTGGCTTTCATGCGGCCGCTCCATCCGGTCCTCGCCGATTTCTTTCGGGACGAGGGTGATGTAGCCGAGGTCGAGGTGCACGTGGTCGTCGGCATTCTTGCCGGTGACATGTCCGTACGGGAAAACGTTGATCTCGCTGCTGACGTCTTCCGCGATCTCGTTGTATTTCTCGATCGCTTCTTTGGTCTTCAGGATCGTCGAGCCGACACGGTAAATGTCGGCGGCCGTGCCCCACATGTGCGGCGAGGCTTGCTGCGACATCTTGTGCGACGGCGAACGATAGCCGCCGTTGACGGCGATGTGCACGGAGGAGCCCGCGGCGGCGCGGAACTGCTCGAGATAGAAGGCCAGAACGCGAATCGCGCAGGGGACGTATTTCGGAAACGCCTGGAGAAGCGCATGCTCCTTGAAATCGACGAGGAGGAACTCGTTGAGCCCGAAGTGCGGGGTGAGGCGCGTGTTCATGGCCGTCTCGTGATCGGGGATCTCATAGAAATAGCGAGGGAGCCGGTGCCGGCGCCCCTCTTCGTCATGCAACAGCTCTCCCGGCTTCAGGACGCCGCGGATCTTGTCATCGAGGTCGACGCCGTCGACGACTTTCAGGCCTTGCGGTTCACTCATACGCTCATGGCTCCGGCGCTTTCGACAGCGTGAGAGCTACGGAGCTCGTCATCCAGATCGAAGGCGTCGATGACCTTCAACGGCTGATCCGGTTCCTCACGATTCATAGACACTCGACGCGAGCGTGTTGAAGATGTCGCGCGATACGTCGGCCACCGCCGTTCCCCGGCCATGCTCGGCCGGAAACTCGGTCAGGATCACCAGCACGTACGGACGTCTTCCCTCCAGGTACACGATACCGGCGTCGTGATGAACCGTCGAGATGTTTCCGGTCTTGTGCGCGACGCGCGCGGCTTTCGGCAGGCCGGCCGGAATGCCGCTGCGATACTGCTGGTCGAGCAGGATCTCCAGCATCTCGTCGCACGCCGCCTGCGAATACGCCTTCCCCTCGGCGATCAGGCGAAGGAGCTTGAGCAGACCGTGGGCGGTGACTTCGTTGTTGAGGCCCGCCTCGAACGCGCGCCCGTCCTCGACGCCACGCAGCACTTTGATCCCGTCGATCTCCAGCTCGTCGAGCGCGAGCTGGATCGTGGGGATGCCGACGACGTCGACGAGCAGGTTCGTGCCGAGGTTGCTCGACTTCGTGATCATCCAGTAGGCGAGCTCTTTGATGGTGAGCGTCTTGCCGAGATGGCCGTAGACGTCGGGATCGGCGTCGCGGCCGAGGTCGAGCATGAACGGCTCCTGGTTGACGATGCTCGTGAAGCGGTTGCGCACGTGCACCGGCGCGTCGAGCGCGAGGTCGCCGCGGTCCACCTGGCGGAACACGCCCAGGAGCACGGCCAGCTTCATCGTCGACGCCGCGTGGAACCAGTCGTCGGCGTTGTACGACCACTGCACCGTGGTCTCGGCGTCGTAGAACGCGATCCCGAGATCATCGAGACCGTGGTCGCGCTGGATCTTCAGGAGGTTTCGATACAGCGAGACTTCCGATGCCGCAACGGAGTCTTTTGCCGGCGGAATCGGGAGTCGTTCTTCGGCGTGCCCAGCCTTCGCTCTCATCAGCGGGAAATCTTAAGCAAGAAGAGTGCGTGATGACAGACGTCATCGTTTCCAGTCGTTGAGATCCCAGTCGTAGTCGTCGTATTCGAAGTCGATCTCCTTCGCCGCGTCGATCAACTTCTGCTTGTCGGGCGTGACGTAGCGGCGGATGAACGCGGCCTTGCCGCCGCCCCATTTTTCGAAGTCGTCGCCGAACCAGTCCATGATTTTCGTGACGTGGATCGTGAGCTCGTTGCCGTCGCGCTCGAAGCGCGCGGTGCCGAGGAAGCGGCGCGCCTGGTCATCCAGCTGCGCGTCGAGCTTCGCCCCTTCATACGCCTCGGTGCGGATCGGCGGGCAGCTCTTCGCCGCGCAGTTGATGGCGAAGTGGATGCGCGGGTCGTGAAAGCCTGCGCGGATCTTGTCGTTCTCGATGTAGTCGAGCGAGACCTTCGTGCTGCCGAGCGGCACGCGCTCTTTTTTGAACACGTTGAAGCGGATGATCGGATCGGTGCTGATGTCGCGGATCGAGTCGACCGGATAGTGCTCGAGGACCGTGCCGATGGTGTTGATGTTGTAGACGTTGATCCAGTGCGCGAGCTGCGACTTGCGGTCGAGCGCGGCGACGTTCACCTTCGCGAGCTGCTGCCGCAGCGCCTGAACGGTGTTCAGATCTTTCGCCTTCAGCGCCTTGTAATCCATCCCGTGCGCGGGGTTGTAGTAGGCGGTGAGGATGCGGTTCCACTGCGCGAGGTTCTGGGCGTGGAGAGGAACGGCGAGTACGAGAGCGAGGAGTGCGCGTTTCATCTGCCTTGTCCGCGCAACCACCGGCCGATGCGTTCGATTCCGGAGGTGATGGACTCGATCGGCGCGGCGTACGAGATCCGCACGAAGCCCTGTCCCAGCGTGCCGAAGGCGAGGCCGGGGATGACCAGCACCGCGGCGTCGGTGGCGAGCGTTTTCGCGAACGAGATCGTGTCGCACGCGGGGATGGGCACGAACGCGTAGAACCCGCCGCGCGGCGGGGCGAGCTCGGTGTCGAGCTCGTGATGGATCGCGTAGAGCGCGGCCTCGCGTTGCGCGGCGAACTGCTCGCGTACGTTCGCGAGCCAGCTCTCGTTCCACGCGCGGTTGTCGAAAATCAGCTCCGCCAGCGCCTGCGAGAACACCGACGCGCAGGTGGCAATGTACTGATGCGCGGTGACGATCGGCTGCAGGATCTCCGCGCGCGCGAGCATCCAGCCGAGGCGCAGGCCGGTCATGCCGTGGCTCTTCGAGAGACCGTTCATCACGATCACGTTCTCGGACATGCCCAGCATCGAATCCGGCGGCACGTCGTACCAGATCTCGCGATAGATCTCGTCGCTGACGACGAGCACGCCCGTGTCCGCGATCGCCTGCAGCGTCTCGCGCTCGATGACCGAGCCGAGGGGATTCGACGGCGAGTTGACGATGATCAGCGTTGTCTTCGGCGTGATCTTCCTGCGCAGCGCGTCGACGTCGATGCGCCACTCCGGCGGGTCGAGGTCGTAGGTCACCGGCTGCGCGCCGCACATGCGCGCGAGTGTGGCGTAGGAGAGAAAGCCGGGATTCGGGACGAGCACTTCATCGCCGGGATTCACATACGCGGTGAAGATCGCGAACAGCGCTTCCTGCGTGCCGGCGGTGACGCACACTTCGCTCCTCGGATCGAAGTCCGTTCCCTCGGCCAGTCGTTTGCGCAGCGAGAGATGGCCGGGATTCGGCGAGTACTGCCAGGGCATGGCCGCCGCGCGCGCGGCGAGCTCGCGCAGCGTCTCGTCGGGCGCGAGATTCGGCTCGCCGATGCCGAGGTTGACGGAGTAGGGAGTGGCCAGCGCGTTGATCTGGCGGATGAGCGAGAGCTCGATGTCTTTGAGGCGGTCGGCTTTCAACGAAGCGCTTCTTCCAACGCGGTCGAGGAGTCGGTTTTCTCGTCGCGATACTTCACGATCATCGGCGTCGCGACGCCGAGGCCGTGCTGTTCGGCGAACGCGCCTTTCATCGGACGCGTGCCCGGAATCACCACCGCGCCGAACGGGATCTCCAGCGGGCGGTCCGCGGTGCGGCGGTAGATCTGGCCGCGCACGATGTCGTAGACCGGCGTCGATCCGGTGATGATGACGCCGGTGCTGATGACGGCGCGCGAGCGGACGATCGTGCCTTCGTAGATGCCGCAGTTGCCGCCGATGAAGACGTCGTCTTCGATCACCACCGGCAGACTGCCGACCGGCTCGAGCACGCCGCCGATCTGCGCGGCCGCCGAGAGGTGCACACGCTTGCCGATCTGCGCGCACGAGCCGACGAGCGCGTGCGAGTCGATCATCGTCTCTTCGTCGACGTACGCGCCGACGTTCACGAACGCGGGCGGCATCACCACGACGCCTTTGGCGATGTACGTGCCGCGGCGAAGCGACGAGCCGCCGGGGACGATGCGGATGCCGTCGGCGGCCTTGAAGCGCCGCGGCGGAATCGTGTCCTTGTCGACGAACGAGAGCGCGCCCGACGCGAACTCCGCCGCCACGCCCCATTTGAACGCGGCCAGGATTCCTTCCTTCACCCACGTCTGCGGATGCCACACGCCTTCGTCGTCGCGCATGGCCGCGCGCACCGCTCCTTTTTCGAGCTCGACGAGGAAGAGGCTGATCGTCTTCACCGCCTCGGGGCGGTCCCGCTCGGTGGCGAGCTTCAGGGCGCGGACGCGTTCTTCGATGACCATCATGACGGCAACAGTCCGCACTCGCGCAGGATCGCCTCGAGCTTCGTCCGATTGGCGTCCGTGATCGGCGCGAGCGGCGGGCGCACCGTATCACTTTCGAGGATGCCCATCATCTTCAGCGCCGTCTTCACCGGGATCGGGCTCGACTCGATGAAGTTGCCGGTGAGCAGCGGCAAGAGGCGATTGTGAATGTCCACGTCGCGGCGGTCGACCATCTGGCGCATGAGCCGCGGCACTTCGTTGCTCGCGACCGAGATCACGCCGTCGCCGCCCATGAAGAGCAGCGGCAGCGTCCAGGCGTCGTCGCCGCTGATGACGAGGAATCCCTCGGGGCGATCGCGGAGGATGGTGAGGATCTGCTCCATGTTGCCCGACGCTTCCTTCACGCCGCAGACGTTCGGGATCTCGGCGGCCATGCGCAGCGTCGTCTCCGCCGTCATGTTCAGGCTCGTGCGTCCGGGGACGTTGTACAGGACCATCGGGAAGCCGCTTTTCTTTTTCTCCAGGGCTTCGGCCTGCGCGCCGAAGTGGCGCAGGAGGCCGTCCGGCGTGGGCTTGTTGTAGTACGGCGTGATGGTGAGGATGCCGTCCGCGCCGAGGTCGATCGCCTGCTCCGCCATCTCGACCGCGCGCGCCGTGTTGTTGTTGCCGGCGCCGGCGAGGACGGGCACGCGACCCTTTGCGCGCTGGACCGCGATCTCGACGACACGGCGATGCTCGTCCGCGCCCAGCGCCGGATTCTCGCCGGTCGTGCCGCAGGGCACGAGGAAGTTGACGCCTTCGTCGATCTGCCAATCGATGAAGCGCGCCAGCGCGCTCTCATCGAGCGAGCCGTCGGAACGGAAGGGGGTGACGAGGGCTGTGCCTACTCCGCGAAACATCATTTACTCCAGCAACTCATCGAATCGGTACAGGCCTTTGCGGCCGCGAATGAGCTCCGCCGCAAACACCGCGCCGCGCGCGAATCCCTCCCGCCCACGCGCGCGGTGCGAGATCTCGACGAGATCGTCAGGCGAGTCGAAGAAGAGCGTGTGCAATCCGAACTCCGCGCCGGTGCGCGAGGACGCGATCGGCGGATCGAGCTTTCCGCCGCTCCCTTGCCGGACTTCGCCCGCGATCCGCAGCGCGGTCCCGCTCGGCGCGTCTTTCTTCTGCGCGTGATGCCGCTCTTCCATCCCCGCCGCGTATTGCGGGAATCGTGCGAAGAGCTCTCCCGCGCGCCGCGCCAGCGCGAAAACGGCATTCGCGCCGGGCGAAAAATTCGAGGCGTAGACGCAGCCGATGTTCTTCACCCGCTCGCGCACTTCGTCGACGCGCTCGTTCCAGCCGGTCGTGCCGATGACGAGATCCAGACTGCGTTTCGTCGCCATCGTGATTGCTTCATCAAGGACACTGGCGTGCGAGAAGTCGATCAAAACCTCGGCGTTCGCCGCGTCGACGATTTCATGTCCCGCCTCGGTCGCGACGCGCTCGACGGCGTGTCCCATCTTCCCGTAGCCGTGCAACGCGATTCTCATACCGCAACGGGCGCTTCGAAGAGCGCGTGATGCATCGATTCGATCGCGCGGTCGGCGTCGGCGTTGTCGACGACGAGGCTGAGATTGAGACCCGAGCGCCCGAGGGAGACCATCTTCACTTTGAGCGAGCGCAGCGCCTCGAAGATCCGCGCGCCGACGAGCGTGTCGGCGAGGAGGTTCGTGCCGACGACGGCGATGATGCACTGATCGTTGTCGATTTCGACTTCGGCAAACTGCTTCAGGCGGTTCTCCAATTTGTCGAGATCGTGCGTGTCGTCGACGGTCACCGACACCGAGACCTCGGACGTCGTGATCAAGTCGACCGAGATCGCCAGCCGTTCGAATTCGTCGAACAGCCGCGCGAGGAAGCCGTGCGCGCCGAGCATCTTGTTCGACGTGATGTGCACGACGGCGATGCCTTTCTTGCGCGCGATCGAGCGCGGTCCCGCGGGCGCGTTTTCTACGACGCGCGTGATGAGCGTGCCCTGCGACGCGGGGTTGTGCGTGTTGAGGACGCGCACCGGCACGTTCGCGGCAATCGCAGGCTCGAGCGTGCGCGGGTGCAGCTTCGCGCCGAACGACGCCAGCTCCGCGGCTTCGTCGAACGAGAGGCGGTCGATCACGCGCGCGCCCGGCACGAGGCGCGGGTCGCAGGTGAGCAGGCCGTCGACGTCGGTCCAGATCTGGACTTCTTCCGCGTCCAGCGCCGCGCCGACGATCGCCGCGCTGTAGTCGGAGCCGTTGCGTCCGAGGGTCGTCGTGGCGCCGGCTTCGGTGCGGCCGATGAAGCCGCCCATGACCGGGATGCGGTTGCGCTCGAGGAGCGGCGTCAGGACGCGTTGCGCGTGCTCGCGCGTCAGGTCCATCAGCGGTGTCGCGCCGCCGAAGCGGTCATCCGTCCAGATGACTTCCTCGGAGTGCACGTGCTCGCCCTTCAGCTCGCGCATCATCATCGTGTAAGTGAAGAGCACGGACGAGAGCTTCTCCCCGATCGACATCACCTTGTCGCGCGCCCGGGGCGTGATCTCGCCGAGGAGCGCGATGCCGCGGAGGATCGTGTCGATCTCTTCGATCTGCTTGTCGAGCTGTTTGATGAACGATTCGAAGAAATCGGACTTCTGCTGCACGAGCCGCAGCGCGACGTCTTCGTGACGCTGCTTCACGGCGGCGATGATCTCGCCGACGCGTTTCGGATCCTGCTCGCACGCCGCTTCGCTCGCCGCGACGAGGTCGTTCGTGACGCCGGAAAGCGCGGAAACGACGACGATCGGCTTGCGCGCGCGCCGCTCGGCGACGATCTCGATCGCGTTCGCGACGCGATCCGCATCGCCGACCGAGGTGCCGCCGAACTTGATGACGATCACCCGAGGAGTCCTCGCGCCTGCAACAGCTCCGCATTCAAAATCGCCGCTCCCGCAGCTCCGCGAATGGTGTTGTGCACCAGCGCGACCATGCGGAGGTCGAGGAGGGTGCAGGGGCGGAGGCGGCCGATGGAGACGGCCATGCCGCGCTCGCGGTCGCGGTCGAGGCGCGGCTGCGGGCGGTCGGGGGCGTCGATGTAGTGCAGCGGGTTTTTGGGAGCGAATGGGAGGCCGAGCTCCTGCGGCTCGCCGCGGAACGACTCGATGGCGGCGCGGACGTCTTCGATCGACGCTCGATTTCGCAGCCGGAGCGAGATCGTCATCAGATGTCCGTCGATGACCGGCACCCGGTTCACCTGCGCGGAGATCGCGATCGGCGCGTCGACGTGGCGCGAGCCGTCCCACGTGCCGAGGATCTTCCGCGGTTCTTTCTCGATCTTGTCTTCTTCGCCGCCGCCGATGTACGGGATGACGTTGTCGATGATGGCGTACGAGTCGACGCCGGAGAAGCCGGCGCCGGTGATGGCCTGCATCGTCGTGACGTGCACTTGCTCGACACCAAACGTGCGCTCGAGCGGCGCCAGCGCCATCGCCAGCCCGATCACGGAGCAATTCGGATTCGTGAGGATGTAGCCCTTGCGGCGCTGCCGCTGCTTCTGGATCGCGTCGACGTGATCGGCGTTGATCTCCGGGATCAGCAGCGGGACGTCGTCGTCCATGCGGTGATTGCGCGAGTTGGAGATGACGGCGCAGCCGCGGTTCGCGTACTCGTCTTCGGCTTCGCCGGCCACGCTCGAATCGAGCCCGGAGAACAGCAGGCGCGACTCGAGCTCCGCTCCGAGGTCTTTGACGACGAGCTTCGAGGCCTCGGCCGGCACGAGCGTGTCGAGCCGCCAGTTCGCGGCCTGCGCGTACGACTTGCCGGCGCTGCGCTCGGAGGCGACGACTTCGTGCAGCCGGAACCAGGGATGGTTCTCGAGCAGCTGGATGAATCGCTGGCCGACCGAGCCGGTGGCGCCGAGGACCGCGACCGGAATGCGGCCGGTGCGCGATTCGGTGATTGGGGATTCGACGGGAAGTGTTGCAGTCATCGATGGGCTCCCTTGCAAAACCGATTCTAAGGGAGCCCGGCCGCGTTCAGCGCGCCGATCGCCGTTTCGGCACGCTCAGGAGAATGGCTCGCTTCGCGAGCCGCGTGTCGCCGGGCAGCTCGCTGTAGTAGCCGACGAGAAAGCCGTTCGGCACGGCCACGACTTCGGGTCGCGATTCTCTTCGCCCGCTCGTCGCAATGGCGAACGGCTTCGGTGTGTCGGCGTGGCCCATGTCGATGAGCAGGCCGTGGACATCGCCGGTGACGGTGGCGTAGGCGAGGAGGCAGTGCTCGCTGTCGCACGCGAGCGCCGGTTCCAGCGTCCAATCGACGATCGCCGGAAAGAGGATGTCGCGAGGCGAACGGTCGTCGATGACAAAGTACGTGATGCCGTCGGTTGCGGTCCAGGCGATGAGCGATTCGGAGCGAGTGCCGGCGATGACCGCCGAGGTGCCGACGCGCCCGCGAGCGGGAACGAACACTCCGCTCCGCGTGCCGGAAGTCCACGACAGTTCCTGCAGTCGCGTGGCGAAGACGCTGCAGAACAGGATGCAGCCGGGCGGCACCAGCAGCGGGCCGGGTCTCCACGTCGCCGTGGTGAAGGCGCGGGGAGTGACGCCGACCCACGTGGAGGTGCTCGTCGATGTGTCGGAGAGCAGCGTTCCGTCACGCGCGAGCGTGTACAGCCGCGAGACGGCCGTCACGACGTAAGCCGATCCGTTCCAGCCGAGCGACGTCGATGTCGGAATCGCGGGCGTGACCGTGTATCCGGCGATGAGCGATCGCGGCGCCGCGGCCGCGCGGCCGGCTGCATCCAGCGGCATGCCGGTGAGCCTCTGCGTCGCGCCGGCCTCGATCTGCGTGAGATAGAACGCCGTCCCATCCGTGGCGAGGTTCGGCGCGATCGCGTCGGCGTTTGCGTCGCCCGCCGGCATCGTCGCGGTAGGCGTGAGGCGTCCGCTCGCATCGATGAAGCCCGTGCGGATGCGCGCGTGCCCGCTCGTCGCATCGAGCTCGCTCCATGCGACGAGAACACCGTTGCGAGCCGCGGCCATCGCGAACGATGAATCGAGAGCGGGACGCGCGAACGGGCCGTACGTTTGTTCGGCGCCGACGATTTGCAGCAGCAACATCAGTACTCGCATGTTCAGGAGTACGGATGTTGCTGCCGCGCTGTCTACGTTGTTATTCGACTCGTAACGCGCGCGCCGGGTCGGCCTGCGCCGCGCGCATCGCGGCGCGCGCGCAGCCGGCGATGACGGTGGCGAAGCAGAGCACCGCCGCCGCGGTGAAGGTCAGTGGATCGGTGGGACGAATGCCGGCCAGCAGCGCCGCCATCGAGCGCGCCGCGCCGTACGCGAGCAGCGCGCCGATGAGGATGCCGGCGCCGGCGAGGACGACACCCTCGCGGACGACGAGGGCCACGATGCCGCTGACCTGCGCGCCCAACGCGCGGCGCACGCCGAATTCCGGCAAACGTCGCGAGACGCTGTAGGTGAGGAGGCCGTGGATGCCGATGCCGGCGATGAGCAGCGCGATGACGGCCAGCGCGCCGAGGAGGCGCACCTGCGTGACTCGCGCGGCGGTGTCATTGCTGACGATCGCCGCCATCGTGCGGATGTTCGAGAGCGGCTGCTGCGGATCGGCGCGCTGCACGATGCGGCGGATCGGCTCGACGAGCAGGTCCGGCTTGCCCGACGTGCGCACGACCAGCTGTTTCGGCATGTAGCCGATGTACGAGCCGTCGTCGACCTGCCGGTACGCGAGATAAGCCTGCGGCTCGCTCGACTGCTCCAGCCCGCGCACGCGCACGTCGCCGACGACGCCGACGATCGTCCGGTCTTTGCCGGCGATCTTGATCTGCTTTCCGATCGGATCCTGTCCCTTCCAGTGCGTGTCGACGAACGACTCGCTGACGATCGCGACGTAAGGATGATTCTTGTCGTCGGTGTCCTGCAGATCGCGTCCGCGGCTCATCGGAATCTGCATCGTCGTGAAAAACTGCGGGCTCGCGAAGCGCATGCTGACGTCGTCTTCGCCGCCGAGGCGCGCCTCCTGGCCGTCGACGCCGACCGACTGGATCATGCCGCGCATCTGCATCGGCAGCCCGGTCACGTACGCCGCGCCTTTCACTCCCGGCAGCGCGCGTACTTCGTGCAGCACGTCGGTGAAGAACTTCACGCGCGGGTCGACCTTTTCGTATTTCGGCATCGGCAGCGCGGTTTGTACGACGAGCACGTTCTGGGCATCGAATCCCGGCCGCGTCGACTGGATGTTCCAGACCGCGCGCAGCAGGAGGCCGGACGAGACCATCAGCACGAGCGAGGCAACGATCTCGACGACGACGAGTACCGCGCGGAGCCGCTGCGTGCGTCCGCCGCCGCTGCGCGCGCCGGCGCGCAGGGAGTCGAAGTCGTTGCCGCGCGCGACGCGCATCGCCGGCAGCACGCCGAACGCGAGGCCGGTGAGGAGCACGAAGCCCGCGGCCATCGCCAGGACGCGCAAATCGATCGACGGATATTCGGCGACGGGCAGCGTGCTCGGCACCAGCTTCGCGAACAGCGGCACGGCCGCCGCGGCCGCGAGCACGCCGGCAATTCCGCCGGCCGTGGCGACGACGAAGCTTTCGGTGAGCAGCTGGCGCACGATGCGCTGGCGGCCCGCGCCGAGGGCCGAGCGGACGGCGAGCTCGCGCGCGCGGTGCGTGCCGCGGGCGAGGAAGAGGCTGGCCAGGTTCGCGCACGAAAGTAAAAGGATGCACATCGCCGCGCCGCAGAGCGCGAGTACGAGCATGCGCGAGTTCTGCGTCGTCTCGCCGCGCAGATCGAGCAGCCAGATGCCGAGGCCTTCATTTTCTTTCGGGAACTTGCGCTCGAAGGCCTTGGCGACGACTTCGAGCTCCGCGCGGGCCTTGTCGACGGTCACGCCGTCTCGCAGCCGCGCGATGATCTGCAGGTACGTATCCTGGCGGTCTTCGTAGTTGTCGGGAGTGAAGATCAGCGGCGTCCACGCTTCGACCTCGCGCGTCGGGAACTGAAAGGACGCCGGCATCACGCCGGTGATCGTGTATGGCTTGCCGTCGAGGCGTACCGTGCGGCCGGCGATCGTCCGGTCGCCGCCGAACTGTGCCTGCCAGAGGCCGTAGCTGAGCATGATCGGGTTGGCCGTCTTCACGTCTTCGCGCGTGAACGCGCGGCCGAGCATCGGACGCACGCCGAGCACCGGAAAGAATTCGGGGTTCGCCATCGAGAGCTCGATGCGGCGCGGCTCGCCCAGATCCGTCAAGTTCGCGGCGCTGAAGGTGTATGCGGCGCTCGCGGCGAAGGATCGCGACGCGGCCATGAAATCGCGATAGTTCGACGGCGACATCTCGTTGCGATAGCCGTTCGGCGGCTTCTCCCAGATTTTCACGAGCCGGTCGGCGCGCGCGAAGGGGAGCGGGCGGAAGAGAACAAAGTCCGCGAGCGAGAACGCGACCGTGTTCGCGCCGATGCCGAGGGCCGCGACGAGTAGCGCGGTCAGCGCGAAGCCGGGCGTGCGCAGCAGCGAGCGGACGGCAAAGCGGAGGTCGTAGACCAGCACCTCCCACTGCGCGGCGATCGCGTTCGGAACGACGTCCGCGATCGCGGCGAAGAAGAGGCGCAGCGCGCCCGCGCCGCGCATCCGCTCCGCGAACGTGTCGGACAACTCATCGTGATAGTCGGCGCTGAAGGAAGAAGGATAGAGGCGCAGCAGCAGGCGATAGAGGCGCATCAGGCATTCTCCGGTGTGAGGCCGCTGGCGCGGCCGAGGCGGACGAGGCGAGTGAGACGGCGCATTTCGGCGCGCGCGACGGCGGTGCCGAAGGCAGTGATGCGGTAGTAGCGGCGGCGCGCGTCGTCGTTCTTCGCCGACTTGCGTGTCGACTCGACGAGGAGCTCCTGCTCGACCATGCGGGCGATGGAGCGGTACAGCGTGCCGGCGCTCAGGCGCAGCTCGCCGTCGGTGGCCGCCTCCACGTCCTGGATGATCGCGTAGCCGTGCCGTTCCTCTTCGCTGAGCGCGACGAGGATATGGAACGTGGCGGGTGGGAGGGGGAGGAGGGCGTCGATCTCATCCTGGCTATACACGCGGCGAGTATATCCGTAGTGGATATAGTTGTCTGTTACGGATGCGTATCATCCGTCCGTGCTGACCGTCGAAGAAGCTCAAGCCCGCGCGCTCGAGGAAGTGACGCCGCTCGAAGCGGAGAGCGTCCCCTTCGAGGAGGCGTTCGGCCGCGTGTTGCGCGAGGACGTCGCCGCGCCGGTGGATGCGCCGGAGCGGGACAACAGCGCCATGGACGGCTATGCCGTCCGCGCGGAGGACTTGCCCGGCAAGCTGCGCGTCATCGGCACCGTGGCGGCGGGATATCTCGCGAATGAGTCCGTGGAGCGCGGGGCGGCGATGCGGATCATGACCGGCGCGTATGTGCCCGATGGGGCGGATACGGTGGTGCAGGTGGAGCTGACGGACGGTGGGCTGGAGGAAGTGGAGATCCGGCAGGCGCTTGCGCGCGGCGCAAACATCCGCAAACGCGGCGACGACATGCGCGAGGGGGAGGTGGTGCTGCGCCGCGGCGCGCGCATCGGCGCCGCGGAGATCGCGCTGCTCGCGGGCGTGCAGAAGACGAGCGTTTCCGTCGGACGCAAACCGACGGTGGCGATTCTCTCCACCGGCGACGAGCTGATCGACGTCGCCGAGCCGCGCGTCCTCGGCAAGATCGTCAACACGAACGCGCCGCTCCTCGCTGCGCTCGTCCGCGATGCCGGTGCGACTCCGCAAATCCTCGGCATCGTCCGCGACACGCGCGACGCGACGATCGAAGCGCTTCGCTCCGCCGCCGCGTGCGATTTCATCCTGACGTCGGGCGGCGTCTCCGTCGGCGCGTTCGATTTCGTCAAAGAAGCGCTCGAGTCCCTCGGCGCCGAAACGAAGTTCTGGCGCGTGGCCATGAAGCCCGGCAAGCCCGTCGTTCTCTCCCGCCTCGGACCCTCGGTCTGTTTCGGATTGCCCGGCAATCCCGTCTCCTGCTTCGTCTCCTTCCACCTCTTCGTCGCCCCCGCCTTGCGCAAAGCGTCCGGGCAGCAGCGCGATCTCTTTCCGCCGATGCTGCGCGCGCAGCTCACCGCGCCGCTGCGCGCCGCGGAGCGCCGGGTCTACTTCCGCGTGCGACTGACCGCGCGCGACGGCGCGCTGTTCGCGGAGCCGCTGGCGTCGCAGGGATCGGGATCGCTCACGTCCATGATTGCCGTGAACGGGCTGGCGATGGTCGAGGCGAATACGCGCGTCGAGGCGGGAGCGGCCGTCCCGGCGCTCGTCATTGGGCCGGTTTCGGGTGGCTGACGACGCTGAGCTCCGCGAACACGCGGGTCAGGCGGCGCGTCTCGGTATCGCCTTTCTCGTAGGTGCGCTTGAGCAGGTTCACCTGCTCCTCGGGCTCGCCGGTGTAGACGGTGAAGCCGTTGGCCGGCTGCTCGGGAACGAGCGAGCGGCGCGAGCGCCACGTGCTGTCCTCGTAGATCCACGTCGTGTACGTCGACGTCGCGCGGCTGGAGGCGGCGGTGAGCGTCTGATCGCCGTACTTGTTCTGTTCGCGATTTCCCATCGCGTTCGCTTCCTGGGCGCGGAGAAGGTCGGTGGCGGTATCGGCAATCAGGTCTCGGATCATGGCTGGATCGTCTATAAAGGCAAGACCGGCGCCATCCTCGCCACTGCGCGTGAGCTCGGCGAGCAGTTCGACTTCTTCATTGCGCCAGAAGAAGCGCAGCAGCGCCCGCGCGCCGGCCGGGATTTCCTCGTCGCATTCGACGAGCACGCCGCTGCCGCTGATGTTGCAAAGACGAATCGGAAAATCGCCGAACCAGCCGTCCAGCGGCGGGTCGATCGGGAGGCGCTGAAACTTCCTGCGCTCGTCGTCGCTCACGGCATGCGTCGGATGTCGGTGATCCAGTACGAACGGTCGGTGACGTGCAGCTTCGCCTCGATGCGACTCTGTTCCGGCGGCAGCGCCTCGACCTTCGCGCCGCGAACCGGAAACTCCATCGTCATCGCCTCCATGAATCCCGGAACCGCCTGATGCTCGATGCGCAGCGAATTGTCCGCGGCGATGCGCGCGCGCACGATTCCTTTGAGGGTGTGAACCTTTTCTCCCGGCTCGCTGAGCGGCTTCTCTTTGTCCGCGCCACAGGCGAGGAGCGCGAGGACCAGGAGCGCTGCCGCGTATCGCACGTGCGGGATTATGAGGGAGAATGTGCGCCATGCTGCCAGACAAGACGTTCGAGGGCCGCGTCGGGATCGTCACCGGCGGAGCGACAGGAATCGGGAATGCGATTGCGCGCGAGGTCGCGCGGCTCGGGGGGCGGGTGGTGCTCGTGAGCCGCAAGGAAGAGAACCTCGTCAAGGCGGTCGAGGAGATTCGGAGCGAGACGGGGCGGGCGGAGGCGGCGGGGTATCACGTGCTCGACGTCCGCGATGCGGAAGCGGTCGAGGCGATGGCGGCGAAGGTCGAGAGCGACTACGGGCAGATTGACTTTCTCGTCAACAACGCCGCCGGCAATTTCATCGTCCCGGCGGATCAATTGTCGGTCAATGGCTGGAACTCGGTCATCGGGATCGTGCTCAACGGCACGTTCTACTGCGCGAGCGCGGTCGGGAAGCGGATGATCGCGAAGGGCAACGGCGGGGCGATGGTGAACATCATCGCGAACTACGCCTGGAACGCCGGGCCGGGCGTGATTCACTCGGCGTCGGCGAAGGCCGGGGTGCTGGTCATGGCCAATACGCTGGCGGTCGAATGGGCGCGCCACAAGATCCGCGTCAACTGCATCACGCCGGGGCCGATCGACACGCCGGGCGCGGCGCAGCGGCTGTTCCCCGACCCGAACATCGTCGAAGGCATTCGCAAGACCATTCCGCTCCGCCGCTTCGGCACGCTCGAAGAAGTCGCGAACGCGGCGACGTATCTGCTCAGCGACTACGCGTCGTACATCACCGGCGAGAACCTCATCATCGACGGCGGGCAGTGGCTCTCGGGCTCGGACTACTTCACGCGTTTGAAGCAGATGATCCCGCGTTAGCGCATCGATAAATAATCCACCGCGACGTGCGCCAGCGCGCGCACGCCTAACAACAGCCCGCGCTCGTCGACGTAGAAGAGCGGCGAGTGATTCGAGGCCGCCTGCTCGGGCGTCTGATCGGGC
>DATFHJ010000259.1:0-3931 GCA_035248585.1 Thermoanaerobaculia bacterium
TCGATGAAGAGGGGAAGGAGACGGGAACGGCGCTGGTGTCGGCCGACGCCGTCGGCGCCGGTCCGGACGAGATCGTCCTGATCGCCGCCGGCAGCTCCGCGCGCCAGACCAACGTCACCGACAAACGGCCGATCGACTCGGTGATCCTGGCCATCGTCGACAGCTGGTGCATCGGCGATTGCGAGAAATACAAAAAGTGAGGTGATTGATGGCCACGCGCCTCACCGATCAGGAAATCGACGAAATCGCACGGCGGATCGCAACCGACATCCGCAGTGGAGCGGCGGGCTCTCAGCCCGCCGGCGGATCACCGATGTTTCCGCAGATGGTGATGCCGACGTACGACTCGTCCCTCGGCGTCTTCAACACCGTGAGCGAAGCCGTCACCGCCGCGAAGGCCGCGCAGGTGCAGTTCGCCGCGCTGCGCATCGAGATCCGCAAGCAGATCCTCGAGGCCATGCGCGAGACGATGCGCGAGAACGGCGACATGCTCGCCAAAGCCGCACACGAGGAGACGGGGTTCGGACGCTACGAAGACAAGGTGATGAAGAACAAGCTCGTCACCGAGCGCACGCCGGGGATGGAAGACCTCGTCGCCGGCGCGGTCACGGGCGACAACGGCCTCACGCTCACCGAGCCCGCGCCGTTCGGCGTCATCGGCGCGATCACGCCGGTCACGAATCCGACGTCGACCATCATCTGCAACTCCATCGGCATGCTCGCCGCTGGGAACAGCGTCGTCTACAACGTTCACCCGTACGCGAAGAACTGCTGCATGCAGACGATCGCGTTGCTCAACAAGGCCATCATCGCCAACGGCGGACCGCCGAACGTCATCACCGGCATCGCCAACCCGACCATCGAGTCGGCGCAGGAGCTGATGAAGCATCCCGGCGTGCGCCTCGTCGTCGTCACCGGCGGCGGGGAAGTCGTGCGCGTGGCCATGGGCAGCGGCAAGCGCGCCATCTGCGCGGGCCCCGGCAATCCGCCGGTCGTCGTCGACGAGACGGCGGACATCGGCAAGGCCGCCCACGACATCATCATGGGGTCGTCGACCGACAACAACATCATCTGCACGGATGAGAAGGAAACGATCGTCGTGGCCTCCGTCGCCGATGCGCTGTTAGGCGCGATGGCCCAGACCGGCCTCGCCGTCGTATTGCCGAAAGAGAAGCTCACGCAGCTCGAGAAGGTCGTCTTCGAAGAGATGCGCGGGCCGCGTACGCGCGCGAAGATCGACAAGAATCTCGTCGGCAAGAACGCGTCGGTGATTCTCGCGAAGATGGGGATGACGGTCGCCGACTCGGTGCGCTCGATCGTGGTCGAAGTCGACGAGAACCATCCGCTGATCTGGACCGAGCAGATGATGCCGGTGATGCCGGTGACGCGCGTGGCGAACGCGAATCGGGCCATCGATCTGGCGCTCGAGGCGGAAGGCGGCAACAAGCACACCGCCGTGATGCATTCGAAGAACATGGACAACCTCTCGCGCATGGCCAAGCTGTGCGACTGCTCGATCTTCGTGAAGAATGGGCGCTCGCAGGCCGGCCTCGGCCTGGACGGCGAGGGCTACTGCTCGTTCACGATCGCCAGCCCCACCGGCGACGGCATGACCGGACCACATTCCTTTTCCCGCTGGCGCCGCTGCGTGGTCGTCGGCCATTTCCGGATCACCTGATGGTTTACGTGGAGCGGCGGGCTTCAGCCCGCCGAAACAACCGGCGGGCTAAAGCCCGCCGCTCCACACTACGCGCGGGATAAACTGAACGAACCTAAATGAAAAAAACCTCGGCGCTGGCAGTGCTCGACTTTGAAGACATTCCGGCGGGAGTGTGGTCGGTCGACGCGATTCTGAAGAAGGCACCAATCGCGTTCGTGCGCGCCGGCACGGTGTCGCGCGGCCGCTATCTCGTCGTCTTCGGCGGATCCACGGCGTCAACGGTGGAGTCGCTCGAAGAGGCGCTGGCCACGGTCGGCCGCTCGATCATCGATCACACGCTTCTTGCCGACGTGCACCCGTCGCTCTTCAACGCCGTGTTCGGCGCGCGGGAGAAATCGACCGGATCCTTGCTGATCATCGAAACTGAAACCGCCGCGTCGATCGTGCGCGCGGTGGAGGCCGCGCTAAAAGGCACGGCCGTCGACCTGATCGAGCTGCGCCTCTCCGACAGCGGCCTTTCGGGAAAAGGGATCGCCTTTCTCGCCGGCTCGCTGCATGAGATCGAAGCGGCCTCCGAGCTCGCCGCGGGCGGCACGGTCCGCAACGGCGCGCCGCGCGGTTTCTCGCATCGCCTCATCGCCGCGCCGCACGAAGTGGTCGAGCGCGAGATCGTGTCGACGACGCGCTTCGACGCCGCGCCGCTCCTCGAGCTCGACGGGGAGATCGGCTGATGCTGTTAGGCCGCGTCATCGGTCAGGTCGTGGCGTGCATCATCACACCCGGTCTCGAAGGCGTGCCGCTGCTGATCGTCCAGCCGCTCGACAAGAAGCTGCAGCCGAAGGGCAAAGCCATCGTCGCCGCCGACGCCACACGCATGGCCGGAGTGGGGGAGCTGATCTCCTACGAGGGCGGCCGCGAGGCGGCGATGGCGCTCGATCAGACGTTCGTCCCCGTGGACCACGCCATCATTGCCATCGTCGACGGAGTGCACATCACCGCATGATCCTCGGGCGCGTCATCGGCGAGATGTACGGAACGATCAAGCATCGTTTCTACGAAGGCAAACGCCTCCTCGTCATCGAGAAAGAGGACGGCAGCTACCTCATCGCCGTCGACTCCGTCGGCGCCGGCTCCGACGAACGAGTCCTCGTCCTCGACGAAGGCAACGGCGCACGCCAGGTGCTCGACTCGAAAGACGGGCCGGTGCGGTCGGTGGTCGTCGGCGTCGTCGACGACGTGTACACGGATTAGTGCCGCGCCGCGCGCCTCCGCGCCGGCGTCTGCCCGATCGTGAAGTCCGAGCGCATCTCCACCACCGTGTACGGGTTCCACGTCGACAGCGTGTAGTAGATCGAGAGCTTGTTCGCGCTCACCGTCGTGAAGCGCTCGATCATGTACGGCGCGTAGGAGGCGCCGGGGGTGGTGTAGGGATTGTTGCCGCCGATCGTGGGGCCGTTGAGGCCGTCGCCGGGTGGGTCGGGAACGACGCGCGGATCGTGGATGAATGAGCCGTACGCGCCGTCGCGGTTCGCGTCGAAGATCACTTGCGACCTGCTCCACGGTCCCCACGGCTGCGTGGCGTAGGAGAAGTAAATGCGGCCGCCGCTGTCATACGTCATCAGCCAGAGCGCCAAGTCGTTCGACCAGGTGACGGAGACGTTGCCGATCGACGGCTCGACCGGGTCATCGACGACGACCGGCACGGCGGCCGACTCCGAAGAGCTCCACGCGGGCTGGCCGTTCACGAGTCCCGCGAAGTAGCGCGTCCCTTGCCCGCTGTCGAATGTGCTCGCCGGAACGGTCGCGAGATAGACGTTGCTCGCGCGGTAATCGCCGAGGCCGAACATCAGCACGTCGCTGCCGGACGCGTGCAGCGACGGGATGATGAAGTGTCCGTTCGGCATCGAGGAAAGCGTGCGCAGCACGGTGAACGTCCGCCGCGTCTCGTCGAATCGCGTGAGGACCGAGTAGCTGTTGATGTTCGGCTTGGGAAGGTTCCGGTCCTTGCCGGACTCGCAGACGATGTACGTGCCGCTGTCGAGGCGGATGCCGGCGTTCGGAACTTCCGCCGCGCCCATGCGCACGCCCGGGACGCGGACAAAGTACGGTGTGCCGTCGGTCTTCGTGAAGAAGTCGACGAACAGCGCTTGCGGATCGGTGCTCGTGCTCGAGGCGATCGTGTCCGCCGCGAAGTAATCCTCGGACGCCGGCCCGATGGTGTCGCCGAAGAGGAAGATGAGATTGCCCTGCGACTCGAACGACGCGCCGAGG
>DATFHJ010000260.1:0-2342 GCA_035248585.1 Thermoanaerobaculia bacterium
AATTCCCCGGCACGTACTGGCTGGCGTTTCGGGACTTGCCGGAGATCATCGCCGAGCATGTCCAGGGGAACCGCGCGCTCGATTTCGGCTGCGGCGCGGGACGCTCCACGCGATTCCTGAAGAGCCTCGGATTCGACACCACCGGCATCGACGTCTCGGCGAGCATGCTGGAGCAGGCGAGGCTCGCCGATGCCGGCGGAACGTACATCGCGGACTGGGCGGAGCTCGGTGAGAAAAAATTCGATCTCATCCTGGCCGCGTTTCCATTCGACAACATCCCGGGCGCCGGCTATCGCGCGAGCCTGCTGCGCCAAATGGGACAGCGTCTGAGTGACGGCGGCCGGGTCATCCTCCTCGGATCGGCGGCCGAGATCTACTGGCACGAGTGGGTCTCCTTCACGACGAAAGACTTTCCCGAAAACTGCGACGCGAAAAGCGGCGAGACCGTGCACATCATCATGACCGACGTCGCCGACTCGCGGCCCGTCGTCGACGTCATCTGGTTCGATGAGGATTACAAGCGATCGTTCGAAGCCGCGGGACTCGAGCTCGTTGCGGACTATCATCCGCTCGGCCGCGACAGCGATCCGTTCGAGTGGGTGAGCGAGACCAGCGTCGCGCCGTGGTTCGTCTACGTTTTGAAATGAAGGTCCATGTCGATCACGTCTCGATGCGCTTCGCCAACGTGCACGTCCTCGAAGACATCGAGCTCGACGTGGCCGCGGGCGAGTTCGTCTGCATCCTCGGGCCCTCCGGCTGCGGCAAATCGACGCTCCTGAACATCATCGCCGGCTTCCTGAAGCCGACCGCCGGCAGCGTCGCGATCGACGGCGAAGCGGTCGACGGCCCCGACGCGCGACGCATCTTCGTCTTCCAGGAGCGCGGCGTGTTCCCGTGGCTCACCGTCGAGGGCAACATCGGCTTCGGCTTGTTCCGCCAAACCGAGAGTGAGAAGCGCGAGCGCATCAAGCACTACGTGCAGCTCGTCGGCTTGAAGGGATTCGAACAGGCCTATCCCCGCGAGCTTTCCGGCGGCATGAAGCAGCGTCTCGAAGTGGCGCGCGCGCTGGCGGTGAACCCCGACGTCCTCTATCTCGACGAGCCGTTCGGTGCGCTCGACTCGATCACGCGGCTGCAGATGCGCCGCGAGCTACTCCGCATCTGGCAGGCGGAGCGGAAGACGATCCTCTTCGTCACGCATGACATCGAAGAATCGGTGCAGCTCGCCGACCGCGTGGTCGTGCTTTCGGCGCGGCCCGGACGCGTGCAGCGCGTCGTGAACGTCGACATCCCTCATCCGCGCGATCTCAGCGACCCGCGCTACATCGCTCTCCGCGATCAGATCTTCGCCGAGATCGGACTGGCGCATCAGATATGAAAATCGTCCTGCCGCTCGTCGTCGCCGCGATCCTCATTGTCCTGTGGGCGTTCGCCGTGCAGGCGACCGGCACGAAGATCTTCCCCTCGCCGAACGACGTCGCGAACGGCATGAGCGCGCTCGTGCGGCAAGGCCTGCTCTGGCGTTACATCGGCGACTCACTGTTCCGCGTCGCCGCAGGCTACGCCGCCGCCGCGCTCCTCGGCGTTCCGATCGGTCTGATCCTCGGCTGGTGGGCGTCGCTCGCGCGCGCGTTCAACCCGCTCATTCAAATGCTGCGGCCCATCTCGCCGCTGGCGTGGATGCCGCTCGCCGTGATCTGGTTCGGCGTCAGCAACCTCGCGCCGATCTTTCTCATCTTTCTCGCCTCGTTCTTCCCGATCGTCGTCGCGACGGTGAACGGCGTGCGCAACGTCCCGCCGATGTTCGTGCAGGCCGGCCGCAACTTCGGCCTCTCGACGCCCGCGCTGCTCACGCGCGTCATCTTTCCCGCCGTGCTCCCGCGCATCGTGGTCGGACTGCGCATCGCCTTCGGCGTGGCCTGGCTGGTCCTCGTCGCGGCGGAGATGATCGCCGTTGACTCCGGCCTCGGATATCTCATCATCGACGCGCGCAACGCCGGCAAGCGCTACGACCTCGTGATCGCCGGAATGCTGATGATCGGCGTGATCGGCTTGCTGCTCGACACGTTGATTCATCGCGTGGAACTGAAGTTCGAAGCCTGGAGCGGCGGGCTTTAGCCCGCCGGAACGAATTCGGCGGGCTAAAGCCCGCCGCTCCATTGGAAGGGAGGTGGAAACGATGACGCCGCAACGCAAGATCGCCCTCGGCGTCGCCGCGTGGGTGGTCGTGATCACGGCCGCGCACATGGCGATGAACGTCGACTGGAAGGTGCTGCTCAACGATCGCCTTCCGGAGAACGAGCGCAAGCTGAACGTTGCGTACATTCCGGTCACGTGACATC
>DATFHJ010000261.1:0-2519 GCA_035248585.1 Thermoanaerobaculia bacterium
TCGGCCGTGATCATCGGCGCCTTGAAAAACGCGAACTGCGCCACGTGCAGCACGCGCTGGAGCCGCTCGCCCGTCATCGGCGGTGCTTCCGTTTGCACGTACGCATCGGGCGCGGCCTGGGCGATCACCGCGATCTTCTCCGGCGGCACATGCAGCCGCTCGTGCAGAAAGCGGGCGTCGAGGGTCGAGGAAACGACATGCCCATCCGCCACGGCGGCGATGGCGTGGGAATGCCGTGCCAGGAGCGCCGCGATGGCGCGCGAGGCGAGCCTGCGGCCGCCGCCGCGCGCATCGCCGCCGTATCGCTCGCGCCACGGCCGCAACGTCTCCTCGACGTTGAGCTCGATGCCGTGCGAGCGATGGATGAAGATCGTGGACGGCGAGAGGCGGTGCACCGCGCGGGCGGCGCGATAGCCGTGCGGCTGGTTGGCGTGGACGACGTCGTAGCGCGCCTCGCGCAGTTTCCGAACCGCGGCGCGCTCGTACGCGCGCGGCAGCTCGAGGAGCAGATGGAGATTGCCGTGCGCGATGCGGCGTCCCAGCTCATCGGACCACACTTCATCGACGGTATGCCCGAGGAGGCGAAGCGCGCGGATCGTCTGCACCTCGGTGCCCGCGGCGCCGCGATTGGGATCCGGCAGGACGTCGGCCAGGAAGAGGATCCTCATCGCCCGAGTCTGCGCTTGAGCCGCTTGCCGGCGAGGCGGAGCAGGCGCCACGACTCCGAGGCGGCGATTCGCGGCGACTGTTTCGCCAGCGAGCGGAACGCGGCCAGCGCCGGAGCGGTGTCGCCGTATTCGACGTGATAGTCGAGATGCAGCGCTTCGACTCTCGCCGGAGACCAGGAGCGCGCCGGTGCGCGCGTGCCGCCGCGGATCGCGTCGAGGATCGTGGCCACGCGCGCATCATACGTGTGCTCGCGCAGCACGAGCGCCCGCGCCCGCGCGGCGACTTCGCTTCGCTCGTCCTCGCGGCGGAGCCAGTCCGCGGCGATGCCGACGACGTCCTCCGCGCCGCGATAGGTCGCGAAATGCACCTCCTCCTGGAAGCCGAGCTTCGTCAGCTCCGTCGGCGTCCGCGTCAGCAGCAGCGCGCCGCCGGCCATCGCTTCGAAGCAGCGCATGTTTGCGTCCCGCGGGTAGTCGTCGCGGCTCACGTTCACGACGATCTTCGAGGCCTGGTACACCTCCGCCATTTCCTCCGGCGTGTAGTAGCGCGCGACGTCGTTCGTGCGGAAGTTTGCCGCGAGCGCCGCGAGAATGCGGTCGCGCTCGGAGTAGATCGAGCGGCCCGCGCGGCCGACCCAGCCGACTTCAAAACGGCGCTCCAGCTCCGGTTGCTCGAACAGATCGCGCTCCGCCGCGTGCGGCAGAAGCCGCGCGCCGGGAACTCCGGCCGCGGCGAACCGCTCCTCGAACCCGGGATGAAAGACGAACGCGTAGTCGTACATGCGCGACCAGCGGATGCGCCGCTCGGTGGCGACGTACGTGTCGATGTGAAACACCGCGGTCGGCGCATCGACGCGCTCGATGCCGCGCGGCAGCCATGCCTTGCCGTCGGGGTTGAGCACGAGCATCGCGTCCTTGGGCAACTGCTCGCGCCAATGCTCGCCCGGCGCGATGAACTGCAGCGGAGCGACGCGCTCGAAGGCGCGCGCGTAGCCGCGTCGCTCTTTGTCGATCTCGTCCGGGCCGCAGAGAAAAACGACGGTCATGGTTTTTGCGCGATCACGAAGACGACGCCGGCGTTGGGCGGCGACTGCAGCGTGCACCCTTTCGCCGCGAGATCGTCGCGCACTTCGCGCTCATCGGCCCAATACACGGCGTCGGTGTCGGAGCTGTACGGCGCATAGAAACAGCGCGGCTTCGGATAAATGAGAAACCGGCCGCCGAGGCGGTCGGACAGCCGGCAGAAGATCGGAAAGAGCAGTCGCAGTTCGATGGCGTGCCACGCCGCGTCGAAGAAACGCCGCTTGCGGATCTTTTCCCAGAAGCTCTGCATCGCGGAGGTCCCGGCCCACATCGAGTTCATCACGTGCGGCCGCATCTGCGGGCAGAGGATGATCACGCGTCCGCCGGGCTTGACGACGCGCATCATTTCGTCGAGGAGCCGTGTCGGGAAGACGGTGTGCTCGAGCACGAAGAGCGACATGGCGATGTCGAATTCTCCGTCCGGCAGTGGCGTCCGGTAGAGCGACGAGTGGTGAAACGACGCGTCGGGAAATCGCTGCCGGTTCCGTTCGAGCTGGCGTTCGCCCCAGTCGATGCCGGTGTAGCGCCGGGGATTTCCGAGTTGCGCCGCGGCGTGCGCGCTGCCGCAGCCGAAGTCGGCGACCCGCGCATTCGGGTCGATGAGCTCGAGCAACTGAGCGTGCTGCGGATGCGCGCCGTCGCGCCAGTCGCCGTTGCTGTTTTCGGCGGCTTCCCAGTAATCCTGCTCCGTCGCCGTGCGATAGAACTCCCGGAGTTTTTCGTCGAGCTCGAGGAGGCGCGGCAGATCGTTCGCCGAGGCCGCGGAGA
>DATFHJ010000262.1:0-6589 GCA_035248585.1 Thermoanaerobaculia bacterium
TGCGAGGCGACGCGCCTCGTAGCTCGCGATGCCGTCGAAGAACTCCTTCCGCTCCGCCGCGCTGCTGTTGCGTACGGTGCTGCGCCGCTCCGCTAGACGCTCGATCTCCGCGAGCGGCACCTCAGTGCGGAGAAGGTATCCCTTCGTCGACGCTCCGCCGCGCGCGGCGATGAGATTGGCCCACGACTGCAACTGATCGATCACTAGCGCCGCCACCGGGACCTTCACCGTCTTCGGCAGGTCGTCTTCCTCATCGCTCGGATCGGGTGGCTCGCCTGTCGCGGCGAGTAGCGCAGCATTCGGAACGCCGGGAGCAGTTGCGCGCAACGTCGCGGACTCGGCGTACCGCAGTGCGGTGCGTGTCCAGAGTTTTTCCGGGAGCATCTGCAGCAGTCCCACCGGTCCGTGCGTGCTCCATTGCGCGATGAGTTGTGCCATCCGCCCGTCGGACCATGCGTTCGAAACGCAGTCTGTGACGATGACGACTAGTTGTCTGCCGGACGGATCGACGAGCTCGCGCGGCCGCACGGCGCGTCCCTGCTTTGTCCAATGGCGAACAGTCAGCATTTGCCTGCCGTCCTGCAGCTCGTCGGCGATGTTCCAACTGCGGACCGTGCGGAACGCGCGATGGCGCTCGAACACGGCGCGCAGCTCCCGGACCGCCGTCGACCAGACGCGCATCGAGCCGCCGCGATCGATTACCAGCGCGAGATTCAGCCAGCGCGTCAGTGCAGGCTTGCGCACCGGCTCGTAGAGATCCAGCTCCGCGATCCGCTCCGCCGTCGCGACCTCGTCCATCACCTTGACCGTGCGCGACGGCACGCGCCGCATCAGCGGACGCAGCGCGCGTGCGACGCGAAACGATCCGAGCAGCGCTGCCGTGCCGGGAGCGCGCAGCGGCAGGGTCGAGATGCCGCTCTTCACATCGCTGGATGGCCCGTCTGCGGCCGGGAACACTTTCGCCTCTTTCGGTCCCGGCTTCTTTTGGACGTCAGGCGACGGTGGCTGCGCCGGTTGGGTCGGCGGGGGAATCGTGGCCGGCGTCGTGGGCGGCGCCGGCTTCGCGGGTTCGGGCGGCGGGGTCGGAAGCGGTGGCGTGGGCACGGGTGCGAGAGCGGGTCCGAACGTGTTCGCGAGCCAGAGGATGTCCAAGACCTCGCGCGTCGTGAGGTCGGCGATCCGCGACTGCTCGCGGACGCGCTTCAGGATGTCCTTTAGCCCTTCGTCTTCCATCGAGGTCTATTCGAGCTTCTGTAGCAGCACGTCCTTGAGCGCGCCGAGCTCGATGCTGTGCTCCGTTGTCAGGTAGATGGCGTTCATCAGCTGATCAGTCGCGAGATCACCGCGTTGCGCGCGGTCGACGAATTCCTTCACTAGCGCATGCTCGAGCGTCTTGTCCTGCACTGTGAACTTGAGATGCGCGGCGATGATCCTCTTCAGCTTGTTCTCGTCCGGCATCTTCATGTCGAGACGGATGCAGCGGCGCTGGAACGGCTGCGGGAAATCGCGCTCGCCGTTGCTGGTCATGACGACGATCGGGAACTCGATCGCCTGCACGTGACCTTTCTCGATGGTGATCTCGTCTTCGCCGTCGTATGCGCGGACATTGATCTCTTTCCAGGTAGCACGGGAGAGCACAGGGATGTCGAACCAGCCATCCTCGAAGATGTTCAGCAGATCGTTCGGAAGGTCGATGTCGCTCTTGTCGATCTCGTCGATGAGGAGCACGCGTGGCTTTTTGGACGGAAGAAACGCGGTGCCGAGCGGGCCGAGCCTCACGTAGCGGCCGAGCGTCTCGGCGGATGCGCCCTTCCCCTTCTCCTCCTGCAGGCGGCCAATCGCATCGTAGCGCCAGAGGCCTTCTTCCAGCGTCGAGCGCGTGTTGATCGGCCACGTCAACACAGGGCCGAGGTCGAGCTCGTAAGCGATCGAATGCACGAGCGTCGATTTGCCGATACCCGGCTTTCCGGTGACGAGGAGCGGGCGGCGGAGGTAAATCGCCGCGTTGACCAGCGCGATCTCGGGCTCGTCGAACTGAAAGTCGACGCGCTTCGTCGCGGCCTGGAGCTTGCGGTCAAGCGGCGTGACGTCCTTCGCGCCGGGGAATCGCCGCCACGGAGGCGCGGCAGGGAACTTCGAGATCGAATGCTGCTTTCCGTCTCCCTTGAAAAGATGCCAGGAGTTGTTGGGTGTCGTGGGGGAAGTCATGGCGTCGTCACTCCATCATCATGGCGTTCTCGATCGAGTCCGGCGGCTGCCGCTCCGGGTCGTCCCAGAGGAGATTCAGGTGGTTGCGGTAATCACCCGCGGCGGCGCGAAGGCGCGCATCGAAGATGCGCTCGCGGAAGTCTTCGCAGTGTTTCGCCACGATCTCGTCGAAGAACAGCTCGACGTCGTGGCGATGCTCGGGAATCTCGCAGCGGATCCAGATCGCCAACGGCGTTCCGCTCATCACCACCAGCCGCACCGTTGTGTCCTCGGGTGGAAACGTCAGCGCGACGAAGGCGATTTTTTCCGCGCGCGTGCGCTGCGAATAGCCTCCAGGATCGGGCCCGGCATCGAATCGGACCGCAGTTGTCTGCCGGTTGTGCCGCTGCTTCCAGCGCTCATGCCAGTCGGCGCGTGTCCTGATGTATTTGGGCGCGGTCGCGTACGAGCGCTCCCACGATCGCAGCAGCAGCGAGAAGCGCGAGCCGAGCATCTCCGGCAGATCCGCGTCGCCAAGGTCCCAGCGATCGGGATCGATCGTCAGGAGATGGACCGGCAGGAAGAGCTCGAGCGTCGGCGTGGGAGAGTCTTTGAAGAGATCGTTCGCCGCCTGCCACACGGTCTTCACGATCTCGCGCTCGATCTCGTTGCGTTTGCAGACGGCACCCGGATGCGGAATCGATCGCTGTGATTTTCCGGTGATGGAATCTACCCACATCGTCCAAGCGCTGAGCTCGTACTCGTCCTCTTGGCGCTGCCGGACGGACACGAGGAGGTGCAGACGCTGTTCGTCGCGGCGCTTCAGCTCCGCTGCGGTCGCGGCATCAAGATCCCGCTTCTGCTTTTCCGTTATGCCGAGCCGCGTCATAGCAGTGGTGATCCAGACCGTCAGCTTTTCCACGGCGGCGCCGAATTGTTTGTAGTCCAGCCAGTTCTTCACGAGCTGTGCGAACTGAAGGAGCGGCGATCGATCGGTTTGCCAAGCCAGCCACATTACGACTGCGTTCTTGAAGTCGGAAGTCGTGCGCGGGTCGACTTGGCGTTGGATCAGCGGGGGAGCGGTCACGTTAAACGCCCGAATCACGAGATCGTCGGGCACTTTCTCGTCCGTCAGAACTGTGTAGAGCTCCAGTGCTGCTTCGCGGAAGTCGGGGATGCGCTCCGCGAGGTCGATCTCCTGCGCCACCACCTGCAGTTCGACGACATCCTTCCGTTCGGCCGCGAGCTTGTCGAGCAGCGTGCGGAGCTTGCCTTTCTTCTCCGCATCTTCCAGAACCTTGCGCACCGCAGTGTCGAGAATCTGTCTGTCTCCCGCGATCCGCTCCAAGGTCAGTCCAAGCTTGTAGAGCACGATGGCCAGATCGTCGTTGTTAAAGAGCTGAGGGATGAGCTCCATCAACTTCTCGCGCTGCTTTGGGGTCAGGGTCAGCACGGCAGACCGATCCCCGCAATGCCCTTGTCGCGCAGCGAGTCGACGATTGCCGTGATGGCCACAGCTTCATTTGCCTTCGGGTGATCGAGCGCGGCGACATGCATCGCCACGAGGTTCCAGCTAAGGTCGAAACATGGCGCGCCCGAGGCGCCGTAGTCAGTGTTCGTCGTGTGGACGACGCGCGGGCCGTCCGGCAATCCGATCACGGACTGCGTCTCCATCGCCAGCGTCAACGGCTCTCCCTCGGCGTGTTGCGGAATGATCAGCGGCATGTCGGGCTGGATATTCACCGGTGGCTGCGGCAGCTCAATCCAGCAACGTCGTGGGGCTCCTTCCTCAATGCGCTTCAGACCGAGCGGGAGATTGCCGGCTGCAGCGTCGAGCCGGAGAAGTGCGTAATCGAGGTCGACGTCCGAGGCGATGTGCCAGTCCTGATTGTGCAAACGGAATCGCGTGCCTGTGCTGAGGGTCGTGCCGTCTTCCAGATGTTTGCGATCGAACCAAATCTCCACGTTCTCGAGAGCGGCGCGTGCTGCCTTGCCGTCGTCGGCGATCGCGGGCGCGATGACGTGGCGGGCGGTGAGGATCAGGTCGGCGGCGACGAGGAAGCCGGTGCCGTCGATTACGTAGCCGTCTTTAGTCGTGATATCGATTAGGCAGACGCGCCGCTCCGTGGCTTCGCCGACCGCGCGCCAATGCACCGGCTTCAGTGCCGGAATCTGTTTCGAGATCTCCTGTTGGAGGTGCCGTCCCTCGCCGCGATCGATTGCCGGCGGGACAATGCGCGCGGACAAGTCGCGGAAGAACTGCACCTGCGGCCGCGACTCGCGCAACGCGATGATCAGCTGATCGAACCAGCCGTGGCGCTTGCTGTGCTCGAAAATGTCGACGACGACGTCATCGAGCGTGTCGGCTCCGGAAACGCGCTGCAGCGTCTGGCCTACGGGGTGGTCGATGCGCAGCAGCAGGAGACGCCGCAGCTCGGCGATAGAGTACGACTCTACGATCGCATCGAACAACCGGTTCCGTTCGTCGGCCGTGAGGTTCATTGCTTTGGGAGAGACGTTAGGGAGTTTACCTCAACTGCTTCCACACGCCCGGCGGGCGTTCCATCGATCGTCCCTCCCACGGCAGGGGTAGGGTAGGGTTTCGCCGCGTTTCGTCTCTCCTAAGGGGGAGGATGCGACATGGAATGGTTGATCGAGGAGACGAGCGGCATCAGTCCGCTGGCGAAGGACGCCGATGCGTTGTCGGGACGCCGCTATGAGAGCTCGGTGCGCGAGGCCGAACCGGCGTCGATTGCTCTTCGCCTCAACGATGTCTTCGTGCACGACACGAAGAAGTGGTTCGGCGCTGCGGACCTCCGTCTCGACGCGATCGTGGTCAACGGCGCGTCCGCCAGTGACACTGCAGGTTTCTATCATCCGTCGACGTTCCGCTTCGCGGACGTGCACGACGCCGAACGTCTACCGATCGAGGACAAAGGACTGGTATTTTTCTACGGGAAGCCGAAGCACTTTCTCGACCTGTCGATCATGCTATCGCGCGACCGCAAAGACAGCGAAGACCTCCGCGAGCTGGTCGTCAAACGGCTTGGTTCCAACGAATTCCAGACCGCGTCCGCGGCGTTGCTCGGCCTCGCGGTTGCGGCGCCGCAGGCGGCGGCGATCGCCGCAGCGGTCGGCGCGGCCGCGACGGTGGGCAACTTCGCCGCGGAAGTACTTCGCGAAGTCACCGGCACGACGATCGGCCTCTACCGCGCATCGTGGCTCGAGCATGGTGACCGCTTCGGCATCGGCCGCCATCCGGAGCGCGGCTACTACAGGCAGAAAGGCTTCGAGTTCTGGTACGAAGTTTTGAGGGAGGAGGAGTAGGATAGCGGGATCGAGCGCTACGGTGGACTATCAACTGCCACGCGCGTGAAGTTCGTCAGCAATCCCTTTTATGGCTGACAGGGCGATTTGAAGATCTTTCACGATCTCGCTCGCGATTTCGCCCGGTGTCGCCGTGCTCGCGGGGATTGTCTCTGCCGCCTGAAGCCAAAAGACATCCAAGTTGCATTTATCAGTACCTGCGATCTCCTCAGGATCGAACGATTTCCAACGCAAGCGATCCGGCGACTCGGTTCGTCCTTCGCGTTCCCTGCCGCCGTAGCACGTAACGAATTCACGGAGATGCGTTTCGTCGAGCGGATTGTTTCTCAACGTGACTCGAAAGTCGGTTCGCAGATCGTAAATCCACAACTTACCGCGCGTCTTTGCTGAAGCTGGCGAATCGAAGAAAACCACGTTTGCTTTGACGCCTTGCGCATAAAAGATGCCCGGCGGAAGCCTCAAAATCGTGTGAAGCACAAACTCATTCAGTAGCCACCGGCGGATTGACTCGCCGGCACCGCCTTCAAACAACACGTTGTCGGGCACGACCACCGCGGCTCGCCCGCCCGGCCGCAGGCTCGTCATCACATGCTGCATAAAGTTCAACTGTTTATTTGATGTCGTCGTGCGAAAATCGCGACGGCGGATAGTTAGCCCGGCGTCCGACCGATCGTCGTCGCTGGTGACAGTGAAACTCGCCTTCTTGCCGAAGGGAGGATTCGTGAGTACCACGTCGCACGATTGGATGGCGGGAGCCGCTAGACTGTCCTCTGTGCGGATCGGGAGGTCGCCAGCTTCCTCCTCTGGTCCCACACCGTGAAGTGACAAATTCATCGCTGCCAGGCGCGCGACCGCGTCAACGAGCTCCGTCCCACGAATCGCAGAGAGACGGAGGTGCTCTTGTTGTCGTGCCGTGAGATGGAAATTCTTCACGACGTATTGGTGAGCGGCGACGAGAAATCCGGCGGTTCCGCAGGCCGGGTCATATATGACTTCACCGGGTTGTGGCTGCACGCATTCGACAATCGCGCGTACCACCGGCCGCGGCGTGAAATATTGTCCTGCGCCACTTTTT
>DATFHJ010000263.1:0-29169 GCA_035248585.1 Thermoanaerobaculia bacterium
AAGCTCGACGCCGTGATCGACGAGGGCGGCTTGATCATGAACGGCGCGGCCCTCGGGTTGCCGCGTCCCGTCGCCGTCGTCGGCATCGCGGAGAAAGGAACGGTCAGCATCGAGCTCGCCGCCTCGGGCAGCGGCGGACATTCATCGATGCCGCCGCCGCGCACGAACGTCGGCGTCATCGCCAGCGCCGTCGATCGCGTGCAGAACAATCCGTTTCCCGCGCGCGTGCAGGGCGCGACCGCCGAGCTGTTTCGCTGGATCGCGCCGGAAATGCCGTTCGGCAAGCGCGTCGTGATGTCGAACCTCTGGCTCTTCGCGCCGCTGTTGAAAGCGCAGTCGAAGGGCTCGAACTCGCTCAACGCCATGCTGCGCACGACCACCGCGCCGACGATCATTCACGGCGGCGTGAAAGACAACGTCATTCCCTCCGAGGCCAAGGCCGTCGTGAACTTCCGCATCCTGCCGGGAGACACCGCGGACTCGGTGCTGGCGCACGTGAAGAGCGCCGTCGGCGGCGAGCCGGTGAAGCTGCAATCGCGGATGCCGCAGAATCCGTCCGGCGTTTCCGATCCGAGCGCGCCGCAGTTCCGCACGCTGCAGCGCTCGATCTCGAGCGTGTACCGCGACGCCGTCGTCGCGCCGTACCTCGTCGTCGGCGCCACCGACTCGCGCCACTTCGCATCGCTGACCGCGAACACGTATCGTTTCGTCCCCATGCACCTCGCGGAACAGGACCTCACGCGATTCCACGGCCTCAACGAGCGGATCCCCGTCGACGCGTACTTTGACGCGATCCGCTTCTTTCGAATCTTGATGACGAATGCATCGCAATGATTGAGCTGACACGCACCGACAACCTTCTCACCATCCGCCTCGCCCACGGAAAGGCCAGCGCGCTGGACATCGAATTGATGGACGCGCTCGCGCTTGCGGTCGCCGAGGCGAGCGAATCCGACGCAGCGGCGGTGATCCTCACCGGCACCGGCTCGATCTTCTCCGCCGGCGTCGACCTCTATCGCCTCACCGAAGGCGGCCGCGAATACTGCGAGCGCTTCGTCCCCGCGCTCTCGCGC
This sequence comes from Thermoanaerobaculia bacterium, assembly GCA_035248585.1. Classification (GTDB taxonomy): domain Bacteria; phylum Acidobacteriota; class Thermoanaerobaculia; order Gp7-AA8; family Gp7-AA8; genus QHVT01. The sequence goes on from DATFHJ010000263.1 coordinate 1,074, forward strand.
TTCGTGCTCGAGCTCTTCACGTTCCCGAAGCCGCTCGTCGTCGCCGTGAACGGCCACGCCATCGCCGGCGGCTGCATCATGACGCTCTGCGGCGACTATCGCCTGATGTCCGGCGGCCGAATCGGAGCGCCTGAGCTGCTCGTGGGCGTCCCGTTTCCCGCCGCGATCCTGGAGATCGTCCGCTTCGCCGTTCCGCCGCAACACCTGCAGTCGCTGATCTACACCGGCCGCACGCTCTCGCCCGACGACGCGTTGCGCTTCGGCCTCGTCGACGAAGTCACCGACGCCCTCCCCGCGCGCGCCGAGGAAATCGCCCGCCAGCTGGCCGCGATCAACCCGAAGATCTTCGCCCAGACCAAACGCCAGCTGCGCGACAAAACCGTCAGCCGCGCCAAGCACTACGCCAACGAATTCGACGACGACGTGCGCGAGCTGTGGAGCGACCCAGCGACGCACGCGCACATTCGGGAGTATTTGGCGAAGACCGTGCGGAAGTAACTACCCCTCCGCCTCCGCCAACCTTCGCTCGTGCGCGCGCAACAAATCGCTGCGCGTGATGAATCCGACGACGTGCTTCGGATTTGCGCGCTCCACCACCGGAAGGCGTCCGACGTTTTCGCGCACCATGTGATCCGCGGCTTCCCGCAACGAGTTATCGAGATAGATCACGGCCGGGGCGCGGTTCACGAGATCGCCGGCGCGCAGGGTGTCGGGCTTCGACGGGTCGAGCACGTCGCGGCGCGTGATCACGCCGAGGAGCTGGTTCTTCGCGTCGACGACCGGGAAGCCCTGATGCAGGGCAGCGCGCAGGCGCAGCGTGGCGATCGGCTCCTCCGCGCGCACGCTCACCACCTCCTTCGTGCACGCATCGGCGACGTTGACGAGATCGAGATAATCCGCCGCGTATTCGGACGGCACGCGCACGCCACGGCGCGCGAGCTTCTCCGTCATGATCGTGTGCCGCATCAGCAGCGACGACACGAGATAGCCGGCCGTGCAACCGCCGAGTAAAGGCAGCAATCCGAGCGGCTGCAACGTGGTCTCGAACGCGAACACGACCGACGCCAGCAGCGCGCGCGACGCGCCGGCGAACATGGCCGCCATGCCGACGAGCGCGCAGATGCGGACGTCGATGCCGTGATGCGGCATCGCCCGGGAGGCCACGCCGCCGAGGACGACGCCCGCGCCGCCGCCGATCGTGAAGAGCGGGGCGAGCGTGCCGCCGGACGTGCCGCTGCCGAGGGAGATCGACCAGGAGAGAAACTTCAGCGCGCAGAGCACGAGCGCGGTCATGCCGATCAGACGGCCCGACACGAGATCGTCGATGTTGTCGTAGCCGACGCCGAGCGTGCGCGGCGCGAGGATGCCGACCGCGCCGACCGCGAGCCCGCCGATCGCCGGCCACCACATCCAATGCACGGGCAGATGCTCGAAGAGATCTTCGATCCAATAGACCGCGCGCGTGACGTACACCGAAAGCAATCCGACGAGCGCGCCGATGATCACGTACGCCACGAGCGCTGACTCGGTCGGCGTGCCGAGGCGCGGCATCGCGAACGCCGGCGTCACGCCGACGAAGGCGATGCGCACCGCCGTCGCCGCCGCCGCCGCGAGCGCCACCGGCACCAGCGAGCGCGCGCGAAACTCGAACAGCAGCAGCTCGATCGCCAGCAGCACCGCCGACACCGGACTGCCGAACGTCGCCGCCATGCCGGCCGCCGCGCCCGCGGCCAGCAGCGTCTTCCGCTCCATCGCCGTCGTGCGCAGCAGCTGGCCGATCACCGATCCCATCGCGCCGCCGGTGGCAATGATCGGTCCCTCGGCGCCGAACGGTCCGCCGGTGCCGATCGAGATCGCCGCCGACAGCGGCTTCAGAAACGTGATGCGCGCCGGGATGCGGCTTTCATTCAGCAGCACCTGCTCCATGGCCTCCGGGATTCCATGTCCGCGGATCGCCTTCGACCCGTAGCGCGCCATGAGACCGACGATCACCCCGCCGATCACCGGCACGAACAGCACGAGCCATCCGAGCTGATGATGCGCGGGCGAAACGAACTGCGTGGAAAAACGGCCGTAAAAGGAGACGTTCGTCACGACCGCGATGATCGCGACGAGCAACTGCGCGACGAGACCCGTCGCGATGGCGAGTGCGACGGCCAGCGCGCAGATGACGATGACGCGGCGGTCGATGGAGGCGCGCTCCACCGGAAGACGGGCATTTTCGATTTCGGGACCGAGGGCGGGTGCTACGGGGATTCCTTCACTCGTTGCGGCAGACTCGAGAGTTTCATGAGATTCCATTGATATCAATAGATATCATGGGCGGCGTCATGACATTCCATGCTCTGCTCGCTCGCGACACCGACGGCTACAAAACGGCGATTGAATCGCTCGAAGACAGCGACCTGCCGCCGAATGACGTGCTGGTCGACGTCGCATATTCGTCGCTCAACTACAAAGACGCGCTCGCGGTGACGGGGCGCGGGAAGATCGTGCGCAAGTTTCCGATGGTCCTCGGCATCGACATCGCCGGCACGGTCGTCGAGTCGAAGAGCGACGAGTTCAAGCCGGGCGATCGCGTGGTCGGACACGGCCAGGGACTCGGTGAGCTCGATTGGGGCGGCTATTCGCAGCGGCAGCGCGTGAAAGCGAATGCGATCGTGCAACTGCCGGAGACGCTGTCGTTCGAGCAGGCCATGCAGATCGGCACCGCGGGATTCACGGCCATGTTGTGCGTGCTCGCGCTCGAACAGGCCGGCGTGATGCCGGGCGAGCGAGAGCTCGTCGTCACCGGCGCAGCCGGCGGCGTCGGCTCGCTGGCGGTGATGCTGCTCGCGCAACGCGGCTATCGCGTCGCCGCGTTGACGGGCCGTCCCGAGCTGGAGCCCTATCTCCGCGACCTCGGCGCGACGTCGATCGTGCCGCGCGAAGAGCTGGAGCAACCGGGCGCGCCGATGCAATCGGAGCGCTGGGCCGGCGGCGTCGACACCGTCGGCGGCAAGATCCTCGAGAACCTCTTCGCGCAAACCGCGTACGAAGGCGCGATCGCCTGCTGCGGCATGGCCGCCTCGCACGAGCTGTCGATCACGGTCTGGCCGTTAATCCTCCGCAATGTCTCGCTCCTCGGCGTCAGCTCGCTGCGCACGTCCAAAGCCAAACGCAACGCGGCCTGGGCGCGACTCGCCAGCGACATCGACGCCGCGAAGCTCGCCTCGCTCTCACGCACCGAGCCGCTGTCGCGCGTCTTCGAGTTGTCGGAGGAGATTCTCGCGGGGCACGTGCGGGGGCGCACGGTCATTGATGTGAACTCGTGAAAAGCAGATAGAACACCAGATTCGCCACCACCACGATCGTGAGCCCGCCAAAAAATCCCCCAATCGCGTTCCACGGAACCGCGGGCACGCGCAGCGGATCGCCGCCGCGGCGCACGCGCAGGTATCCCTTCTCCTCCGTGTCGCTGACGATCGCATTCGACGCCGCGACGTAGCGGCCCATCGCCGTGATCGTGTCGCCGGGCGCGATGATCTTCTCCACCACTTCGGCACGCTCGACCGGCACCGACGACTCGCCGATCTTCCAGTCGCGCTTCATCGGCGGCGCGGCCGAATGCGCGGCCAGCATCGACTTGATCATCGCGATCGCGCCGACCTCTTCGAAGTTCGTCTTCGCGACGTACTCGACCGCCGCGTTGCGATCGGCATTCGTCTCGAACACATGCTCGAGCACCGGAAACGAGCCGAGGGCGACCTCGCCGTACGGCGTGCGCACCGCGCAGCGGGTCATGCCGTATCCGGCATAGTCGCGCGCCGTGCGTCCCTCGCCCGTGCTGCGCGGGCCGATGGTGTACTCGTAGAGCACGCACGGCCGCCCGCTGAACGGCGCGGCCAGGTACTCGAACGACGCCCGCACCGGCCCGATCGCCGCGCAGAGATCACCGTCGCGCGGACGCTCGCCGCGCGCGAGCCGCCGCCGCGCGCGCCAGTCGGGAATCGAATAGCGCACGCCGTGAACCATCATCAGTCCGATGACGACAGCGGTCCCCGTCCCGAACGCGCCAAAGTACTTTCCGGTGCCCGGAATCGCGCGCAGCGAATAGAGGTACGCCCCCATGAGCGCGAGCCAGAGGACGATGAAGGCGGTGCAGTTGCGCTTCATTTCAGAGCGTCGATTGCCTCATCCAGGAACCGTTCCGCCGTGACATCGTCGTGCTCACCCGTCAGCACCGCGCCGGCCCACGCGCCAGCGTACCACCGGCCCACGGACAGCGGCGGCAGCGTCGCTTCCGGCGCGGGAACGGCGTAGACGTACCAATACGGCTCGGGGATGTTCGCGTCGCCGCCGAGGAATCCGAGTCCGATCGAGCGGTTGTCAGGAAGCGGGATCAGCGTCGCGATGTCGAAGTGATGCGGCCAGCAGCGCACCGGACTCGCCGACGGATGTTTGGCGCGGATGCGCTCGAGGATCGCCGCCGCGCTGCCGTACATCGAGGCGAGCTTCGCCAGCATGTCATCCATCGCATTGAAGCAAGCGCCGTCGAGTACCGCGTGATGGGGCAGCTCTTCGCCCGGCCGCGCGAGCATCTTTCCGACACGCTCTTCGTAAAAACGAAATCCATCATCGAGCGTTTTCCCGCGCAAGCAGAACTCCTCGGTCACGCGATCGTTCGCGTCAACGAGCAGCAGCGCGAGATCGCAGAGGCGCAGGCCCGCGCGATAGCGGCCGTCGACGCACTCCTGCAGCAGCGCGCCGTGCTGCTCCGACCACGCGAAGTTCGAGTGCGAGTCATCCGGCCGCGCCGGGATCAACGTTCGGCCCACGCCCGCTGCCGCCTGCAGTCCGTGGTGAAGCTGGAGAAGTGCGTCGCTGAGATTCATTCGATCCATCCATGTTCGAGGCTTTGCGTCCCGCGCGGATCATCGGCGGCCGCGCGCCGACGACCGCCTCTTCTTCCGAATGCGTGATGAGGAACCGCGCCGCGTCGACGGCGCGCGCCACGAGCTCGCGCGCTGCCTCGTGCAGGTCGGGGCTCGTCTTCACGAACGCGATGTTGCGCTCCATGTCCTCCGCCGACCAGCCCCGCGAGTGCGCGATGTACGGGAACTGCGGGAAGACGCAGCCGATCTCGGCGAAGAAGCCGAGCATCTGCCCCGCCACCGCCTGCACGTTGTCCTGTCCGCCGGTGATGATGAACGACGCGACCTTGTTCCTGATCAGGATGCGGTCGCGGATCGTGACCTGGTTCTGAATGCAGTTCATCCGCTCGACCATCTTGTAATAGAGCGAGCTCGCGCTGCCCCAGCGGATCGGCGTGGAGACGAGAATCACGTCCGCCCAATGCACGATGGCCTCGTAGACGACGTCGAGCTGATCGCCCGGATCCATCTGCGTGATCGAGCACGGCCACGTGCAGGCCTGCGCGGACTTCGAGTAGTAGCCCTCGCAGGCGCGGAACTTCAGGCCGTTGAGCTGGATCAGCTTCGCGTCGACGGCCAGGCTCGTGCGCGCGTGGGAGATGGCCGTGTCGAGCAGCGCATCCGAGGTCGAATAGCGCGGGTTCGAGGCATCCATCACCGTCGTGGAAATGCCGACGACGCGGATCGGGCCGGGCTCGCGCACGACCGGACGCGCGAGCGGATGCGGCGCGTGGGGCTTCTTGCTGCGCTTCGTCGCGCTTTCGAGATCGACGAAGAGCCGGCCGCCCTCGATTTTGGTCTCGTAGCGCGGCACGCAGTCCTCTTCGAACCCCGGCTCGCCGCTGCCGGTGCGGCAGTGAAACTTCCAGTTGTGCCACGGGCAGACGAGATACTCGCCCTCGAGCCGCCCTTCGCCGAGCGGTCCGCCGGCGTGATTGCAGACGCTGGAGACGACGCCGAACGCGCCGTCGACGCAGGTCACGGCCAGTTTGGTGCGGCCCGCGCTGATTTGCTGCAACGACTTCTTCGAGAGCTCCTCGATCGTGCCGAGGTCGAGCCAGTCCGCCATCGCGTCACCGTCCCCACACCTTCTTCAAACGCGCATCGCGGCCGCAGCCGCGGCGATAGAAGCGATACCTGAGTGGATTTTTCTTGTAGTAATCCTGATGGTACTCCTCGGCGCGATAGAACGCGCTCGCCGGCAGCACCTTCGCGCCGATCCGCTCGGGACGGAATCGCTGCTGCACGTTGCGCAGCGAGATCTCCGCGATGCGGCGCTGCTCCGCGCCGCTCCAGAAAATCGCCGCCGTGTACGACTCGCCGCGGTCGCAGAACTGTCCGGAGTCGTCGAGCGGATCGACGTTGCGCCAGAACACGTCGACGAGCTGACCGTACGTCACCTGCGCCGGATCGTACGTGACCTCGACTGCTTCGCGATGACCGGTCATGCTCGACGACACCTGATCGTACGTCGGATTCGCGACGTGCCCGCCCGTGTAGCCCGAGACGACGCTCACGACGCCGCGCACTTTTTCGAAATCCGACTCCATGCACCAGAAACAGCCGCCGGCGAAGATCGCCTTCGCGAAGGGCGCGGCGTGGAGCGGAAGCGCGAGGAGGAGAAGGAGGAGGAGGAGGAGGCGGCGCATGGGTGATTAGGTGAAGCAATGTGCCAAAAGGTTTCGCATGGAGCATTCCGCTGACCCGCTAAAATCGCGGCGTGACTCAACACGTCGGAATCGTCGGCTGCTCCGCGGAAGGAGCGGCCCTCTGCTATCGCACTCTCTGCGTCGAAGGGGCCCTGCTCATGGGCCGCCACGATCATCCCGAAGTCTCGATGCACACGCACGCGCTGGCCGAGTACATGAAGTGCATCGACCGCGATGACTGGAAGGGCGTCGGCGATTTGATGCTCTCGTCCGCGAACAAATTGGCCGCGATCGGCGCGGATTTTCTGATCTGCCCCGACAACACGATCCACCAGGCGATGCCGTACGTCGAATCGCAATCGCCGCTGCCGTGGCTGCACATCGCGCGCGAAGTCGGCGCGGAGGCGGAGCGCCGCGGGTTCGCGCGCATCGGACTGACGGGCACGCGCTACCTCGTGCTGAGCGACGTCTATCCCGCCGGGTACGTCCGCCCGACGGACGAGGAGCGCGAAGAGATCAACCGGATCATCTTCGACGAGTTGGTGAACGGCGTCTTCAAGCCGGAGGCGGTCGGGTACTTTCAGGGCGTGATCGAGCGGATGAAAACCGAAGAGGGCTGCGACGCGGTGGCGCTCAGCTGCACGGAGATTCCGCTGATCATCAACGACGCGAACTCACCGCTGCCGACGCTGGATTCGACTCGATTGCTCGCGCGGGCGGCGCTCAAACGCGCGACCGCTCACTCCTCCAGCATCGCGCGTACGTCCTGACGCAGGAATACCTGCTCGAGCTTCGCGCGTGCGGAGGCGCGCATGCGGCGCCAGGTGTCCGCGATCCTGCTCCGCGCCGCCTCCGGTCCGAAGTCATCGACGTAGGCGGATGAATTCAGCGCGAAGAACGAGAGCGCGCCGGCGTCGTTCAGCAGCGCGACTTCGTCGTCATTCGACTGCCGCTCGTGCGCGGCCACGATCTCCGCGACGCGGTTGCGCACTTCCTCCGGAACCTCGGCTTCTGCGAGGGCCTCGCGCGCGATGTCCGCGCTGCATTTCTCGTCCGCATCGTCGAACGAATCGACCCGCAAATCGACCGCCGTGCGCAGCCGCGCGACATCGTGAAACAGAGCCGCGAGCTGCAGCGTCAGCGAGGCCTTCGGATTCAGCCGCAGCACCCATTGCCACACGTCGAGCGCGTGGCGATATCCGGCGCGCATCAGCGGCTTCGACACGTCGTACAGCCGCTGGTGCTGGCGCAGCACGCGATCGAACAACTGCGTGGACGAGTCGCGATTGCGATCCCAACGATCCGGGGGCCACAGTTCCATCACCTGTTCAAGCATGTTCAGCTGGCGCCAGATGCAAAACTGTGGCCCGCGGGAGCTCCTATCGGGAGCGCAGGTCGTCCGGCATCGCCTTCGCGATCGCCGTCGCCTTCGCGGTCTTCACTTTCGTCGGCAGCATCTTGTGCGCCACGCTCTGGAGCTTCTTCACCGGCCGCAGCAGCGGGTTGTCCCACATCGCCTCGACCGAATCCTTGCGCGCCTGCATCAGATCGCCGAGCTCGCGCAGCTGCTCATCGCTGAACAGCGAGCGCGCCTTCGCGAACATCTGCGTTTCTTCTTCGCGGATGTGATGCTCGATCAGTTCCTTCAGCACTTTCGCCTTCGCCCCGAACTCCTTCGACTTCGGATTCGCGGCTTTCAGCGCCGGCAGGACCATGTCCACGACGTGATGCTCTTCCGCGGCCTCATAGAAGAGGTCCTCGGCGTCGGTTTTCTCGGTTCGCGCCTTGAACGCGGGATAGAAGACTTCTTCCTCGAGCTGCGAGTGCATCTTGATCTCGCGCTCGATTCGCGCCACCAACTGCTCGCGCTGTTTGATCGCACGCTCGGTGGTGCCGTCCAGCTCGCGGAGCAGACGCTTCACCAGCGCGTGGTCCGATTTCAACATCGTGATTGCGTTTGGCATCGTTCAGAATCCTCCGACCGCTAAAATGCGTGATGCATGCCGGATCAGAGCATTTTGGATGACCGCGTTCGTGAAACGTTGAATGCATATGGAGTCGCGTACGAGGTGCTCGCGTGCGAGCCCGAGCTCGCCGATACGGCGCAGTTCTGCGCGCATTACGGCATCGAGGCGACCGAGGCCTGCAACGCGATCGTGGTCGTGTTGAAGAGCGATCCGCCGCGGCACGTGGCCGCGCTCGTGCGCGCCGACACGAAGCTCGACGTGAACAAGAAGTTGAGCAAGCTGGTCGGCGTGAAGCGGTTGTCGTTCGCGTCCGCGGAAGAGACGGCCGCGCTGACCGGCATGCTGATCGGCGGAGTGACGATCCCGGGACTGCCGGAGTCGATGCCGATTTACATCGATGAGAAGGTGATGGAACAGCCGCGCGTGATCATCGGCGGCGGGAATCGCTCGAGCAAGGCCCGACTCGATCCTCGCGAATTGCTGAAGTTGCCGAACGCGCAAGTCGCGGACATCGCGATCCCGCGTTAGTTCAGGTGCGCGTACAGCGCGTCTTCGACGTCGTGCTGCGATTCGAGCTTGCGCAGCACCTGCTCGACGGCGGATGGAAACGCGATCGGCTCGCCTTCCGTCTCCCACGCCTGAATCGTCGGCGCGTCGACGCCGAGGGCGTGCGCAACCTGATCGCGGCTGCAGCCGAGCCGGAGTCGTCGCGATCGCAATTCGGTGCCGAGCATGGTTACGGGATGCGCAATCAGCGGACCACGACCTCCTGGCTGTCGGGCTCGCCTTTGGCCTGGCGATACGCGCGCTCGACCGCGGGCGCGACCCAGAAGGCATCGAACGAGCGCTGCCGCGGAATGTCGTCGCCGGCGAGCTTCTGCTTCCAATCGGCGAGCGTCACATTCTTCTGCACGTCTTCGAGCGACGCGCCGCTCGCGACCTCGGCGGCGACGCGCGAGACCATGTCGCGCAGCAGCGCCTGCAGCGTGCGGACGTAGGTGAAGTCGCGCTGGATCTCGCCGTGGCCGAGGACGAGCGTGGTCGCGCCGAGTTGCGCGAGCTTCTCCAGCGTCGCGTCCCAGTCTTTGTAGTACGACCCGAAACCGTACGGCGTCGGCCAGACGACGAGATCGCCGGTGGCGACGATCTTCTCGTTCGGCAGCCAGACAACGAGATCGCCGCGCGTGTTGCCGAGGCCGAGGTAGCGGACCTCGATCGTGCGCGCACCGCGGTGGAGGACGAGCGCGTCGCCGACGAGCACGTTCGGCAGCATCGTCTTCACGGTCGGGATTTCCTTGTCGTAGTGCTCGAGCATCCACAACGTGCGCTCGCCCCGCTTACGCGCGGCGGCATCGACGATCGACCCGTCGGGACGCTTTCCGTCTTTCAGGATCTTGCGATACACCTCGAGCGTCTGCGCATTGTCCTTCACGTACTGCGGGATCTTCGCGAAGCCCTGCGCCGCGGCGTCGATGCGCGTGTTCGGATGGGCGATGCATTCGACGCCCGGCCAGAGCTCGCGATAGACGAAGTTGCCGTAAATGTGATCGCCATGCCAGTGCGTGTTGACGACGTACCGGACCGGATTCGGCGTGAGCTTCTGGATCTCGCTCGCGACCACCCGCGCGCTCGATGGCAACATGCCCGAGTCGACGACGACGACGTCGCTGTCGTTGATGATGATGAGCGAGTTCGGCTCCGAATGCGGCTGCGGCAGCCAGACCAACGCGTACACGCCATCCGCCAGCTTCCGCACTTCGTGCTCCGGAGCCTGGGCGAACGCGGATCCCGCAACGACGATCAGGAACGCGAACATCACTCTCTTCATGCGGGCATTCTCGCCGCCCACCCACCCCGCGAACGCGAACGATCCGTGACGGAATATCGTCGATTTGAACGCGTTAACTGCCGTTGACCGCGGGGGATGCCTCAGGTATCTTCCGCCTCCCACCCACACGGCGCATTCGTCTAGGGGTCCAGGACGCCGCCCTCTCACGGCGGTAACACGGGTTCGAATCCCGTATGCGCTACCAAATCGAACTCTCTCGGGCCGGCGGAAACGCCGGCCGTTCGCGATTCAGCTGGAACCCGCTAGCTACCACCTGTTTAGCGGTTCTAGGGCATCGACGAAGCTATCTCGCCGCGTCGGTCGCGGCGCTCCACCCCGAAGTAAGTCGAGGAGTCCATCATCTAACCGCGATTGCCGCGCACGACTGCCACCCGGTCGGGATATCGCTCGCCGTATCAGGATGAGCCAGAGCACGAGAGCGTCTTCAACAGCCAGTCCGCACCGTCCGCGGCAATGTACGGCGGGTAAATGCGCCCCCGCAAAACTGCAACTGAAAGTCGAAGTCTGTTGCGCCGTTAATCTTCGTCCACAACAAACGCGCTGTCGAAAGAAGGAGGGGTATACTTCAGCATCCGCCACAACCAGGTGTTTCCGCGATGAGCAAGGCATACGTCCACGTGAAGTGGGATGTGATCGACGAGCACGCGCTACGCGCATTCAGCAGCCATAACGTCTGGCGCTGGCTAATCGCCGTTGCGCTGGAATGGTTTCTCATCGCGGCGGCCATCGCGGTCTGTCTAACGTGGCCGCGCTGGTGGGTATGGGTATTGGGCGCGTTACTCATCGGCACGCGACAACACGGCCTTTCGATTCTCGCCCACGAAGGGGCGCATCACCTCGTCGCTCGCTCGCAGATTTGGAACGACCTCTTCACGAACTACTTGACCACTTACTGGCTGGCCTTTCCCGTCCAAGGCTACCGCACTACGCACCTCAAGCATCATTGGTATCTCGAGACGCCCGATGATCCCACAAGGGTGACCCTGGACCGCTATCCTGGCGAATGGACTTTCCCAATGTCCACCCGGCGATTTATCGGTATGTTCATACGCGACCTGACGCTCCGCAGCCAGCGCGCGGAACTGACGCTGATGCAATGTCTATGGGACGTTCCGGGGAAGCGCGTGCCGCATGTAGCCGGTATCGTCCTGCTCCACTCGATCGTGATCGCCATCGCGGCCTGGAGTGGCCAGATTTGGGCATACGTGTTCCTATGGCTCGTCCCGCTTTGCACCGTCACGGTCGCTTGCTATCGGCTCCGCTCACTGGCCGAGCATTCCGTCGGACCGCAGTCGGAACGGTATGCGCGCAGCGTAGTCGACAATCTTCGCAGCACACGCACGACCACCGGCTCTGCGCTCTCACAATTCCTGTTGTACCCACACAACATCTCGTACCACATCGAGCATCACATGTTTCCGTCGGTCTCGGCGTTCCGGCTGCGCGGCCTACATGAGACGCTGCTCGAGAATCCTGTGTACGCGAACAACGCCCACATCACGCATGGACATTGGGAACTCATCGCCGAGCTCACGCGACATGCGCGGCGGCAGGACGCGTGAACGACGATATCATCCTCTCGCTCGAGGCGGTGCGCAGGGGCGATACGCAGTTCGTCGGGCAAAAGGCGGCCAATCTCGGCGAGCTCATTGCCGCAGGGTTTCCAGTCCCACCGGCCTTCGTCGTCACTACGGCCGCGTTCCGGCGATTTTTCGGCTCACTGGAGCTGCAAGATGAAATTGATCGCATCGATCAAGCCACTGATAAGGAATTGCGCGATCGCTGCAGGCGCATCCAGCAGCACATTCTGTCCGGGACGATCGCGAAAGACATCGCCGATGAAATCCTCGCGGCCTACCGAACCCTCTCGGAAACCGACGAACATGCGCGGAGCGCCGTGCGAAGTTCAGCGACAGCCGAGGATCTGGCGCGGGCGAGTTTCGCCGGGCAGCACCGGACGTATTACCACGTCGAATCAGCTTATCTCCTGGAAATCATTCGGCACTGTTGGGCGTCCCTCTGGAGTCCCGAAGCTGCGCTCTATCGGGCGGCGCGCGGCATCAGCGATGGGTCTGTGGCCATGGCGGTCATCGTCCAGCGGATGGTCCGGTCGGAAGTCTCAGGCATAGCCTTCAGCGCGGACCCGATCACTCTCGACCCACGAACAATCATCATCGAGTCGACCTGGGGGCTGGGAGCAGCCATCATGGATGGTCGCGTCATCCCTGATCGGTATGTCGTAGACCGCCTCACACTACAAGTTCGAGAGCGACGTGTTACTGAGAAATGCCTAATGGTTCCGGCGGACCCCATCTCCTCGGAACCCTTAGTAGAAGTACAGCGCGACATGCGGAACGTGGAGACACTAAGCCAGCTACAGATCGAAGCAGTGGCCGCACTGGCAGTCCGTTGCGAACAGCATTTTGGATCGCCGCAGGACGTCGAATGGGCACTCGCCGATGGAGAACTGCATCTCCTCCAGTCCCGTGCGGTCACCACGCTGCGGCGTAAAGAGATCGCCGCGCCCAAAGGAAAATGGGTGCTGTTCAAACCGGTCGTCGAGAACTTCAGCGATCCGCTGACACCGCTGCAGATCGATCTGATGACGCGCGTCTTCTCCGGCTTCCTCCGCCCGATCGGGGACCGCTTCTATGTCAATATCGCTCCCCTCCGTTGGTTGCTTCCTGTCGATCTATCGGACGAAGCGGTCGCAAGCCTGGTCTATTTGACCGGCGACGATATGCCCATGCGAGTTCGGCCTCGCCTGCTCAAGCTGCCGATGACGATCCTCGCCGGCGCGGTGGTATGGCTCGCTACAGGCGTCCTGCTGGCACGCAGCCGCGGAATGCCTGGCGATTTCATGGATGGATATCGCACCCTTTGCCGGGCTGTTGACAGCGACTCCCGCTTCGGGCCGCTCGATGCGCTTCGCCGGCTCCTGACTGCCGGGCGTTTCGGCGATCCCATCGGACAGATGGTGGTTACGGTCAATTTCGGTGCCGCCATCCGTTCTTCATTCTGGGTTGGCGTGGTCAAGGCGATGCTGCGGCGATGGGCGCCAGAACACGGGGCAGACGCGGTGGCCACTCTTTGCGCGGGCTCTGAAGGAGTCCTATCGGTGGAAATGGGCCACGATCTCGCGGCGCTCGCCGATTTCGCGCGACGCGAACCGGGCGTCGTGGAGTTGCTCGCGAAAACTCCGGCAGAGGAAATGTTGTCTCGCCTTCAAGCGACCCCAGCGGCTCGCGAGTTTCTGAGGCACCTCGAAGCTTTTTTGGCCAAACATGGCCATCGCACGGCCAAAGAGTTCGAAGTCCAGACGCCGCGATGGGAAGAGAATCCGTCTGCGGTGCTCGCCGCGGTGAAGAATTTCCTCATCGAAGCGCACACTGGTCCGCGTGCAATGCCAAAGCGTGTCGAGCAGTCGCGCGAAACACTGGAAACGCATTTACGTCAGTCGCTCGGTTTGCGCTGGATTGCGCTGCGCTTCGCCGCTCAACGCGCGCGAGAGTTCTTGAAGCTGCGCGAAAATTCACGCTTCTACCACATCATGGGTATTGGCGTTGTCCGCAGGAAGCTCCTCCTCGTCGAGGAGGAGCTGTTGCGCGATAACAAGCTCAAGCGTCGAGGTGACATTTTCTACCTGCTATGGTCGGAAGTCACTGCCCTTCGATCGGGCTCTTTGCGATGGCAGGACGTGGAAGAGCGACTTCACAACCGCAGGATCGAACACGTGCGGCTCTCAAAATTCCCTCCGCCACGGACGTTCGGGATCGAGACTACGTCGTCCGCTTCAATGGTCGTCTCTGGCGACGTTCTTCATGGACAATGCGCCTCTCCCGGCCGATACGAAGGGGTGGCGCGAGTGATTCTCGATCCATGTGCGGATACCGGTCTCCGGCCGGGCGAGGTTCTCGTGGCTCCCTACGCCGATCCGGCATGGAGTCCCCTGTTTCTGACGGCCGGCGCTGCCGTCGTAGAAGTGGGCAGCTACCTCTCCCACGCCGGAACCGTGGCGCGCGAATACGGCATGCCGCTCCTCGTCGAGGTCCGCGAATGCACTCGGCGTCTTCGAAGCGGGATGCGCGTGCTAGTGGATGGCAATCACGGCACCGTGCGCATTTTGGAGGAAGAATCGGCATGACGATCGTCCTGGCGGCAAGCTCCTTCATCCTCGGCGTCTATCTTTCGATGCGAACGGTCGCCGCTCTCTACCGCGTGATCGATCTCTGGTATGCGCTAGCACGAGAGTGGCTCCGAATCGCCCGCGGTATTCTCGGCTGGCTCGGAGCAACCGCAATTGCAGGTGTCCTGATGGATCACGAGGCCTTTCTTTGGGGCTGCGTCTGTTACGCCGTCGCGTTCGCGGCGTTCTCGCTCAGTTCGCATTTCTGGTTTTACTTCCACGTCCGGGAGTGAGAGCAGATGAGTTCCAGCAACGATTTGTGTTGTTTCGATGCAAACGAGAGGAAACGTCTCGCAAACGGGGGTAGGGAAAGCCACGGTCCCGTCACTCCTATGTTGGGGAGTCGTCTACTCTCTCGGATCTGATAACTAGGAATTATCCCGCATTGCGACACTTGCTATCGCGTTTCCGGAGCGCCACATCGGAGCGGTGGAAGGCCATCAGCGATTGGGTTGAGAGGCCCTTCGCATTTCCGGAACTCCAGCATGCATGGCGTATCATGGCCATCGGGGCTGTTCCATCGGTGATGGTGTTCCTCGTCTTCCAGTTCGCCGTGACTGACGCGGCGATGACGAGAATGTGTCAGACAGCACCGTCTGCGATGACGCGTCACGACCTCGCACCGCTGGTCAACTATTACATCTCGTGGGTGGCGCATCTTACCGTCTCGATCGGCGTCGCATACGGGGCGAGACGTGGTGCGCTGCACGCTTCGGAGGCGAAGGCGCCGTTTCTCATCCAATTTCCGCTGGCCGTCTGCCTGTTGATCGTGGCGCTTGTTTTGGCCGCGGACTCCCTCCACACAAAGATGGCTGTGCTGTCGCACGAAAGACTCTTCAGTGTGATGTCGGCGGAGCCTTCGCTGGCACCGTTGTTCCGAGGCGAAGCCGAAATCCCGAATTTCACGCTCTCGATCTTTCCGATTATTGGAGTCGCTACGCCAATCTGGACCCCAACTCTCACGCTGTCGTTTCCGACCTGGTTCTCACTCTTCCCGATCGTCGGAGTCGCTACGGCACTCTGGACGACGTGCGTCGTGATCATGTGTGCCAGCAAATTTCTGGTGACGTTCACAGCGCAGGACGTTAACTCGCCGGAAGTTGATCCGCGGGCCAAACTTACGGCGTCCATCGAGGCGCTGCGGACGCACATGCTGGCATTGAGCCTTGTGCTCGTAACGAGCACATTAGGAACCATCGCGTACCTCCGCATACCCCTCGGGCTCCTCGCCGACGGACCGCGCAGTGAGTTCAAGTCGATTTCGGACTCGGTGGGCTTGGCTTGGGGCGTTATGTTCTCGCTCATTCTTGTCGCCCTGTGCCTGTATCCGCTCATTGTTCTTCGGGAGCAATTCGACACGCTGAGGGCGCAGACGGAGCACACCAAGAACAAACTGATGGAGAAGTGGATCGACGAGAACCGGTTGCTGCTCCAGGTGCCGACGAATCTGCAACTGCTCCTCTCCATCGTGTCGCCGGCGGCTGTGGCGGTGGTGTCGAATCTCGTTTCTACCTAGATCTTCTGGATAATCTCGACGGCGCTTACTTTGAGCCCGGAAGCCGCGACCCAACCGATCGCTGCATCATCGGCCTTGACGACGTTCTGCTGACGAGCGCGGTAGATACAACTAGGAAGCGACGACGTCGCGACGTTGCCCTGTTCCGCGAATGTCGAGAAGACGGTGAGATCGGGACTAACCCGTGCCGCCACATCGGCAACGATCGGTCCCATTACGGAATGCGGGAAGACGACTCGCGCTGTCCCCATCCGGCCGAGTAGTTCGCGGAGTACGCGTATCGCGGGACCGATCGTGTGTCTCGCCAGTTCTCGACCGTAGGCTCGAAACCCGCGGGTTTTGAATGGATCGAGGAGTGGGCTCGGGCCTGCGTAGTCCGATGCGGGGCCGAGCCCCACGGTGCACAGGTCGGCAAGTTCGTTGTGCGATTCGTGGACACAGCGCCACGCAGGGCCATCGCCGGTGAGTACAGTGGCCGTTGCGGCTTCGCCCAGCGTGAAAGCGGGGAATTTGCACTCGAGGTCCTCATCAGAGGCGATTGTGAAGCACTGGGGTAGTACCGACCCGTTGAGGCGCATCGGGAATTCGGCGCTCGCGATAAGCGCGACTGATCCTGGCGCCGAAGCAAAGAGCGCTTGTGCGATCTCGGCGCCAGTCACCCATCCGAGGCAAGCATCGGCGATATCGAAGGTCTTGGCCCGATTCATTCCAAGCTCTTTTGCCACGAATGACGCATTCGCGGGCTCTGCGAATCCTCGGTCCACCCCGACATAGATGACGAAATCCACTTCGCGTCCAGCTATGCCAGACTGCTTGAGCGCAAATTCACACGCGTCCCGGAGCAACGCGATTGGTCGCTGCTTGGGCGAGCGCCAATAACGGCTCGCGATACCAGCCCGCCGAAGCTTTGCGTCGACGCTCGAGATCAGCGCGCGCAGATCCCCCTCATATACTCCGCGGCTGTAATACGCAACGAGCTCCAGGACCTCCTGATTGAGAACTCTCTCAGCCGGCAGTGCACACCCCACTCCTGACAGGTGCATAATTCCTAGTTATCGGTTGTGACAGGAAGGGATACCGCCGACTCTCGCCGACAGACTCAGGAGCGAATCGGTTCAGATTCAGTAAACGAAGGGGATGAGGCGCTTCGTGTGCTTCGAATACTCTGCGTAGGATGAACCAAAGGCACTGCGCAGAACGGATTCTTCCGCACGTGCCCGCAGTTCGCTCCCCAGCACGACGAGTATGAAACCGATCCATACCACCGGCGTGGGCGCGTAGATCAACGTACCGAGCGCGGCGAAATTCATCCCTGAGTAGATCGGATGGCGCAAGAGTCCAAACGCGCCCGTCGTCGTCAATACGTGTCCCTCGCCCAGTTTTGCTCTAAAGCGCCAGGAACGAAGCGATACAATCGCCCATCCAATTAATGTCGCACCGAGAACGATGATGAGCACACCCGCTGCTCGTCGTGGTGATGTCCACGTCTGTTCAGACCCGCCAAGCGGTGCCTTTGCCACGCCAAGGTAGAACACGGCAATGCCACACATGTGAAATGCCAAGAGCGCACGAGAGTACGCGGCCGTATATTCGCGCGATGCTTGGAGGCCTCCCGAATGAACATTTCTCAGGCCGGGTCGGCCGCGCATAAAAAGACGCGCCGCACAGAATAAGCTCCACAGCGCAACGTGGATCCCGTAGAGAATCAGGTTGGAACTAGTCATAAGAGCGTACGGCGGTGAATGGCTGCAACTATTCGAATGTGCCCTTCGTGCGGACTGAAGCACCTGCCCACGTTTTGAACATTTCTGGTACCCCGGCAGCGGCCGCGATCCTGTCGGCGAACCGCGGCGAAAGCACCTGCATCATCAGGAGCGGCAGAATCGGCACACCATTCAGGACGATCTCCGGCTCGTCGCAAACGATCGCTCGCACAACGGCCCTACCAACCTTCTCCACAGGTACAGATCCGATGATCACGGGAGCTCTCATGCCGGTTGCCGCAGTGGCGGACTCATACATTCCGGCACCCCTCACCATACCGGGACAGATCACAGACACCCCGATCCGATGCCCATCTGAGCGCAATGACACGCGCAGACTCCGGGAGAAGCCGACAAGTCCATGTTTCGACGCAGCATACGCTTCTTCGTATGGGGTCCCGACGAGACCGGCCAGCGACGCGATATTGACGATGTGGCCCTCTGCCCGTCTAATCATGCCCGGCAGCAGCAAACGGGAAAGAATCATTGGCGCGATCAGATTCAAAGATATGACGCCTGTCATCCTTTCGAGGTCGATGCATTCGTAAGAGCTCGCGTGTTCTGCGCCTGCATTATTGATCAGGATGGCGATACCGCCCGACTCGATCTCAGCACGGTCAACGAGCATCGCGATGTCACCCGGCTTCCGCAGGTCGGCAGCGATACAGAGAACCGACACGCCGCGTTCGCGTGCGCCCGCCGCTGTATGCTCCAGCGCTCGCAAATGCGGTGCGGTCAGGACGAGACTAACGCCTTCCTCCGCCAACACATTTGCAATCACACCGCCGATTCCCCCGGATGCGCCCGTGACCAGCGCAAATTTCCCACGAATTTGGTTCATGATGGCCACTACAATATGCCAGTCGCGGAATGATTCGAATCTCTTTAGCCATAGCCACGTTTATCTTCTATGCCGTTCGGTGGCGACCCAGCGTGCTCAGGCGCGTTGCAAAGCGCAGCGTCAACATGGCTCTTTTCATCTGCGACTTGTTCTTTTTTTTGCTGATAACCTGTCAACTCTGCGGCATGACCCATCCGGAATTAGCGGCACCGACCTATGTCAATTACATTGGTCTGGTTGCCGCGTTCCTTGGAGGGGCGTTTGCTACTTCTGCGAGACTTGCACTGAGGGACAATTATCTTCCGGCGTCGTCAACCGCGGCGTCCCGCTCGCTGACAACGCGCGGGCCATATCGAGTAGTCAGGCATCCCTCGTATTCAGGATCAATCATAGCGTTCATCGGTGTGGAAATATTGCTCAACAGCTATCTGATTTTGATCACACTACCTTTCGTGTTCATCACCTGCAGACAGATCGCCAGAGAAGAAGGCATTCTTTCTGAACTCCATGGAGGCGAGTGGCAGCGATTCGCGGCAAGAACGCCGTACAAGCTGGTCCCATTCATTTATTAGCAGCACCGGGACGGCGGCGGCTCAAATGGTCACCTACTCGTGCAGCAGGTTCACAGCCTGGACACCCTTTCGACCGTAACGGGTCGAATTCCGAGCGCGAAGGGGTAGATCCCGGTCGATCAGATGGACCTTGGGGGCTCGGCGGATAACCTCCGTACAGTCCAAGAGCCTCGAAAAGTGACGTCGATCATGCGCGCTGTTCAGCGGTCGTGCTCATCTGCCTATCGTCGTAGGGTCACGTCAAATGGTGTGCTGCATGTGATCTCGACCCTCGAGCGTCGCACCAACCTCGTTGCCGTGGCGGTAGACGAAAGAGCGCCATCGACGCAGCAAACAACGGCGGATCAAGCGCAACCTTCGCACTCTCAAAATTGCTCTCATTCCGTGTCCTCCGAGGCCGTTTTGAGAGTGGCTTTTCGGTGGACACGACTGAGGAGCGAATCCCGCAAATCCTTTCGATCTGCTGGATTTGCAGGAGTTACACTGGAGGAGCGCGGAGTAGCTCGATTGGGTTCGAATCCCGTATGCGCTACCAAGTTCCATCACGCAACTTCACTCGCCACGATCACTCTTCGCTCCCACAACCAAGCCAGGATCGCCTTGGTACGGTCGATGGACAGTTTCTCCGACCACGATCGCATCACGGACTCGACCGTCTGGCCGCGCTCGATGCGGCGGAGCAGAGGCGCGATCTCGACTTCGTCGACGAACGCGACCACGTGATCGAGCGCTTTGTGGCGAATGGCAAGCGTCGGCGCGATCATGTCGCCGCGGATCGCCGGCACTGACTCGAAAACCGTGCCTCGTGAAAGCTCGATCCGGCATGTCGTTTCTAGAGTCCGGGTTTCATACACCACCGCCGGAGCTTCATTGTCGACGCAACCCCGGTCACGCCAGAACGATGTGCCGCAGACCGCGGCCCGCTGGGCGTACGAGCGGGAGGTTTTCTGCGAGTACTGCTCCAGTCGCGCCAGCTGTTGGTTGCGATAGAACTCCATCGCCGCCGTATTCGCGCCGTCGTTCATCAGTGCATTGACGACAATCGCCGCCTGAAACGACGACGCCATCGCACTCAATACGCCCTGCGACGAAAGCGGATCGAGCGTGAATGCCGCGTCTCCCACTCGAATGAACCCGGGGCCCACGAGTTCCTCAACACGCCGGCTTGATCCATCACACACGTGCACGCGACTCATGATTCGGCGTGCGATTGGACGAAACAGCCGGAAACCGAGCAGTACACGTTCGTACATCCCATCGATGCTCTCACGGTCACACAGGCGTTCGGGAGCCATCAATACCGCCGCGACGAAACGCTTTGCGCCGATCGGAGCGCACCAGAACCATTCGTGCTCGCCGGCTTCGACCGCCGCCGGCGCACGATCGTTGTCGACGCTCCACTCGGCATACAGCGCGAACAGCGGCGGCGCGACCGCCAGCCGCCGGCCCCCGAGAATGTTGCGGTCACCGGTCGCATCCACCACGAATTGCGCATGAACTTCGGTTGCCGCCCCATCGACGCAGAGCGCGACGCGCCACGCACCATCGCCCATACGAGCCACACGAGTTGCGTGCGCGGGTTGCAGCACGCGCACTCCGGATGAAGCGGCGGCTTCCACTAATAGACGGTCGAAGACTTCGCGATCGACGTGAAATCCCGGCGCCGCTCGTCGTTCACGCACCATCGGGGCGGGATCCGCCCACCAAACGATCACGCGGTCGGCCCGCGGAAAGCCGACAGCTTCCACCCGATCCCGAACGCCGATCGATTCGAGCAGAGGAAAGATCGACGGAGGAAGCGTCGCGCCGATGTGCGGCCGGGGGGACGCCTGACGCTCGACGAGGCAGACATCGTGTCCAAGCGTCGCCAGCCGCTGGGCGATCGTCGAGCCAGCGGGCCCGCCGCCGATCACGCACACGTCACAGCGCATGGAGCTCACGCGCCGTCCAGGACTTCGCGGAGACTAGGTACACGCTCCGCGAGCAGCCTCGCATAGACACCGAGACAGTGATGGAGCCAGCCACGAATGTAGTCGCAGGCGGGACGACCGCGATGGATGACTTCATGGTGACAACCGCCGCTGCAGAGATAACGCGCCCAACATGTGCGACACGGTTCCTGCGCATGTACGTTCCGATCGGCGAGCCACCGTTGCTGCTTCGCTGGGTCGACGCCATCCTCGACATTTCCCATGACGCCAAGCTCCTCGTCCACGAATCGATGGCACGCGTAGAACCTACCCTTGGCGGAAACGCCGAGGTATCCACCGCCGGCGCCGCAAGGATACGCGTCGCGCTCCTGTCGATGGATGCGTCGCAGCGTATTGATGACATTGAGAAACGGATGGATTTCACCGCGGCGCAGCCGCTCTTCGAAGACCTCGGCGCAGTCGATCAATTGCGACAGCAACGAATCGAAATCGCCGGCGCTCATTTGATCTTCTCCGGTTGGCGAACCGAGCACCGGAGAGAACAGAACACCGTCGAACCCGAGCCTCGTCAATTCATCGAGCGTTTCGCGCAACCTTAGATTGCGCGGCGTGACGGTGACCCGCGCCGTGATGCGCGACCGGCGCGGCGAGCGCCTGAGAAGCAGATTCGCGCCGTCGATGACGCGCGCGTAGCTTCCCGCTCCCGATTTGAACGGCCGTTGCCGATCGTGTGTCTCGCCGATTCCGTCGACGCTGACGGTGACGGCGAACGCATATCGCTCGAAGAATTCGGCATCGGCGTCAGTGAGGAGCGTGGCATTCGTCGTCAATGCAAACGCAGCGTTCGCTCCGGCCGCGCGCGCCTTGCCGGCGGCGTACTCCGTCGCGGCGCGAAGAAACTCGCGCGCCGTGAGCGGTTCGCCGCCGAGGAACGTGACGCTGACGGTTTCGCCGGGCGCGGCGTCGTCGAACAAGCGATCGATCGCGCTTCGGGCAACGTCCAGCGGCATCGTGCTCGCGACGCCGCCGAACGTTCCCTGTTGTGCGTAGCAGTAGGTACACCCGAGGTTGCACTTCTGCGCGATCGCCAGCGAGATTCCCCGCAACGGCACCGACGTTGGAGGAACGCCGGAGACCGGCGTTTCGAAAATGCCCGACGCGCCGAGAAAACGCCGCACGCGATCCTCATCGCCGTACTGCATCGCGCGATCGACATCGTCCGCGAGCATCTCATCGAGCTCGAAGATCTGTCCGCGCGAGACGGACAAGAGCATCGGTCTGCCGCCGGCACGGAAAAGGTGCGCATTGGCGACGCGCGGCGCGCTCGGGTAGACGCTCATATGTTCAATCGACGATGTCGTCGCCCGGATCGCGCTCCGTCTCGACGCGCTTGCTGTTGCGGATGCGAACTACCCCGACTTCGTCGACATGATTCGCGAAGTCATCACCGGACGTCAGCTCGTCCCCGAAATCCGTCGCCGCGTACTCTCTGCGAAACACGGGCACGATCGTGTTGAGGTCTTCGTCGAGGTAAGCTTGCTCCGGTAGGTTCTCGTTCCAGAAGCCGACGCAGGCCGTGAAATCTCCCTGCCACGTCGAGCATAGACCACTGGTCAATTGGCCGGGAACGGCGCCTGGATCTCCAGCGGCGGATTTGTATCGAACTCGGATCTCCCGCGGATCGATGAACGAATCGCCGGCCTTGTAGAAGAGGCTCTTGACGTCAATGACTTCGGAGCGACCGCCGAACGAGACCTCGAAACCGGGGTAGAACTCCTGCGTCCCCGATTTCAATGCCGTGTCGTCGAGGGCCTTCGCGGTCTGATTGTGGAGAGTTCCGGACGAACCCTTGGGTGGGGCCTGCAATTCACTCTTGAGGAAGTCCAGGAGATTCGGCGAAGGATCGTCGTCCGGAGAAAAATCCTGCGGCGCGATGATGATGCACGCCGGCACCGTCGGAAGCTCAGTCTTTCCCTTCCCCTGAGTCAGCCGGACGGACACCGAGCCGTCTCCCGTGGTGTCGGCAACCGTCTTGGAGACCGCAGGGTACGGCTCCACCGGCTCACCCGCTGTTTTCCTGTGCACGCCTCCTCGCGGCGGAATGAACAGCCCCGTCGCTGTGATCTGGCCGAGCGGAATCGCCGCGCCTTCATCGAAGTCCGGCAGCGATCCTGTAAGTGTGCCCCCATTGGCATCGTCGGACGACGCCGCGGCCGAGATCACGAAATCCGTGCCGTCGAGCGGCGTGCCCTCGAGCCGCGCAATCTTTCGATTCGCGACGCGCGCCGACCAGACGGCGGCGATGCCCAGGTCCGCCATGATCGCGGGGGTGAGTTCGCCGAGGCCGGTATGGTTGTCGCCGTACGCGAAGATGCGGAATTGCACGGCCTGGCGCTTCATGCGGCCATTCGACTTGTAATTCGCCGGCGGCGTACCGAACACGTAGTAATCGTCGTTCAGCGCAACGCGCGCGACTCCGATCGCCGGGTGAATCTTGAACACGAGGACGTCGCTGAGGTCATTCGGAAATGCCATGCTCTCTCCTATGCGGGGACGTATTCGAACGTCAGCCCCAATTGCTTGCCGGTTTCGGGATCCGGGGTCGCGACGACGGTTCTCGCCGTGCGTTTCAGCAGCGTCATGAAGCTGATGGCCGTGCCGATCTCGTTCGGGGCGCCATCGAAGGTGCGCTGAAGACTGCGGAGCATGTCTGAATACACCTTGTTGAAGGCCTCGACGGATCTGCGCGCCGCCGAGCCTTCCGCGTAATCGGCCACCTTCGGATTGTCGGGAAGGTCCCACACGTCGTCCGCTTTGAACGGGATGTCGTCGCCATTGAAGGCAAACCCATGCTCCGGATCCGGCACCAGGAATTTGCCGCGATAGATCTGTTCGAACCCGTAGTAGTGCGCCGGCTCGTTTTCGTCGTCGAGAGGCGACTCCGGAGTGCCCTCACCTTCCGTGACGACGCGCTTCAATGCCTGCACGGCGGTCTTCACGTTCGTGATCGGAAAGAGCTGCTCGGACGGAAACCCCGCGTCGACGATGACCTGGCGTGCGGGCTCGCCCGTGAAAATGTCGTCGCCGAGCTCCTCGATCTTCGTGATGATCGCGGCGTAGAACTGCCCGATCGTCGCGAACGACGGCGCCGCGACCTTCTTGAGAGTGAAGGGAAATTCCTTTGGATCGAGCGCCCCTTCGATCTTCATGAAGACGTCGTAGACGAGGTCCTTCGAGAATTTCCGCAGACCGACGATGAGACCGCCCCCCACCGACATGGGAAGAGGCGCCGGATACTTCGGAATGAACTCGGGCGTGTCGATCTGCGGGCGTCCGCCAATGGCGTTCAAGACATTGGCGACAATCGCCATGTGGAGCATTTCCTCCGTGGCGATGTTCCGGATCAGATCGCGGATCGTCGCATTCGTCGAACCTTTGAGACTGTACGCGGCCGTGAGGTAGGGCGGGATCGTCGCATGCTCCAACTCGATCGCACGCTGCAGCAGGTCGTGCAGGTCTTCGGCGGTCCTGGCGCTCTGCGCCAGAGAGACGTATTGCGCGGCGATCCGGATCATGTCCTCTGTTGGAGGGCCACAGATCCGGAGTTCCCCCACCCACCCCACTTCCTTAACGAAGGATTGATATCCGACCCTTATCGGAGTCAAAATAGTGCTCCCCGCACAATTTGACGTTCGATGAACATCATCGTACTGAGCCCGGTGCGATTGCTTGGCGATGGCTTGGCGGCGTGTCTTCGCAGCCGGCCGGAGATGTGTGTGCTGGCGGTGGTCAGCGAGCTGGCGGCTCTTCGCGAGGCCCTGGCGACGACGGACGCGGAGCTGGTGCTGATCGATGTGACGCAGGGCATCGATCTCTTCGACATGCGCGAGATCGCCACCGAGTGGCCGGATGTCTCGCTCGTCGCGTTGGGGCTGAACGAGCAGCGCGAGGAGGTCATTCGATGCGGGCGGGCGGGGTTCTCCGGCTACGTCGCGCGCGATGCGTCGGTCGAGACGCTGTGCAAGACCCTTTCGGAAATCGTCTCGGGGCGGCTTGACTGCTCGCCCGAGATTGCCGGCGGTCTCATGCGCGCGCTGTTCCGTGGGGATCGGAGGGCCGGCGAGTCGGACGTCGATCTCGCGCTGACTCGCCGCGAAAGCGAAGTCCTCCAGCTCCTCGGCCGCGGCCTCTCGAACAAGGAGATCGGCTCGGAGCTCTTTCTGAGCGTGGCCACGGTCAAGCATCACGTCCATCACGTGCTGGAGAAGCTGAAGCTCTCGCGGCGCGCGCAGGCCATGCGCCGGGTCCGCGATGATCCGTGGATCGCGTCGGCGTCGTCGAGCAAGAAGTGACGATCAGGCGGCTCAGAAATCGAACGGCTGGGCTTCCATCTGTTCCTCACCCTTTTCGATGCGCTTCGAGATATCGCGCTTCAGCGTTTTCGCCTTGTCAGGATCGTTCGGGAATTCCTTGTTGAGCTGCTCCCAGGGCTTCTCCGTGATGTCGGCAGCGGCCACCACCTTCATTTGATCGACGTCCTTTTTCAGCGCGGCCCGCAGCAGCAACACGACCCCGTCCTTTGCCTGCTCGAGCGTCTTGCCTTGCGCCATCGCCACGAGCTTGTCGAAGAAATCCTTTTGTTTGTCGCCCTTGCCGCCGTACGTCGCGCCTGCAATGTGACGCTGGAAGTGCAGGTTGATGGCGTAGCCCTGAGCGGCCCGCTTCTCGGCGCGCTTCGCGAGACCCTGTCCCGCGATGCCTTTCGCGCTGAAGAAGTCCGCCGCCGCGAGGATGATCGAGGCCTGCGGCTGGTGGTCCGGCGTCAGCTTGTCCCCGACAGGCTTGGGGATGGTCTCGTAGGTTCCGACCTGGCCTTCGAGCAGGTACTTCTTCTCGAGATCCGCCGCGACTTTGGGATCGCGGCCGACGAGCTGCGACAGCTTCTCGCTGACCTTCGTGTTGGCCGCCAGCAGCTGCTTCTGTTTTTCCGGCGGAATCTGGTCCGCCGTTTTCTCTCCGATCTCGACCACCAACTCTTGCGCCGCGGCGATGAGAGTCCTGGCTTCTGCCGCAATCTTGGCGTCGCCGTTGTGAGTCTTCTCGTACCAGTTCACGAACTCCAGCGCGGCCATCGGCGCGCTTGCGACCGTGAGCATTCCGGTCTCGCTCACATACAGCGTGTGCTGATTGCCCTCGGCGTCCTTGAACTTCTTGCTCGCGAACGCCCAGGAGAGCAGCTTCTTCACCGCCGCTTTTCCGACGGCGATGCCTTTCACGACGCCCTTCGCCGCCGTGGTGATGACCCAGTCGATGGCCTTGTTCACCGGGTCCTGGGCGCGGTCGATGAACTTGCGGATCGTGCCGCTGATGTCGCCGAGGCTGAGGAGGGCGGCCAGGAAGCCGATGGCCACGGGGATCGCTTTGGCGAGGGCGTTCTCGACCTTCTTGGTGGCGTTGTCGAGCTGGCCTTTGGCGATGGCGGCGATGGAGTCGATGACGGCGTTGACCAGATCCATGATCTGCGAGCCGCGCTCGATGAAGAACTTGACGATGTCGTAGATGGCCTTGCAGGCCTTGAAGAACGCCGAAGCGGGGTTGAGCAGGCTGATGATCCAGGTGACGCCGGCGATGAGCACGCGATCCTTGATGTAGTTGAGAACTGCGTCCATGACCATCGACTTGAGGTTCAGGATCTTTTCTTTGATGACCTCCCAGAGTCCCTCGACGCCTTGAGTCCGGACGATCTCGAAGACCTTCGCGCTCTGCTCCAGCATCTCCACCACCGGCGCACCGACGAGGACCACGGCCCGCGCGCGGAAGTTCTCCCGCGTGAGTCCGAGGATCTGCAGGACGATGCTGAGGATGCCCTGCAGGTCGAACTTCTCCGGCATCTTCAGCCCCGCTTGGCCCAGCGCGCCGAAGAGCCATTCCATCAGGCCTTTCTCCAGATGCGTGTCGAGCTTGTTCCTGAAGTTCTCGAGACCGCGCTTCACCGCGGAGCCGAGATTGCCGAGGAACCCGATCGGGTCCGAGAGGATGTCCATCACCACGCCGGCCGCCTTCTTGAGGATGCTGACCAGCATGTCCTTGAAGGCGAGGATCTTCTTGATGACGCCGACGGTCGCGTCGTAGACGCGTTCCCAGAACGACTTGTTCGCTTCGCGGAGCGCTTCTTCCTTGGCGGACATCCTCTCGTACGACGCTTTGTATTGCTGCGTGAGGTTGTCGATCAGTGCGTCGCGGCGCTGGTCGATCTCCGACTGCATGGCATCGAACTCGCCCTTGACTTCGTTCAGCGCCTCATCGCCGAATCCCTTGACCTTCCCTTTCAGCGTCTTGACGTAGTCCTCGACCTCCTTGAGTCCCGCGGCCACGCGCGTCTTGGCTTCCTCGAGTTTCGCATCGACGAGATTGGCCACATCGTCGATGACCAGATCGACCTGCCGGAAGTACTCTTTTCTCGCGGTCTCGAGCGAGCGTTCGATATGGTCCTGCCCGTCCCACCAGCTGGCGAGCCATTTTTGGATGTCACTCTTCTCGGCCTCGAAGGTGGCCTCGTAGGCCTTCTCGGCACGCACGAGGCCGGCTTCGAAGATCGTGGCGGCATCCTCGTCCATCTTTGTGAGAATCGCGCCGACGTCCTTGCGCGTCTGGTTCTTGATCCCGTTGATGGTGGTCGTGACGCGCTCCCGCTCCTGCGCGTCTTTCGTTTTCGTGGCGTTCTGCTGTTTGGTCACGTCGCCGATGTGCAGCTCGCGCAAGCCGTGGATCCCGGCGAGCTGCTGGGCGAGCTCGCCCTGCGCATCCGCTTTCGCTTCGGCCTGCACGCCCGCCTCGGACTGGCGGTACTTCGCTTCCGCGGTGGCTTCGTGCTGTTCGGCGGCGGAACGTTCGGAGAGCGTCTTGTTG
>DATFHJ010000264.1:0-32311 GCA_035248585.1 Thermoanaerobaculia bacterium
GCTCGTCTAACGTTTACGAATCACGACCACGCCCGGCGTGATCGTCATCTCCGCGAGCCGGCCGCGCACTTCTTCGTCGATCAGCCGCTTGATCCAGCCGACCATTCCCGCTTCGTGCGAGCGCGCGCGCCAGCGCGAGGGCTTCTTCCCGTCCGGCCAGTCGCCGAGGTAGCCGGTGGCCCAGTCTTCGATGACGTACCAGCCGCCGGTCTTGAGATGCGGATAGAGCGCGCGGAACGACGCCGCGCTGAGCTTTCCGAGGTGCGAGGCGTCGTCGATGATGAGATCGAGTCCATCGACGCGACTCGCGACGTCATTCAGAAATTCGGCGTCGTCCTGGCTTCCCTGAAACAGCTCGATGCGCGTCGTGTCGGCGATGCGCGCGCCGCTGATGTCGGCGTCGATGCCGAGGATGCGCGCGTTCGGAAAATAGTCGCGCCAGAGCTGCACCGATCCGCCGTGATGGACGCCCAGCTCGAGCATCGCCGTCACGCGCGGCCAGGCGTCGCCGATCGCCGCGTCGTACCACGGCAGGTAGCCGTTGCGGACCTTGTCGGTGTCGTACTGCTGCAGGTCGAGCTGCGTGCTTCGCATCGCGCGCATTGTGGCACCATGACCTCATGCGAGCTCTGCTGACCGTCATTCTTTTCGTGCTGTCGTCGTCGAGCGCATTCGCGGACTACGCGCTGCGCGGCACGCTCGTCACTCCCGACGAAGTCATCGAGAACGGGATCCTGCTCGTGACGTCCGACGGCAAGATCGCCGGCGCGGACGCCGACGTCGCGATCCCGGAAGGCGTCCCCGTGATCGACACGAACGGATTCATTTATCCGGGTCTCATCGATCTGCACAATCACCTCACCTGGAACATGCATCCGCGCTGGAAGCCGCCGCAGCAGACGAAGAATCGCTACGAGTGGCAGGCCATGCCGGAGTACGCGCGCGATCTCAACGGCCCGCATTACGCGCTGCCGAAAGAGCTCGGCTGCGATCAGCAGCGCTTCGCCGAAGTGAAGGCGCTCGCCTTCGGCGCGACGAGCGTCGTCGGCGGATTTCCGAACGACTGCAACTACGGACTGGCGCGCAATCTCGACTACGCGATGCCGTTTCCGGTGACGGAATCGCTGCTGTACAAGGTCTTTCCGCTGGAGCTGCCGCCGGATGAGGAGTTGGCGGTGCGCAATGCGATGGCGGCGGGCCGGCCGGTCATCGTCCATTTATCCGAGGGGATTGATGCGAGCGCGGCGCGCGAAGCGAGGATGGTCAATGCGCATCGCTTTTTCAGTCCGGGCTTCATCGTCATTCACGGCGTTGCGCTGAAGGAGTCGGATTACCGCGACTACCTCGGCAAGAACGGCGTCGGCCTGGTCTGGTCGCCGCGCAGCAACATCGAGCTGTACGGAAAAACGATCGACATGGCCGCGGCGAAAAAGTACGTCGCGATCGCCATCGCGCCCGACTGGTCGCCGTCCGGAAGCCAGGGCATGACCGCCGAGCTGCAGTACGCGGCGGGATTGCCGAACCAGCCGTTCACGCCGCAGGAGCTCGTGCAGATGGCGACGACGAATCCCGCCGACATGGCCCGCATCGCCGACAAGGCCGGACGCCTGGAGACCGGGATGTACGCCGACTACGTCGTCGTGAAGCGCGGCACGCGCGGGCCGTTCGACTCGCTGATCCACGCCTCGACGTCCGAGATCACGACGGTCGCGGTCAATGGCCGCCCCGTCTTCGGCGACGCCGCGCTCATGACGGCGATTCAGCCGAAAGCGAAGCTGGAGGCGATCAGCGTCTGCGGCGTGACGAAGTCCGTGGACATGAGCGACAGCGACAATGGGAAAGGCACCTCCTTCGCGGCGACGATGACGTCGCTCGAGAACGCGTTCAAGGCGGCGAAGATCCCGCTGGCGGGGCTGGATCAGTGTGACTGAAGGGCGGGCGCTTGCCCGCCGTTATTGAACGAGCGTGCCTTCGACGATGCAATGCCAGGAGAAGTCGACGTGGTCGGCGGGTTCCCCGTTCGGCTGGAAACTCCAGATGCTGATGAACGCGCCGTAAGTTTTCGCAACGAGGATGTACGGTCTCGGCGGGGCGGCATTCAGCGGACCCTCCGTCGTCGGTGTGGCCACGATCGACGGTTGCCGGTCGCCGCCGGGAGCCGGCGCGAAACAGGAAATCGCGGGCAGGTGGACGATCCAGCGGCCATTCGTGGTGCGGCCGTGCCCCGAGTAAACGAGCGCGTATGACGGCTCGCATTCATTCGGTGGCTCGCCCTCGGGGACTCCCGTGCGAGGAATCTCTCTGATCTGAACCTCGACCTCTTTCCACTCCACGACTCGAGACGTCATCGCTGGCAGCATGATTTCCTCCGCTTGGTGGGAGGGACGGCAGCGGTGTTTTCCCGGCTCCACTGCCCTTTCGTACAGGTCCCCGCCCTCCCCTCCGTACGAAGCGCCGCGCGGCCGCGCGGCTGCATCGTATGTCCATGACGACTGCAATCATTACGGGCGCGTCGCAAGGCCTCGGCCGGGCGATCGCCGAACTTCTCGCACAACGCAACTTCCATCTCGTCCTCAATGCCCGCCGGCGTGAGCCGCTCGAGGCGCTCGCGCGCGAGCTCGGCGCGGTCGCGGTTCCGGGCGATGTCACCGAGGTCGCGGAAGAGATCGCCGCGGCGGCGGGGGACGACGTTTCGATTCTGATCAACAACGCCTCCGAGCTGGGGCCGCTGCCGATGCCGCGGCTCGAGGAGTATCCGTGGCAGGAGCTGATGCGCGTGTTGAAGGTCAACGTCGCCGCGCCGGTTCATCTCGCGCAGCTCGTGTTGCCGCGGATGAAAGCGCGCGGCTCGGGACTGATCATCAACATCATTTCCGACGCCGGCATCAACGCCTATCCGGGGTGGGGCGGCTACGGGATGAGCAAGGCCGCGCTCGAACATGCGTCGCGCACGTTCGCGGCGGAGCTGGAAGGCACGGGCGTGCGCGTCGTGGCCGTCGATCCGGGCGACATGGACACGGAGATGCACCGGCTCGCGATTCCGGATGCCGACGTCTCGCAGCTCGCGCGGCCGGAGGACGTGGCGCCGCGGATTGCGGGGTTGATATGACGACCGTCGACTTTGTGCTCCCGCCGGAGCTGGAAGCGCGCGAGCCGGCGGAGCTGCGCGGCAGCGGACGCGATGACGTGCGCCTGCTCGTCACGCGCCGCGATGACGACTCGATCGTGCATGCGCATTTCCGCGAGCTGCCGCGATTTCTCGATCCCGGCGATCTGGTCGTGCTGAACGAGACGGCGACGCTGCCTTCGGCGCTGACGACGGCGGAGGGGGTGACGTTGCATGTGTCGACGCCGTTGCCGGGCGGGCAGGTGGTGGTGGAGCCGAGGGGTGGAGCGGCGGGCTTCAGCCCGCCGGAAGGGGTCGGCGGGCTGAAGCCCGCCGCTCCACGCTTCGCGCTTCCCGGCAACGTCACGGCCACGTTGCTCGCGCCGTATCGCGATTCGAAGCGGCTCTGGGTTGCGCGCATCGACGTCGCGAATCTGCGCGAGTATCTGATGCGCTTCGGGCGGCCGATCACGTACTCGTACATCGACCGGCGCTTCGGCATCGACGCGTACCAGACCGTCTACGCGCGCGAGCCGGGATCGGCGGAGATGCCGTCGGCGGGACGCGCGTTCACGCGTGGGCTGCTCGTCTGTCTGCGAAGACGCGGCGTGCGATTGGCGAAGCTCGTGTTGCACTCAGGGGTCGCCAGCCTCGAGACGCACGAGCGGCCGTACGAGGAGTACTACGAAGTGCCGCAACGCACGGCGGACGAGGTGCGGCGCGCGAAGGCGCGGGGCGGGCGGGTGGTGGCGGTGGGGACGACGGTGGTGCGGGCGCTGGAGACGACGGAAGGTGGCGCGGGGCGCGGCTGGACCGATCTCGTCATTACGCCCGAGCGCGGCGTGAAGGTCGTCGATGCGCTGCTGACCGGATTTCACGAGCCGCGCGCGACGCACCTGGCCATGCTCGAGGCGATTGCCGGACGCGAGCATGTCGACAAAGCCTACGACGCCGCGCTGCGCGAGCGCTATCTGTGGCACGAGTTCGGGGATCTGCACCTGATTGTTTGACGGAATACGGAACGGGCAAACCATCCTTTGCACGTTCCGTCCATTCCTCAGGAGGTGAATCTGGTGAAGAATTCGCTCTTCACGTTTCTCATGACTGCCGCACTCTCTCTCAACACGTACGCCGAAGCGGCAAAGCCGCCGGTGGCGAAGAAGGTCCCCAAGAGCGTCACCATGCATGGGGACGAGCGCGTCGACGACTACGGCTGGCTGCGCGACAAGAAGAGCCCCGAGACGATCGCGTACCTCGAAGCGGAGAACGCCTACGCCGAAGCGATGACGAAGTCGCAGGAGCCGCTGGCGAAGAAGCTCTACGAGGAGATGCTCGGCCGCATCAAGCAGACCGACGTCAACGTGCCGTACCGCAAGGGTGGCTACTTCTATTACACGCGCACGGTGGAGGGAAAGCAGTACTCCATTCACGCGAGAAAGAAGGGCACCTTAGAGGCGGACGAACAGGTGCTGCTGGACGTCAACCAGCTCGCGGAAGGGAAGAAGTTCATGGCCGTCGGCGACTTTTCGGTCAGCGACGACACGAACCTCCTTGCCTACACGACCGACGACAACGGCTATCGCCAGTACAAGCTGTTCGTGAAGGACCTGCGCACGGGCGAAGTGACGGGCCCGATCGCGGAGCGCATCACGTCGCTGGAATGGGCGAAGGACAATAAGACGCTCTTCTACAGCACCGAGAACGACGCCAAGCGATCCGACCGCGTCTTCCGCCACGTCCTTGGCGGGCAGCCGGTGCAAATATTCGAAGAGAAGGACGAGCTGTTCGACACCTTCGTCAACCGCTCGCGCGACGGCGAATACATTTTCGTCTTCTCCGACAGCAAGACCACGAGCGATGCGCGTCTCATCCGCGCCGACAAGCCGGACGCCGAGCCGGTGCTGATGGTGCCGCGGAAGACCGATCACAAGTACTACGCCGATCACCGCGGCAACTTGTTCTACATCCTCACCAACGACACCGGCATCAACTACCGCGTCGTGACCGCGCCGGTCGACAACTACGCGCAGAGCAACTGGAAAGAGCTCGTGCCGCATCGCAAGCCGGTGAAGATCGACAACGTCGAGCTGTTCAAGAACCACATGGTGCTGCGCCTGAAAGAAGGCGGCCTCTCGCAGATGGAGGTCTACGACCTCCGTGAAGGCGCGGCGAAGCCGCACCGCGTGACGTTCCCCGAGCCCGCCTACGGCCTCGGCGGCGGAGCCAATGCGGAGTTCGACACGAACGTCTATCGCTACAGCTACAACTCCTTCATCACGCCGCAGTCCGTCTACGACTACGACCTCGACTCGCGCAAGCAGACGCTGCTCAAGCGCACCGAGGTGCTGGGCGGGTATGACCCGGCAAAGTACAAAGTCGAGCGCTTCTTCGTCCCGGCCGCCGACGGCGCGCAGGTTCCGGTGGCGATGGTCTATCGGAAGGACGTCAACCCGAAGGGGAAGAATCCGCTGATGCTGTACGCGTACGGCTCATACGGATCGTCGATTCCGGACGGCTTTTCCTCCATCCGTTTCTCGCTGGTCGACCGCGGCGTGGTCTACGCGATCGCGCACATCCGCGGCGGCGGCGAGATGGGCAAGGAGTGGCACGAGCAGGGCCGGATGATGACGAAGAAGAACACCTTCACGGACTTCGTCAACGTCGCCGAGTACCTCGTGAAGAACCACTACACGACCACCGACAAGCTGGCCATCAGCGGCGGCAGCGCGGGCGGGTTGCTCATGGGCGCGGTGGTGAACATGCGCCCGGACCTCTTCAAGGCCGTGCTGGCGCAGGTGCCGTTCGTCGACGTGATGAACACGATGTCGGATCCGACCTTGCCGCTCACGACGCAGGAGTGGATCGAGTGGGGCAATCCCATCGCCGACAAGGAAGCGTATTTCTACATGAAGAGCTACGACCCGTATTCGAACGTGGCCAGGAAGAAATACCCGACCATGCTCGTGCGGACGTCGATCAACGACAGCCAGGTCGGCTATTGGGAAGCGGCAAAGTGGGTGGCCAAGCTGCGCGCGCACAAGACGGACGAGAACCCGCTCCTGCTGCGCGTGAACATGGGCGCCGGCCACGGCGGCGCGTCGGGACGCTATGACCGTCTGAAAGACGACGCGGCCGACTACGCCTGGCTGCTCACGACGTTGGGGGTTGTTTCGAAATAGTCCATCGGTTGCTCTTCTTTTCGAGCAGCCATTCGCCTTTCATTTTGCTTCCGCTGAACCAGAGTCGAAGGCAGCCGCGTTTCAGGCTGCCTTCGATGACTTCGTAGGCGCCGGTGTCTTCGACAGGCAGTTCGCCTTTGTAGTACCTGGGATCGATGTCGATCTCATGTTCGGCGAGCGTCCAAAATTTGCCGCCCATCTCGAGCCATAGCTCGTCGTTTTGTTGGACGAACAGGCGGCGCCCCGACTGCGATTTTGGTTTGGGAAGTGGAGCGGCGGGCTTTAGCCCGCCGGGTTCTCCTCGGCGGGCTAAAGCCCGCCGCTCCACGGGTTGCGGCCACAAATCGCCCACTTCGCGAATGCGCGCAATCGCTTCGGAAGCATCCCATGTCAGCTTGCGCGGCCTCTCCAACTCCTCCCATCGCACCGGCATCGAGACCAGGCCTGTGCTGCGCACCGAATACACCGACACCATCGTCTTGAACGACGCGTTCTGGCTCCAGTCGATGAACACTTTGTTGCGGCGCAGCGACTTCGTCATCTGCGAGGTGATGAGCTCGGGATGGGCGCGTGCAAGCTCATTGGCCAACTCGCGCGCGAACGGCTCGGTGGCGGCGTGCGGGGCTTCGAAAGGGACGTAGACCTGGATGCCTTTCGAGCCCGAGACTTTGGCGAACGATTCGGATTGCAGCGCGTCGCGGAGCAGTAAGGCCACGCGCGCGCAATCAAAAATGTCCGCGCCTTCGCCGGGATCGAGATCGAAGGCGATGTGCGTGGCGAGGTCGATGCGCGGGACCTGGTGCAGGAAGGGATGGAGCTCGATGCCGCCCGCCTGCACCACCCAGCGCAGCGTGCGCAGGTCGTTGATCACGATGTAGTGAATCGGCTCTTCGCCCTTGCCGCGGCGCGGGACGGCGAAGCGCGGCACCCAATCGGGAGTGAAGCCCGGCGCGTCTTTCTCCCAGAAAAACTCGCCGTCGAGACCGTCGGGGTAGCGCTTGAAGGAGACCGGGCGGTCGCGGAGATGCGGGAGGAGGACGTCGCTGATCGCTTCGTAATATTCGAGCGGGAGCATCAGCGCCCGAGGAAGAAGCGCGCCGCGCGGCGGATCACGCTCGACGAGCCGCGGGCCTCGCTGATGATCGCCGCCTGCGCACGATCGAGGTTCAGCTTCGGCGGCCACTCGCCGGGGTTCTGCACGGAGATGCCGTTGTAGAACTGCGGGATCGGCTCGCCGCTGATGATGTCGACGAGGTTGCGGACGTGCAGCAGGCCGAGGCCGGGGTCGGAGAGGAGAGGCGCGAAATACATGCAGCCGTGAAAGTGATAGTGCGTGACCTGGCTGAGGCGCGAGCGCGCGAGATCCTTGATCGGGGTTCCACCGTGAAAGAGATTCGAGGCCCAGATCAGCGCCTGTCCGCGCTTCACCTGCAGCTCCACGCGCTCCAGTCCCTCGCGGATCATCATCCCTTCGACAAAGTCTTCGTAGCGCGAATAGTTCTCGAACGCCTGCGCCTGCGTGAACGCGGTCACGCCGATGTCGAGGAGGTCGTACACCGGCAGCTTCTGGCTCTCGGGGTAGTAGTGCAGCGGCCCGTTCGCCTCGTCGATGTCTTCGAGCGCGATCCAGACGCCGCACATGAAGCCGTACGGAATCGATCCGAAGTGAATCGTGTCGCTATGCGTCTTCTGCTGCGAGCCGCAGCGGAAGCTGAGCGTCTGAAACGGATACGGCTGGCGCTGATACAGCGCTTTCAGCACGTCCATGATCTTCGGCGCGATGGCGATGCGGCGAATGGCGTCGCTCATCGACCACGCATCCTGCAGCCGCGTGCCGTCGGAGAAGAGCAGCTTCGCCGGCGGAATGTCGCGCATGTCGCGCGCCGCGTCTTCAATCGTCTGCTCGTCGATCTCCGGATCGAGAATCACGTAGCCGTCGCGCTGAAACGCGCGCACGAGCTTCTCCATCCCGGGAGAGAGGCCGGCCTTTTTGATGAGGTCGGAAAAGTATGGAGAGTCGACCCAGGGGCGATTGAGCGCGGCGACTTCGGTGGCGAAGGGCGAGGACATTCCTTGCGGTGAACGCGTGCAGCGGTTTACCATCTTCCCGACCTACCAATCTGATGCATTGACCTAGGGAGGGTGTGATGGGCGAGGTCAGGCTGTTCCAGATCTGCTATGAGGGCGAGCTCACGGTCGAGGTGTCGCACGTGATGCGGAAGCTCGGGGCGGAGCCGAATTTCGACAAGAGCTGGCAGGTGTTTCTGCCCGAGGGCCGCCACTCCGCGCCGCTCGTGCGCTACATCCGCTCGCACATCTCGGACGAGTCGCGCATTCTCGTCGGCTGCACGCAATTCACGACGTCGCGCGATTTTCTCCTCGTGCGCCACAGCCTCACGCCCGGCGCCGACTATTCCGAGTTGCACGACGCCCTGCACCGCCTCGGCGTGGTGGTGCACCTGCCGTTCGAGTCGACGTTCGTCATTCAGTCCGACGACCGCACCGACGTGCAGACCCTCGGCCGCGCGCTCAGTGAGCTCTGTCCCGACGATGAGCTGATGCTCACCGGCGTCAGCCACGACTGGGCGTTCTGCAACTCCGGCATGTCGCGCATGTTCGTCGCGAGCGATGCGGAGTTTGCGCAGTTTCGGGCGTTCTGACGTGTGGTGCGCGCCTCCGGCGCGCCTTGGGGCGGGGGGCGCGCCGGAGGCGCGCACCACACCGCGTTCTACCGCACCCCCGCCATCATTCGTCGGATCGGCGGGATCAGTACCGCGAGCACGAGCGTCGCGGCGGCCGAGGTCATGAACGCGATCATGAACACCTCGCTGAACGTGCGGTTCTGGAGGAAGCCCGCTACCCAGCCCGCGACGTAGTTGCCCATGGCGGTGGCGAAGAACCAGAAGCCCATCATGAAGCCGACGATGCGAGCGGGGGAGAGCTTCGTCACCATCGACAGGCCGACCGGGCTGAGACACAGCTCGCCGAGGCATTGCTGGAAGTAGAGGCCGACCAGCCAGAGCGGGCTGACGCGCGTGTTGTTCGCTTCGAAGTACTTTGCCGCGGGAACGACGAGCAGGAACGAGAGCGCGAGGAAGAAGAGGCCGAGCGTGAATTTGAGGGGGCTGGAGGGGTTTCGTTTTCCGAGCTTCAGCCAGATGACGGCGAAGACGGGGGAGAGCAGGATGACGAACAGCGGCTCCACGGACTGGAACCAGCTCGACGGATAATTGAAGCCGAAGACCGTGAGGCGCGTGGCGCGGTCGGCGAAGAGGGTGAGGCTCGATCCGGCCTGTTCGAAGCCGGCCCAGAAGATCAGCGCGAACATCGTGAGAATCACGGCCGCCATGATGCGGCTCCAGTCTTCGCGCGTGAACGTCGCATCGGAAACGGGAGCGGTGCTCGCCGCCGCCGGCGTTTTCTTTTCGACCTCGGAGACGGGCTCGAGGTATTTCTGTCCGAGCGAGTACTGGATCAGGCCGAGCACCATGCCGACGCCCGCGGCGGCGAATCCCGCGTGCCAGCTGATCTTCTGTCCCAGCCAGCCGCACACCAGCGGCGCGATGAACGCGCCGAGGTTGATGCCCATGTAGAAGATCGAGAACGCGGCGTCGCGGCGCGGGTCGTCGCGCGTGTAGAGCGTGCCGACGATCGTGGAGACGTTCGGCTTGAGGAGGCCGGTGCCGATGATGATCAGGCCAAGCCCGAGGTAGAACGTGGCCAGGCTGGGGAAGGCCATGCTGAAGTGGCCGAGGGCGATGATCACGCCGCCGATGAACACCGCGCGGCGGTGGCCGAGCCACTTGTCCGCGGCGGCGCCGCCGGGGATGCCCATGAGATACACGAGCATCGTGTAGAGGCCGTAGATCTGCGCCGACTTCGCGGTGGAGAAGCCGAGGCCGGGCTTCTGCGTCGAGCCCACCATGTACAGAATGAGCAGCGCGCGCATGCCGTAATAGCTGAAGCGCTCCCACATCTCGGTGAAAAAGAGCGTGACTAATCCGAACGGATGTCCGACGAATTGCTTCTGCGCTGGTGCATTCATTTGACGCAACGATAAGTTTTCGGCCGCGCCGGGTAAAGATTTTGTATCGTGGCGAGCCACAAGCGGCTTGGGAGACGGCATGAACGGTACGGCGACGATCGAGGAAAAACATCCGCGCGGCCTCTACATCCTTTTCGGCACGGAGATGTGGGAGCGCTTCAGCTTCTACACCGTCAACGCCATGCTGGTGCTCTACCTGCGCGACAACGTGCAGGGTTTCAACTTCACGAGCGGGCAGGCCTCGGGTGTGAGCTCGTGGTATCAGGCCTTCGTCTACTTCACGCCGCTCTTCGGCGGCCTGCTCGCCGATCTCGTCCTCGGCTTCCGCAAAGCCATCGTCATCGGCGGCATCTTCTTCATCGCCGGTCACGCGCTGCTCGCCGTCCCGAACAGCCTGATGATCGTCTACGCCGCGCTGGCCTGCCTCGTCCTCGGCAACGGCCTCTTCAAGCCGAACGTCTCGTCCATGGTAGGGAATCTCTATCAGGAAGGCAGCCACCTCAAAGACAAGGCCTACCTGATTTTCTACATGGGCATCAACATCGGCGCGTTCACCGCGCCGCTGCTCGCGAACTACATCCAGCCGCGCTGGGGATTCCATCCCGCGTTCTTCATGGGCGCGATCGGCATGGTCATCTCCGTGACGGTCTTTCTCCTGAATCAAAAATACGTGCGCCACGCGGACCGCATCCGCGGCAAGAGGATCGAATC
The DNA here is from genome assembly GCA_035248585.1 of Thermoanaerobaculia bacterium. Lineage (GTDB taxonomy): Bacteria > Acidobacteriota > Thermoanaerobaculia > Gp7-AA8 > Gp7-AA8 > QHVT01. Next base: position 11,042 of record DATFHJ010000264.1, read on the forward strand.
GAAAGCGGCCGCGGTGACGGAAGACCTGCCGCCGATGCGCGAAGAGGCGCGGCTGATCGACTCCGTGCCGGAATGGAAGCGCATCCTCGCGCTCATCGTCATCTTCCTGATCGTGATCGTCTTCTGGATGGTCTTCCACCAGAACTCGATCTCGCTCACGTTCTGGGCGAACGATCACAGCTACAAACTGCCGGGCATTCTCTCGAACGCCATCAACCCGCTCTACATCATCCTGTTGTCGCTGCCGCTGGCCGGCTTCTGGGGATGGCTCGACAAGAAGGGGATGGAGCCGTCGACGCCGGTGAAGATGATGATCGGCATGATGCTCACGGGCCTTTCGTTCGTGATCCTCTATGTCTCCGCGTCGTCGGGCGGCTTCACGAAGCCGGTGTTTCGAGTGGTGAAGTCGACGCCGGCGGAAACCTGGGTCACGATCGCGCCCGAAGCGGCGAAGCATCTCGGCATCACTACGCCGGGAACGAAGATCGACGACAAGACCGACGGCTGGCTCGTGACCGGCGCGCCGGGACAGCCGGAAAAAGAGTACGTGCGCCTGGAGGGCTTCTCCGGCAACACGATCAACGTCGTTCCGGTGCAGCGCGTGTCGCGCTGGTGGCTGATCCTCGCGTACGGCGTGCTCTCCCTCGGTGAGCTGATGCTGAGCCCGATGGGTCTCTCGCTGGTCTCGAAAGTCGCGCCCGTGCGGATGCGCGGATTGCTGATGGGCGGCTGGTTCGCCGCCACCGCCATCGGCAACAAGCTCACCGGCGTGGCGAAGTACTGGGACCTCTGGAGCCACGCGAACTTTTTCATCATCCTCGCCTCGATGGCGCTCTTCATGGCGGTGGTGCTGTTCGTGCTGCTGCGGCCATTGAAGCGGGCGATGCCCGGGGTTTAGTGCACGTCGAAGAAAACGTTCCTCTCGCGCCGTTGACCACGATCGGGATCGGAGGTCCGGCGCGATTTTTCATTCGCGCGACTTCCGTCGACGAAGTGCGCGAAGCGCTGGCCTGGGCGCAGGAGCGCGAGCAACCGGTCTTTCTCCTCGGCGGCGGCAGCAATCTGCTCATCTCCGACGACGGCTTCGACGGCCTCGTCATCCATCTCGACCTGCGCGGCGTGACCGTCGAGAGCGAGGACGAATACGCGATGGTGAAGGTCGCGGCGGGCGAGCCGTGGGATCCGTTCGTGGCGCACGCGGTCGAAAACGGCTGGGCGGGCATCGAGTGCCTCTCCGGCATCCCCGGCTCCGCCGGCGCCACGCCGATTCAGAACGTCGGCGCGTACGGGCAGGAAGTGAGCGAGACGATCGCGCGGGTCGAAGTGCTCGACCGCACGACGGGACTCGTGACCTGGTTCACGAACTGGGACTGCCGATTCGGCTATCGCTCGAGCCTCTTCAAGAACATCGAGCGCGACCGCTACATCGTCCTCTCCGTCACGTTCCGCCTGAAGCGCGGCGGCGCGGCGACGGTGAAGTATCCCGAGCTGCGCCGCTACCTCGACGAGCACGGAATCGCGCTCGAGGACTTAGTCGGCGTGCGCGAGGCGGTGATCGCGATCCGGAAGCGCAAAGGGATGGTGCTCGATCCGGGCGATCCCGACACGCGCAGCGACGGCTCGTTCTTCATGAATCCGATCGTCGCCGAGCCGATCCCCGACGCGCCGCACTTTCCGGCGGACGGCGGCGTGAAGCTGTCGGCGGCGTGGCTGATCGAGCACGCGGGATTCGCGAAGGGATTCACGCACGGCAACGTCGGGATCTCGACGAAGCACACGCTCGCGGTCATCAATCGCGGCGGTGGCACGGCGGCCGAGGTGATGGAGCTCGTGCGAATGGTTCAGGATCGCGTGCGGGAGAAGTTCGGCGTGGAGTTGCACCCCGAGCCGAACTTCATCGGTTTCGCTCGAACACCCGCGTGATCATCGCCAGCGAGATCGTCCGCTCGAGATACTCCCACACCGCCAGCACGTCCTGGGGCACGCCGGTCGCGGCGTCCGCGGTGCGGGCCTGTTCGTAGAGCCGCGAGGCCTCGGCGGGATTCGCGCGCAGGCGCTCGCGCACCTGCTGGATCAGCAGCATCTGCTCCGAGGGAAGAGTCGTTTCGGACGGCAGCGCCTTGACGAGATGCTTGTCGCTCTTCTCTTTCTCTTTCTCGATCAGCCGCTTGCGCTTGCGCTCCATCGAGTCGCCGTCCGGGCTCACGATGCCGCGCGTCACCAGCGCCTGCACCGCGGCGGCGAATTCGGGATCTTCGACGCGCAGGCCGGACTGGTACGTCATCTTCCCGCCGCCCGGGCTCTTCGAGAGATGGCTCCAGATCATGCGGCCGGTCGTCGAGACGACCACGTCGCCGAGGCGGAAAAAGAGACGCGACGCGCTTCCGACGCGCTGCGGCAGCGGATGGAGAATCTGCACTCCCCCGCTGCTGATGTTGACGATGTGGACCTCGGCAGAGCCGAAGCTGGCGGGAAGGGGAGTGTCAGGGACATAGCGCTGCCCGCTGCGCAGTTCTTTCACTTCGATGGACATGGCGGTTGGTGACCCGCGGGCATTCTATCCTGAAATCCGGGCGGTTGTTAACCCAGCCGGCGCCGCGAACGTATAAGCCGCGTAATCAAGAGAGGAACTATGGAAATGGAAATGATCCCAATCGTCGGCATGCTGTCGTCCTTCGGAGCGACGGTTCTCATCGTCTACTTCGTCGTGCGGTCGCGGCAGCGCCAGGCCGAGGTGCACGCGGAGGTTCAATCGAAGCTCATCGAGCGCTTCGGCTCGGCTCCGGAAATGATCAGCTTTCTGCAGTCGACGGCCGGCCGCGAGTTCGTCGCCGGAGTGCAGCGGCCGGTCATCAACCAGACCCGCGAGCGGATTCTCGGCGGCTTCACGCGCTCGATCGTCCTCACCGCGCTCGGCCTCGGCTTTCTCTTCCTCACGTTCCGCGAAGACGACGCATTCGTGATTCCGGGCACGATCGTCCTCTCCCTCGGCCTCGGCTACCTCGTCGCCACGCTCGTCTCGTGGCGTCTCTCGGCGCGGCTCAACGCGGAATCGCAGACCGGCGCGTGATCCATGTTCGCCGCTCATCTCACAATGCCGGCGGCGCTTCCCGCCACGCGCGACTCCGAGTCGCGGACGGGAAGCCCTAAGCCGATGGACGAGGCGCGATTCGAGGCCTTCTATCGCCGCACCGCGGGAAGCCTCTGGTCGTACCTCTTCCGTCTGACCGGCAACGACGCCACGGCGGACGACCTGCTGCAGAAGACGTTCTTCCGCTACCTGCGCGCGAACCCGGCGCTGGCGAGCGAGGAGCATCAGCGGCGCTGGCTGTTCCGCACGGCGACGAACCTGGCCTTCGATCACTTTCGCGAGACCAAGCGCGAGCGCATCCGCATGGACGAGCGCATCCGCGAGGCGGCCACGGTGCTCGAGCCTCGCGACGTGCTGCGGCATGACATGATGAAAACGTTCGAGCAGCTCAAGCCGCGCGAGCGGGCGTTGCTCTGGCTCGCGCACGTCGAAGAGGCGGACCACGAGGACATCGGCGAGGCCCTCGGCGTGAAGGCCAAGAGCGTGAAGGTGTTGCTGTTCCGCGCGCGCAAGCGACTCGGCGAGCTGCTGACGAAGAAGGGACTCGCGCCATGAACTGCCCTCATGAAACGAACGTGATGCATGCCGCGGCGGAAGACCGCTGGACGGAGTCGCTGCGGGCGCACGTGAGCGAATGCGCGGACTGCGCGGCCGCCGCCGCGGCGGCACCGTGGATGACGCGCTTCTCGCGCATCAGCGACCGCGAGCACATCCTTCCCGATCCGTCGATCATCTGGCTCAAAGCGCAGCTGATGCAGGGAACGATCGACGCCGCGCGGGCGACGCGTCCCATGACCATCGTGCAGCTGGTTGGCTACGTCATCGTCGCCAGCGGCTGGGCCGGGCTTCTGACCTGGAAGTGGAACGCGGTCCAGACCTGGATCGGCAGCTTCACCCCGCGCGGCTTCGCCCACGCGGCGGTGCGGCCGGAATCGCTGTCGATGTCCTTCTTCGCCATCGTGTTCGTGCTCGCCTCGACGACCGTCATGCTGGCGCTGCACACGATCCTGGCGGAGGATTAAAACGAGCCCCACAACAAAACGCGCTTGTACGTATAGAAAAACGGCCGCTCGTTGCCGATCGCCGCGAGCAGGCGCGTGCGATAGACGTCGAGGAACTCGGCGAACCGATTGCCGAGCAGGGCCTCGTAGTGCGTGAGCAGCGCGCCGCGCACCCATTCGACGACGTCGCCTGACTCGGGCAAAAGGTGCCCATACACCTGCAGCCGCACGTGCTGCCGCGCATAGCCGAGGCGCTGCAGGAGCTCCGCGTAGCGCTCGACGGGCAGCACGTAGTCGGGGCGTTCGGCGATCCCGAATTCGCGCGCGACCTCGGCGGCGATGCGGTGCGACGCATGATCGTCATTCGCCGGCATCTGCACCGCGAGCTGTCCCGTCTTCGAGAGGAAGTTCGTCAGCCGCGCGAAGAGCTGTTCGTGATCCGCCACCCAATGCAGCGCCGCGTTCGAGAAGACGAGATCGTACGGCCGGTCGCTCACGAACGCCTCGATGTCTCCCTTCTCGAAGCGCAGCATCTCCCCTCCGAAGTGCCCGCTCTTCAGCAGCATCGTTTCGGAGTTGTCGATGCCGACCGTCTCCTCGGCCCCGAGCGTCTCATGCAGCTCGCGCGTCAGCTCGCCCGTGCCGCAGCCGAGGTCGACGACGCGCATGCGCGGGCGGCGTTCGACGAGGCTTTGCAGATCGAGAAACGGTTGCTTGCGTTCGTCTTTGAACCGCGTGTATTGCTCGGGAGACCACATGTCAGGTTTTGAAGTTTATCCCGCGCGAAGACGCGGGATCTCCGGTTACACCGCCAGTAACGTCACCACAGGCGAGAACGGAGCAAGCGCTCGTTCTTCGCCGAAGGCGTGCAACTCGCGGTGCCACCGAAGATCCCGCGTCTGCGCGCGGGATAAACTGCCAATCACAGGTCCAATCCTGTCATCTCCCGCACGTGCGCGCGAAATCGCCGGCTCAGCGTCAGCCGCGTGCCGTCGTGCATCACCACGATGTAGTCGCCTCCTTCGCCGCGCTGCATCTCGGCGATGCGGCGCAGGTTCACGATCGTGCTGCGATGAATGCGCACGAACTGCCGCTTGTCGAGGCGCGTCTCGACGGCGGCGATGCCGTCGCGGATGAGATGCGATTGCTCGCGCACGTGAATGCGCACGTACTTGCCCTCGGCCTCGATCCAGTCGACGTCGCGCACCGCCACGAGCAGCACCTTGTCACGCTTGCGCACGGTGAAAAACGCCGCCGCCGCTTCACGCGGGCGACCGCCGCTCTTCTTCGCCCGCTCGACGGCCTGATCGAAGCGCCGGCGGTCGAACGGCTTGAGGAGGTAATCGACCGCGGCGATGTCGAACGCGCGCAGCGCGTGTTCTTCATGCGCGGTGACGAAGACAACGGCGGTGGTCTCGGGAAGCGCGCGGGCGATGTCGAAGCCGTCGCCGCCCGGCATCTGAATGTCGAGGAACACGAGATCGGGCCGCTCGTGCGTGATCGCGGCCACGGCCTGCTTCACGTTCGCCGCCTCGCCGACGACCGTCACGTCGTCGCGCGTGGCCAGGAACGTGCGGATCTTCTCCCGCGCCAGACGCTCGTCGTCGACGATCAGCGCGCGAAGCATGGGATCAGCAGCTCCACTTCGAACGCGCCGTCGTGCATCGCGTACGAGAAGCGATGCCGGTCGCCGTACAGCGAGCGCAGACGCGCGCGCGTGTTCGCAAGGCCGATGCCTTCGCGCACCGACTCGCACGTGCCGTCATTGCGGACCGTGACGCGCAGGAACTCCGCGTCGCGGCGCGCGCGGATCTCGATCGAGCCGCTGCCGGCATGCCGCGCCACGCCGTGATGGATCGCGTTCTCCACCAGCGGCTGCAGCGCCAGCGACGGCACGAGCACCTGTTCCGTGCCGCGCTCCATGTCGATGTCGACGTGCAGCCGCTCCTCGAAGCGGATCCGCTCGATCTCGAGATAGCGCCGCACGAAGTCCAGCTCGTCCTCCAGCGCGATCTCCTGCTCCGGCGGCAGGTCCAGCGTCAGGCGCAGGAACTCGGACAGCCGCGCCAGCATCGCGTCCGCGGCCTCGACGTCGGTGTACATCAGCGACGAGATCGAGTTCAGCGTGTTGAAGAGAAAGTGCGGGTTGAGCTGCATCTTCAGCGCGTCGAGCTGCGCGCGCGAGAGCTGCGACTCCAGCCGCATCGCGTTGCGGTAGTAGACCGCGGCCAGATAGAACGCCAGGATCAGCCAGTACGTCGGCAGGCTGCCGTGGAAGTTGATTCGGAACGCGGTCTGAAGGCTTTTGCCGAAGCCCTCCGTCCGGTAAAGCGCTTTGGAAAATGTCGAGAGGATCGTCTCCGCGACGACGATCTGCGTCGCGGTGATGAGCAGGCTGGCCAGCACGTGCACGGCCAGCGAGCGTTTCCAGCGCGGCGACGGAATCGGGAAACGCCGGCCCAGGAAAATCACGAGCGGGGTGGAAAGCCCCCAGAGGTAGTAGTAGACGAAGTTCACCTGCAGGACGTCGGTGAGCTGCGGCTTGAAGCGCAGCGCGGGATTGAGATACGCCTGCGAGGCGAAGTAGAGCGCGATCAGCGTCCAGATGGCGAAGCCGATGAGGATGAGATGTCCGCGCTTCACTCCGTCGATGATACGCGCCGCGCCGTTCCCGCCGGCGTCCGCTCGTGACACCGCCCGCGCCGCTCGTGACAAACCATGGAGCGGCGGGCTTCAGCCCGCCGAAGATCTCCCCCATGTTAGGCGCACTCGTTCTCGCCGCCACTCTCTGGGGAAATCTCGAGCCGGGACCGCACGCGATCGGCTTCACGCAGCTCGAGCGCTTCGACGCATCGCGCCCGTTCCGCATCGCGCGCGCCGGCGACCATGCCCGGCCCATTCGCGTCAGTCAACGTCGCGCGCGCCGATGTCCCCCAGGCCGATCTCGGCAACATGGGCGTCCTCGGCTTCAGCGCCGGCGGACGCTGGGCCCTCGCGACGGCGATGAAGAACCCCGACGTGAAGGCCGTGGTCTCACTCGACTCGGTGATGCTCTTCGGCGATCCGGTCACCGACGCGTGGAAACGCATGACGCACTTCAACCTCGACGGCGTGCGGGTGCCGGTGCTGCACATGGTCCGCGGCGAGTTCGCGAAGCAGGAAGACCCGAAGATGTGGGAGGCGATGCGCTACGCGGACCGCACGTACATGCTCTTCGACGATCCCGCGCTCGATCACTGGGACTTTCAATCGATCGGCTACGCCATCTCGCTCGCCGGCGCCCGTCCCGGCTTCGCCGCGAAAGCCGCCGCGAACTTCGACGCCTTCAACCGCATGACCCTCGCGTTTCTCGACGCGCACCTGAAAGGCCGCTCGTTCACGCCGAAGGACCAGCCCGGAATCAAAGTGACGCACCTCGCCGCGTTAACCGCTCCTCTCACCCTCGCCGAGTTCCTCGGAACCATCGATGAAGCCGGCCCCGAGGCCGCGATGGAGGCTTATCGCCGCGCGTGGAAAGCGAGCGGCACGCCCCCGATGCCCGAGGCTGCGCTCAACAACGCCGGCTACACGTTGCTCTTCACCGGCCGTGCCCCGGAAGGATTGAAGCTCCTCGCCCTTAACACCGAAGCCTTCCCCAACTCTGCCAATGTCTACGACAGCCTCGCCGATGCCTACCTCGCCATCGGCGATCGCGAGAAGGCGGTGGAGCTTGCGAAGAAGGCCGCCGCGCTGCTGGAGAACGACACGACCCTGACGCCGGAACGGCGCGCGGCGATCAAGGGGAGTATTGAAACGAAGTTGAAGTAGTGGAGCGGCGGGCTTTAGCCCGCCGAAAAAATTCCGGCGGGCTGAAGCCCGCCGCTCCACAGTTCACCGCAACTTATCCCAATTCAAAATCGCATTCATCACCAGCGGATACGCGCCCACCGTATTCATCCTCCACATCGGATTCACCGCGAAGAGGAGCACGTTTCCTTTTCCTCGCGGCGAGAGGATCACGGCCGGTTTGCCGGCGAGCTCGTCGCCGCCTTCGAGCATTCCGGACAGGAGGAGCTGGTCGGCTTTTTCGGCGAAGGAGACGATCACGCGCGGGCGGTCTACTTCGGCGGGCATGGTGGCTTCGACGTTCCAGGGCGCGTCTTCGGGCAACGCGAAGGGGTCGTTTTTCGGGCGCTCGGGCGGCACTACGAACGGGCGGCCTTGGGGGACGTCGGGATCGTTCTTGCCTCCGCGTCCGCTCGGGCGCGACTCGGGCGGCTGGTCTTCGCGGATGCCGACGCGTAGCACGGGGGAGCCGGAGAAGTAGAGCGGCACGGTGTCGTCGTAGCCGTTCGCGATCACGCTCTTCTTGTCCGACACGGCGCCCTGCACGATCGTGCCGGGTGCTTTGAGCTTGTTCGTGTCGACGACGCGGACCCAGCGCGCCAGTCCGAACTCCGCGGCCCACACCGCGGTATCGCGCGAGGTAACCAGCAGGCCTCCGTCTTCGACGAAGCGGGTGAGATTCGCGACGCCGGAGAGACCGAGGCCGGGGCGCATGTCGTCCGTCTCATCGACGCCGCCGAGGTTTGGGGTGAGGGCGGTGTTCTTCCAGGGGAGAGGCGCGCCGGGAGCGTAGCCGTTCACGATGTCGGCGGGCGTGCGGCCGGCGCCGACGGGCGGGAAGAGAATCACGTCGTACTTGTCGCGCAAGGCTGCATCGCGCGACGCGTCCTGCGTCGAGATGTAGTCGTACGGCACGCTCATCGACTCCAGCGCCAGCCGCCACCACCCTTCATCCTGCGTCGAGGCCCACGAATGCATCAGCGCGATGCGCGGCAGCTTTGCGTCGCGCGCAAACGGCCGCTCCGGCGACACCGCATCGGCGAGACGCATCTTCACCTTCAGCACGTCGGGGTTCACGACGCGCGACGCCGTCACGTTGTACAGGTACGGCAGCGTCCAGCCGGTGTCGTCGTACACGCGCTCCTCGCCGCGCACGTACTGCACGTCGAGCAGCGTGTCGGCGAGGCGGGAGTACGGCTGGTCCATGCGCACGATGTACGAGCCTTTCGCGAACTTCACCGCCTCCGGCGCCTTCTTCTCATCCTTCTCTTTGGCAGGTTCTTTGGCAGGCGGCCAGTTCGTCGTCATCGAGAACGGCTCGTCCGCGGTGTGCACCTCGATGCCCTGCTTCTGCAGCAGCGCCACGAGCGCGTGCAGTTGCGCGGGGCGTTTCTGATCCGCGTTCAGCACCCACGCCGCGGGACCTTCATTCGCCGCCTTCGCCACCGCGCGCTGGCCCATCGTCCAGAAGCGCTCGAGGAAGCGCTCGCGATTGTCGGCCATGTCGTGCAGTGAGGTGAGGAGCGCCGACTGCTGGTAGTTCGTGTTGTTGCGCAGCGACCACGTCACCACGGGAAGCGCGGGATTCGGGCGGAACCACGCCCGCTCGCTCTGCGCGCGGACGATGCGCTTCTCGGTCGTCGGCCAGCGGTTGCCGAACGTCTCGTAGAAGCGCGCGATGGTATTGCGGCCGGCGCCGGCCCAGAAGAGATAGTTCGGCGCCCAGCCGTCCCAGAAGCCGTGCAGCCAGACGCCCGGCAAGCCGCGGCGCGTCAGCTCGTCCACGTTCTCCAGCGCCATGCGGTGCCACTCGTTGATCATGATCGGATCGAGCGCGGGATTGAACGGCCCGGTGCCGCTCGACACGTACAGGAACGGCACCGACTCGTGGAGGTCGTGCATCACCTGAGGGTGGAAGTCGTAGTAGGCCTTCAGCACGTTGCGGCCTAACGCCAGCGAGAGGCCGATCTGGTCGCGGTTGTTGTCGTGGGCGACGTAGTGGCCCCAGTAAACGAGCGGCGGCGTCGGAACCTTCGGATTGGCGGCGCGATAGCGCCACAGGTCGACGACGCGCTCCCGCCCGTCCACTTCGAGCACCGGCGTGATCAGCGTGATGATGTTGTCGCGGATGTCGCGGATGTACGGCGTCTCCTCGACGGCCAGCCGGTACGCCAGCTCCATCAGCATCTCCGGGCTGCCGGTCTCCGGCGAATGCAGCGCGCCGGTGGCGTAGTAGAACGGCTTGCCTTGTTTGACGAGCGTGACCGCGGTTTCGGCGCTGATCTTTCGCGGATCCGACAACTGCCGCGTGATGTCGCGATAGTGATCCAGATTCTCGATCGTGTCTTCGTTCGCGATCGCGACGACGATCATCTCCCGCCCTTCCTCGCTCTTCCCGATCGAGAACACCTTCACCCGCGGCGACGCCGCCTCGAGCGCGCGCATGTAGCGATGCACGTCCGCGGCGTAGGTGAGGTGCCCTTCCGCTCCGGCGATGTAGCCGTTGAACTTCAGCGGCGACGGCACGGTGTCGGAGGCCGGCAGGTGGTCGACGAGCTCGGTCAGGAAGCGCGGCTCGGTCGTGAACTTTTTGATCGCGTCGGTATAGGGCTGGTCGACCGACTGAGGCTGCTGTGCGAAGGTGGAGGTCGCGAGCAGGAGGATCAGCGCGAATCTCTTCATGCCGGGGAAGGTATCACCAGCCCGGCGGATATCGCGACAGGATGTCCGCGGCCGCCGCGTCGATGGCGGCGGCGTTGTTCGCGTCGAGCGGAACGTTCAGGGCGGTGCGGCACGCCGAGCAGTACTCGCTGCTGTTGCGGTCCATCACGCAGCGATTCTCGCCCGGAGGGAAATGCAGTCCGCTGCCGCCGCTGCCGTCCTCGTAGTGATGCGCGATGGCCATCAGATGTCCGAATTCGTGATTGACGATGGTCTCGTAGTGCAGCTGCATGACGCCGCCGGCGGCGTTGGACGTGCCGACATGGGCGAGGATCGCCCGCGCGTATGCCGTCGCGGGGTCGGCAGTCTCGCTGAACTGGAAGCGATAGTTCGGGAACGCGCCTTCCGCGACCTCGGCCAGCTTCGCCATGTGCTGGGCCGCGCTGCTCCAGGGCGGGTTGTACGTGAACGGCGTCTCGTACGAGACTGCGATCGTGGCCGGACACGGCAGCGCGAGCGAGGTCGAGACCGCGGCCTGGAAGCGCGTGCGGTTGTCGAGCATCCACGTTTCCCACGCCGCGTCCTTTCCGTAACGCGCGCGGTAGCTCTTCACCTGCACTTCGTATGGATCGGTGACGCTGTCCGGCACGTGGGCCGCCGTGACCCAGATCGGGGTGGAGTTCGTGCGCGGACGCTCGGCAGCGCCGAGGGGCTTGCCGAAGGCGCTGGCAGTACCTCGCGTATTGGTCGGAGTCGTGGCAGGGAGTGGCGGAGGCCTTGCAGCCAAGTAGTGTACTCCCGCCGGAGCGATAGTGAAATATTGACCGCGGGGCATGCCGTTTGGATAATGAGTTCAAGAGCCCGTAAAGGTAAGCTGTTGATTCCACAATAGTTTACGGTTCGTTTACGTCGCTCGGACGGGAGAGTGCGTGGACGACAAGATCAAGCAGCTCCTCCAGGACCTCGGCACGGCCATCAATGAGTCCATCTCGACGTCCGAGGACGTCAACAAACACATTCAGAAAATCAGGGACGAGGGCTACGACTTGTACGTCGTCCTCGACGCCACGATTGGCCTCAACAAGCAGGAGGAGGACGGCGAGACGACCGCCGTCACCGTTCCGTCGGAGCCGCCGAAGGAAGTGCAGTTCCGGATCAACATCAACGATCTCGCGTTGCTTCGTGCCCTCGGCATCGATCCGACGCGCAAGGTGAGAACGGCGCGCCGCGTCGAGCCGCTCGCGCTAGACCAGTGAGCCGGCATGGGAACGCCGCCGTCCCGGCGGCTGATCAGGCGGCGTCCCGCCGCCTTGGGCGCCGAGACGGCGCCCGTCCAGCCGGCGAGGACGCCGGCGCTCCAACGTTCAACCTCTACGACCTCGCTCCGCCCGAACTGGAGCGCACCCTCGGCGAGATCGTCACTCCGCCGTTCCGCGTCAAACAAATCGAAGAATGGATGCACGTTCGCGGCGCCGCCTCGTTCGAGGCGATGACGAACGTGTCGAAGGAAACGCGCGCGCAGCTCGCGGAGCGGTTCACGCTCGCGTTTCCGGAAGTGCTCACGCGGACCGTGCCGGCGTCGGATGGGAGTCAGAAGTATCTGTTCCGATTGCACGACGGGCAGCGAATCGAGTCGGTGTACATGCCGATGGGAGATCGCACGAGCATTTGTTTGTCGTCGCAGGCGGGATGCGCGGTCGGCTGCACGTTCTGCGTCACGGGATTCTTCGGACCCGGGCGCAACATCGCGCCGTCGGAGATGCTCGGGCAGTTCTTCACCATCCAGCACGAGAAGCAGATTCCGGCGGAACAGATGAACGTCGTGTTCATGGGGATGGGTGAGCCGCTCCTGAATTTCGAGAACCTCGTCATCACGCTCGACATCCTGTATCGCAACATGTCGCCGCGCCGCGTGACGGTGTCGACGTCGGGGATCATCCCGGGCATCGACGAGCTGGCGCGACTCGAGCGGCGGCCGAATCTGGCGGTGTCGATCAACGCGCCGGACCGCAAGCGGCGCGAGGAGATCATGCCGATCACGGCAAAGTATCCGCTCGAGGAGCTGATGGCGTCGCTGCGGCGGTTCCCGCTGGAGAAGGGACGCGACGTCACGATCGAGTACGTGCTGCTCGCCGGCTACAACGACTCGCGCAGCGACGCGATCGCGCTGGCGCGGCTCGTCCGAGGGATTCACGCGAAGGTGAATGCGATTCCGTTCAACGCCGATCCGAACCTGCCGGAGTGGATGAAGCGGCCGAACGACGCGGCGATCGACCGCTTCGTGGAGACGCTCGTCGCGCACGGCGTGCGCGTGACGGTGCGGCGCTCGAAGGGACGCGACATCGCCGCGGCCTGCGGGCAGTTGCGCGGGAAAGAGATCGCGAAGTCGCGCGCTACCGCGCTGCGAGCGGCGTCTTCAAAATGACGATCGGCTTCAGCGCGGCGAGGTCGGTGCGGCCGAGCTGCGTGTTCGCGAAGTAGTAGAACGCGCCGCGGCAGATCGCGCCGGTGGTCGGCTCGTCGAACAGAGGGTGCTGCGAGTCGATGATCTCCGCGCGCGCGATCGACGTTGGATCGCTGAGGAAGTAGCGCATCACGCGATCGCGGCCGAGGACGTTCTGGATCGCGATCAGCGAGTCCTTGTACCAATAGAGACCGTCGACGCCGACGGTGGCCGCCTTCTCCGGCACGCGCACGATCGTCAGCGCTTTCGTCTTCATGTCGATCACGGCGATGCCGCGGCCGGAGCTGGCGACGTAGAGCCGCGTGCCGTCTCCCGAAAACGCGATGCCGTTCGCGCCCGGGAGGTTCTTGAAGAACTCCTCGCGCTGGCCGTCGTGAAAACGGTAGACCGTGCCGGCGAACGTGTCGGTCGCGTACACGTCGCCGTTCGGCGCGACGTCGAGATCGTTGAGGAGATGCCGCTCGGTCTCCGGCAGCATCTGCTTCTCCACGAGCTTTCCTGTTTTCAGATCGAAGCGGAAGAGCCCCGAGTGTGCGCTCTCTTCATCCGACCCCGCGACCCAGATCGTCTTCTCCGTGCGATCGAGCTTCATGCCGAGGACGCCTAACAAGCCATCCTGCCCCTCGGTCACCAGGTCTTTGGTTTGGCCGTTTGGCGTCACGCGAACGATCTTCTTCTTGCGAACGCTGCTCACGTACAACGTTCCGCTGCGCGTATCGCAGGCGATCCCTTCCGGCCGAAGATCGCGCTCCGCAAGCGTGAACGCCGGCTTGCCGCGCTCCACGACCGGCAACCCCTCGGCGAACTTCGCGAGCAGCTTGTCGTATCCCGGCTGTTTCTCGAGCTCTTTGAACGCCGGATCGGCGTCGGGATGAAAGCCGGCGCCCAGCGCCGCGACCTTGCCCAGCGTCTCCATCGCGCCCGCGGGATCGCCGGCGCGCATCTGGATCTGCGCGTACGTGAAGAGCAGCGCGGGATCGTTCGGCACGGCGGCGAGCGCGGTCTGCATCTTCGCGGTGGCGGTGGCGAAGTCGCGTTGCCCGAGCGCGGCGCGCGCTTCGAACATCGGCGCGATGGCGGGTGTGCGGTCGATGAGCGTGGCGGCGAGGAAGAGCAGCGATGCGAGTGTCATATTCAAGCCAGCGCGAATGATCGCAGCGGCGTGTGGATTGCGCCATGCGGATTCAGCTGGCTCGAATAAAGCGTCACGTCTTTGACACGGAAGCTCGCCGATTGATAGTCGCGCAACGAATGATGGAAGAGATCGATCGAGGCCGGCGGCCAGCGGTCGCGGATGCGCATGAGCGTGAGGTGCGGCTTGAAGTCCGCGCCGTCGAGCTCCACGCCGTGCTTCTTCACCACCTCGCGAACCGCGTTGGCGACGCAGACAAAGTTCGGCTCCGGCTGCAGTCCGATCCAGCCGACGCGCGCGTGGCGCGGGTTGGGAAAGAACCCGCAGCCGTTCATCTGCGCGTCGAAGGTCTGGATCGCGCCTAACGCGCTCGCGAGCGGCGGCGCGATTGTGTCGATCAGCTCCTCCGGCTGCTCGGCGAGAAACGCGAACGTCAGATGCTGCGTCTCGGGGCGCACCCACGACGCGGCGGGCAGGCGCTGTTTGATGCGCGCAACTCTCGTGTTGAGGTCGGTGATGACCTCCGAAGGGAAGCTCGTCGCGATGAAGAGTCGCATTGGACCGTGCGGCTGCGCACGGAATTGTATTACGTCCGGTCGGCTTGCCCGGTCAGAAAGTCCGGCGTGAAGATCTCGCCGATCTTTTCCTCCGAAAGCAGTTTCTTCTCGCGCAAAAGATCGGGAATCGTTTTTCCCGACTTCGCCGACTCCTTCGCGATCTCCGCCGCCGCGGCGTAGCCGATGAGCGGATTGAGCGCCGTCGCCAGCGACGGGGAGCTGATGTAGTAGGCCTCGCAGCGCTCGCGATCCGCTTCGATGCCGGCGATGCATTTCTCGATCAGGACCGGCAGGAAGTTCTTCAGGATCTCGATCGAGAACGAGAGCTCGAAGGCCATCATCGGCATCATCACGTTCAGCTCGAGCTGCCCGGCCTGCGACGCGTAATCGATGGCCGTCGACGCGCCGATGATGTGGAAGAGCACCTGGTTCATACACTCCAGCATCGACGGGTTCACTTTGCCCGGCATGATCGAGGAGCCGGGCTGCACGGAGGGGAGCAGGATCTCCGCGAGGCCGGTCATGGGGCCGGACGAAAGGAGCCGGAGGTCGTTCGTGATGCGCGTGAGCTCGAGCGCGAGGTTGCGCAGCGCGGAGGAGACGGCGACGACGGGAAGCTGCGACTGCATCGCCTCGCGAAGGTCCGGCGCGGTGCGGAACTGCGCGCCGAGATGTTTGACGACCGCGAAGCGATAGCCGGGCGGTGTGTTGATGCCGGTACCGGTGGCGGTGCCGCCGATGCCGAGCTCGCGCACTCCGTCCGCCGCGTCGCGCAACTGTTTGGTTGCCCGTGCGACTGCCGCCGCGTAGGCCTTGAATTCCTGGCCGAGCGTCACCGGCACCGCGTCCTGCAAATGCGTGCGGCCGGACTTGATCACGTCCGCGAATTCATCGCCTTTTTTGTCGAACGCGCTCGCGAGCGCGTCGAGGTGCGGAAGCAGTTGATCGAGCAGCGTCGCCGTCATCACGCGCATCGCCGACGGGAAGACGTCGTTCGTCGACTGCGACATGTTGACGTGATCGTTCGGATTAACGGGCTTGTACACGCCGAGCGTGCCGCCGAGGGAACGATTCGCGAGATTCGCGATCACCTCGTTGCAGTTCATGTTGAACGAAGTGCCGGCGCCGGCCTGGAAGACGTCGACGACAAAGTGTTTTCGATGGCCGTCAAAGTCGCCGAGGATTTCGTCGCAGGCTCCGAGGATCGCGTTCGCGATGCGCTCGTCCATCGCGCCGAGCTCGAGGTTCGCCTGCGCCGCGGCGCGCTTGAGGAGGATGAACGCGCGGATCAGCTCGGGATGCGCGCGCAGGCCGCTGATCGGATAGTTCTCGACCGCGCGCTGCGTTTGCGCGCCGTAGAGCGCGTCATCGGGGACTTGGACTTCGCCAAGCGTGTCTTTTTCGGTCCGCATCACGCCTTCAGTGCTGCAAGGCGCGCGCGCGATTCCTCGAAGACCTGCTGGTGCAGCGACTGGCCGTGCGCGTCCATCGTCACGATGGCCATGAAGTCTTCGACCCAGAGGTGCCAGATCGCTTCCGGCGAGCCGAGGTCCATCCAGTCGACGCCGTCGACGCGCTTGATCGACGCGGCGCACACCTGCGCGGCCCCGCCGATCGCGTGCATGTAGACGGCGCCGTACTCCTTGCACGCGGCGAGCGTTTTCTCACCCATGCCGCCCTTGCCGATCACGCCGCGGATTTTGTAGTCGCGCATGACTTCCCACTGATACGGCTCCTCGCGCGACGAGGTCGTCGGACCGGCGGCCTTGCACACCCACTGCTCGCCCTCTTTCACCATCACCGGTCCGCAGTGGTAGATGATCTGCCCTTCGAGATCGACCGGCGGTTTCACGCCGGTGTGCAGCCGGTGATGGACGGCGTCGCGGCCCGTGTAGAGGCGTCCGGTGATGGCGACGGTGTCGCCGACGTGCAGCGTGCGGATCGTTGCTTCATCGATGGGTGTGGTGAGTTTGACCTGTGCCATACACGGGAGATGCTATCGCGGTCGGCATGCCTTCGACATGACACTCCGCGCAGGCGTCCCTGGCGACCGCGAACGAACTGCTCGCGACGGCGACGCTCGTTCAAAGCATGGACGCAGGGACTTTGAAGTTCCCGGCTTTGAAGGCGACCTCGAACTGCTGCTGTTGCTCCGGCGTCAGCGGCTTCGGCGTCTGTTGGGGCGTGCTCAGGAGGACGAGTATGTTGAGGATCAGGATTTGCCACGTGTTCATGCCTTTGAATATAGGCAGTCATTTGGCGGCGTCGAGGGGCCGCGGGTGATTTTTACCGGGCTTATACGCGGGCACTCCGTCGGTATGACATGCCTCGCAGCCGGCCTTGTGGGTCTCGGGCGAACTGCCCTCTACGATCTCGAACATTCAGGGAAACTCCATTCGGGCAAGCTCCTCGGCCGTGGGCGGTGGCGGTGGAGGAGGCGGCTCGGGAAGCGGCGCCGGTACGTTGAGTGCCTTCAGCAGGTTCGCGAGAGGCGGCGGCTTCAATTCATCGAAGCGCTGCCGGACGTGCAGGTCCTCGCCGTGATCGAGTCCGAGGCTCGCCAGCGCCAGGAAGAGCACGACGCGGATCATCCGCTCCATGCCCTGTTAGACGCTCAGTACAGCCAGTTCGTAACCTGTCCCTCGAGATCGAGGTTCGCGCCGCGGCGGCGGAAGGCCCAGCACATGTAGGCGACGGAGACGAAGAAGGAAGCCGGCAGGCGATTGAGCTTGCCGATCTTGCAGCCTAACAGCGTCGTTTTTCCGCCGAAGCCCATCGGTCCGATGCCCGACTGATTTGCCTTCTCGACGACGCGCTCTTCGAGCGCCGCGAGCTCGGGATCGTCATTCGTGTCGTCCATGGTGCGGAGCAGCTGTTCTTTCGCGAATCCATAGCCGGTGCCGCGATCGCCGCCGATGCAGACGCCGAGGATGCCGGGGCCGCAGCCCTGTCCCTGCGCCTGGAGGATGCAGTCGAGAATCGCGTTCTCGACGCCCTTGAGATCGCGTCCGCCGAGGTCCGGATGCGGCAGCGAATACTGCACGTTCATGTTCTCGCACCCGCCGCCCTTGAGCATCAACTTCACTTCGACGTGCGGCTCCCGCCACTGATGGATGTGAAACACCGGCGATCCCGGCCCGGTGTTGTCGCCCGTATTTTTCCCGGTGACGCTGTCGACGCTGTTCTGCCGCAGATATCCCTTCTTCGTCGCCGCGCGCACCGCCTCCGTTGCGATCTCTTCGAACTCGAGCTGGTCATAGCCCACGGGCGTGTGTACATAAAAAAGAATGGTTCCCGTGTCCTGACACAACGGCAACGAGCCCTCGCGCGCCAGCCCGATGTTGCACCCGATGACGTTCAACGCGACGTCCGCATTCGAGCCGGCTTCCTCATTCGCCCGCGCTCCAGTCACCGCGCGCACGACATCGTCCGGCAGTTGGGTGGACGTGCGGCGGATGAGCTCGAGGAGGCTTTCGAAGAGGGCGGAGTGGGGACGAACTTCGTGGAGGGGTTGGGCGGCGGCGGTCATGCTTCGAGTATAAGCAAATTACCAGTGGAGGACTTCCAGCTCGGGAATCACGTCGAAGCCGTGGTCGCTGGTGAGAAGCGGAAGATTGTGTTGGATGCAGAGGGCGGCAATCCAGAGGTCGTTGAGACGCGCTTGGGTTGAGGGTTGCTGCCGTCCTGATTTTGCAGCTACACGGCCGTAGACACGAGCCGTCTCGATGCTCGGCGTCAACACAGTCCATCGGCGCCCGTACTCTTTCACGGCCGTGAGATTTTTTTCGACATTGCGCGATAGGTATACGCCGACAAACAACTCGCCCAGAACTGGTACGGGCAGGAACACTTCGCGAGCGTCCGCGACGTACGGCGGGTCAGGACGATCGTCGCGAATGAAGTCGATGACTGCGTTCGCGTCCAGCGCGAGCGTTCAGTCACCTTCATTCCATGGCGGGAACATCTCTTTGATTGCCCGCTCGAAATCGTCGGCCTGCTCTGCCGACATGCTGCCGCTGAGTGCAAGCCACGGCCGCTCCGGATCAGGCGTCGTCTCCACCGTCACGGTGAGCGTCTCGTCATCCTTTACACCTTCGAGAGGCTCTACGAGCCGGAGCGTGTTATGCGACGCGTCATACCTGGCCGTCACTACTTTGGTCATGACCTTATCAACAATACCTCGGAACGCCCGCTTCTTGCACGCTCCGGAATGACCGGTAAACTTTGCCGGTTATCTGCCTTGAGTCGAACAGACTCAATGTGAGGCAAACCATGAATTTCAATAAGCTTACGGTCAAGGCTCAGGAAGCCGTCGTCGAGGGGCAGAACCTTGCGCGGGGGGCGGGGAACGCGGAGTTCACGCCGAATCACCTGCTGCTCGGCCTAGTCCGGCAGGAGGGGGGGATTGTTGCGCCGATCCTGAATAAGCTGGGGGTTGCGCCGGCGGCGATCGAGGCGGAGGCGGCGGCGGAGCTGTCGAAGCTGTCGAAGGTGGGCGGGGCGTCGGCGGAGCCGATGGTGTCGCCGGAGCTGCGGAAGGTGTTCGATGCGGCGTTCGCGGCGGCGGAGCAGTTCAACGATGAATATGTGTCGACCGAGCATTTGCTGCTTGGGTTGGCGGACACGAAGAACGCGATCCTCAAGCGGCATGGTGTCGTCAAGGACGCGGTGCTGAAGGCGCTGCAGTCGGTGCGCGGGACGCAGCGCGTGACGGATCAGAACCCCGAGGACAAGTATCAGGCGCTCGAGCGGTACGCGCGCGATCTCACGGCGCTGGCGCGGCGCGGGAAGCTCGATCCGGTCATCGGCCGCGATGAGGAGATCCGCCGCGTGATCCAGGTGCTGTCGCGGCGCACGAAGAACAATCCGGTGCTCATCGGCGAGCCGGGCGTGGGCAAGACGGCCATCGTCGAAGGACTCGCGCGGCGCGTCGTCGCGGGCGATGTCCCCGAGGGTTTGAAGAACAAGCGCGTCGTCTCGCTCGACCTCGGCGCTCTCATCGCCGGCGCGAAGTATCGCGGCGAGTTCGAGGACCGCCTGAAGGCGGTCATCAAGGAAGTCGAAGAGAGTGAAGGCGACGTCGTCCTGTTCATCGACGAGCTGCACACGCTCGTCGGCGCGGGTGCGGCGGAAGGGGCGATGGATGCGTCGAACATGCTCAAGCCGGCGCTCGCGCGCGGAGAGCTCCGCGCGATCGGCGCGACGACGCTGAGCGAGTATCAGAAGCACATCGAGAAAGACGCGGCGCTGGAGCGGCGCTTCCAGCCGGTGTACGTCGGCGAGCCGACGGTCGAGGACACGATCGCCATCCTGCGCGGCCTCAAGGAGCGCTACGAAGTGCATCACAAGGTGACGATCCGCGACTCCGCGATCGTCTCCGCGGCGACGCTCTCGCATCGCTACATCACGGATCGGTTCCTGCCGGACAAGGCGATCGACCTCATCGACGAAGCGGCCTCGCGGCTGCGCATCGAGCTCACGTCGATGCCGCAGGAGATCGACGAGCTGACGCGGCGGCTGACGCAGCTGCAGATCGAAGAGCAGGCGTTGCAGAAGGAAGAGAACCCGGTCACGAAGGAGCGCCTGCGCGGCGTGCGCGCGGAGATCGCGGAGCTGCAGGAAAAGATCTCCGGGCTCAAGGCGCAGTGGGAGAGCGAGAAGGGCGTCATCACCGACATCAACGATGTGAAGAAGCGGCTCGAGGATGAGCGCGAGTCCGCGAACCGCGCGGAGCGCGAGGGCGATCTGAATCGCGCCGCGGAGTTGCGCTATGGACTGATCCCGCAGCTGCAGCAGCAGATCGAGGAGAAGACGGCGCAGCTCGCGGAGATGCAGAAGAGCGGCGCGCTCCTGCGCGAGGAAGTGACGGAAGAGGACATCGCCGAGATCGTGGCGAAGTGGACCGGCATCCCGGTGACGCGCATGCTCGAGTCGGAGATGCAGAAGCTCGTGCGGATGGAGGACAACCTCCGTAAGCGCGTGGTCGGACAGGACGACGCGGTGCGCGCGGTGGCGAACGCGGTGCGGCGCTCACGCGCGGGGCTGCAGGACCCGAACCGCCCGATCGGCTCGTTCATCTTCATGGGCCCCACCGGCGTCGGCAAGACCGAGCTTGCCCGCGCGCTCGCGGAGTTCCTCTTCGACGACGAGAACGCGATGGTGCGCATCGACATGTCGGAGTACATGGAGCGCCACGCGGTGGCGCGGCTCATCGGCGCGCCTCCCGGCTATGTCGGCTACGAGGAGGGCGGGCAGCTCACGGAAGCGATCCGCCGCCGGCCGTACGCGGTGGTGCTGTTCGACGAGATCGAGAAGGCGCATCCGGAGGTGTTCAACGTCTTCCTGCAGATCCTCGACGACGGGCGGCTCACGGACTCGAAGGGACGCGTCGTCGACTTCAAGAACAGCGTCATCATCATGACGTCGAACGTCGGCTCGCAGTACATCCACGAGGCGTCGACGGGCGCGATGGGCGAAGACGAGATGCGCAAGATGGTGGAGGCGGAGCTGCATCAGCGCTTCCGTCCCGAGTTCCTCAA
>DATFHJ010000265.1:0-20490 GCA_035248585.1 Thermoanaerobaculia bacterium
TCTTCCGCCTCCTCGACGCGCACGCGAAGTCGATGCGCCGCCGCCTCGCGGCATGCGAAGAGCCGCTGGCGGCGTATCCCGCGCGCATCGCCCGCGAGCGCCAGCATCTGCGCGCGCTCGTCGCGACGCTGAGCGCCGTCTCGCCGCTGTCGGTGCTCTCGCGCGGCTACGCCATCGCCTTCTCCCGCACGCGCCGTGGCCGCAAGCCGATCCTCGACTCCTCGCAGGTGAAGGTCGGCGAGCAGATCGAAGTGCAGGTGAAAAAAGGCCGCATGGCCTGCACCGTCGACTCGCGCACGATGGGCGTGGAGAGCGTGTGGCCGGAGATCGACGTGTTATAACGCGCGCGATGGCCGCCCGCCCCCGTTCGAACGAGTTCGAGAAAGCGTTTCAGCAGCTCGAGAAAATCGTGCAGCGGCTCGAAAGCGAGAACCTGCCGCTCGACGAGTCGCTGCAGCTCTTCGAGGAAGGGATCAGCCTCTCGCGCTTCTGCCACCAGCGGCTGGAAGAGGTGGAGAAGAAGATCGAAACGATCCTGGCCGACGCGAAGGGCCAGCCGGTGACCGAGCCGTTCGACGCGGAAGAGCTGCTCGACGAGGGCGAGTGAGCCTCAACGACTACCTCCAGTCCCGCCGCGCGCTCGTCGATCGCACGCTCGACGCGACGCTTCCGCCCGCGGATACGCCGCCGGTCGTCATTCACGAAGCGATGCGCTACGCGGTCCTCGGCGGCGGAAAGCGCATCCGCCCGATCCTCGCCGTTGCCGCGGCGGAAGCGTGCGGGGCGAGCCTCGATCCGCTGCTGGTGCCGCTCTGCGCGCTGGAGCTGATTCACACCTACTCGCTCGTCCACGACGATCTGCCGGCGCTCGACAACGACGACCTGCGCCGCGGCCGCAAGACGACGCACGTGATTTACGGCGAGGCGATGGGCATCCTCACCGGGGACGCGCTGCTCACCGAGGCTTTTGCGTGGCTCGCAAAACCGATCGCGGGAGTGGAGGCGGCGCGGCAGGTGCGCGCCATTCGCGAGGTGGCAACGGCGATCGATTCGACGGGCATGATCGGCGGGCAGGTCGCGGACATCGTCGCCGAGCGCTCGCAGGAACAATCGGACGACGCCGAGGCACTCCTGCGCGAGCTGCACTTCATCCATCGCAACAAGACCGGGAAGCTGATCACCGCCTCCGTGCTCCTCGGCGGACTATTGGGCGGCGGGAGCGAAACGCAGCTCGACGCGCTGCGCCGATACGGGGACGCGCTTGGCCTCGCTTTCCAGATCGTGGACGATCTACTTGACATTACAGAGAACTCTGCGACATTAGGTAAGACAGCGGGGAAGGACGTGGCACAGGGGAAACTGACGTTTCCGGCGCTCCTCGGCGCCGACGCGGCACGCGCGGAAGTCGCGCGGCTGCTGCGGGATGCGGAGAGGAACGCTGATATCATCGGCGGTCCTGTGAATACCCTCACCCCGATCGCGCGTTACATCTGCGAGCGCCGTTCTTAGGCGCGAGGGGATCTTACGAACATGGCTCGACTACTCGACTCGATCGATACGCCGTACGACGTGCGCAAGCTCGATCGCAAGCAACTTCCGCAGCTGGCGCAGGAGATCCGCGACACGATCATCGACACCGTCTCGCGCATCGGCGGCCATTTCGGCGGAAACCTCGGCATCGTCGAGCTCACGCTCGCCCTGCACTACATCTTCGACACGCCGCGCGATCAGATCGTCTTCGACACCGGCCACCAGACCTATCCGCACAAGCTCATCACCGGACGTCGCGAAACCTTCAACACCATCCGCATGCACAACGGCATTTCCGGTTTCTGCAAGCGCGAGGAATCGGAGTACGACGTCTTCAATGCCGGCCACGCGTCGACGTCGATCTCGGCCGCGCTCGGCATCGCCAAGGCGCGCGACTTCCGCAAAGAGGATTACCGCGTCGTCGCGGTGATCGGCGATGGAGCGCTCTCCGGCGGACTGGCGTTCGAAGGCCTGAACCAGGCCGGCCATCTGAAGAGCCGGATGGTCCTCGTCCTGAACGACAACGACATGTCGATCTCGACGAACGTCGGCGCGATGTCGGGCTATCTGAACCAGATCATCAAGGGCAAGCGCTACGTCCAGCTGAAGGATCTCGCGAAGGGCGTGATCGACCGCATCCCGCTCGTCGGCGGAAAGCTGCACGAAGTGGCCTCCGAGATGGAGGAGCTGTTCAAGCACATGGTCGTGCCGGGCACGCTGTTCGAGGAGCTCGGCTTCAAGTACCTCGGCCCGTACGACGGCCACGATCTCGAGACGCTGCTGCGCGTGTTCGAGGAGAACAAGGACTACAACGGCCCGCTGCTCGTGCACGTGCTGACGAAGAAGGGCAAAGGCTACGTGCCGGCGGAGAACAAGCCGATCTGGTCGCACGGCGTGAATCCGTTCGACATTCCGACCGGCGAAGTGAAGAAGTCCGACAAGCCGCAGCCGCCGACGTACACGGCCGTCTTCGCGGACGCGCTGGTGGAGCTGGCGAAGAAGGATCCGAAGATCGTCGCCGTCACGGCGGCGATGCCGGAAGGAACGGGCCTCGATAAATTCGCGAAGGCGCTGCCCGACCGGATGTTCGACGTCGGCATCGCCGAGGAGCACGCGGTCACGTTCTGCGGCGGCATGGCCACGCAGGGCATGAAGCCCGTCGCGGCGATCTACTCGACGTTCCTGCAGCGCGCATTCGATCAGGTGTTCCACGACGTGGCGGTCATGGATCTGCCGGTGGTCTTCGCGCTCGACCGCGGCGGCATCGCCGGCGCCGACGGCCCGACGCACCACGGCATCTACGACATGGCCTACCTGCGGATCTTCCCGAACATGATCTGCATGGCGCCGAAGGACGAGAACGAGCTGCGGCACATGGTGAAGACCGCGTTCGAGACCGGCCACCCGACGTCGCTGCGCTACCCGCGCGGCAACGGCGCCGGCGTGCAGCTCGATGCGGAACTGCAGTCGCTGCCGGTCGGCAAGGGCGAAGTGATGCGCGATCCCGAATCGCGCCACGCCACGATCTTCGCCATCGGCAACGAAGTCTGGCCGGCCGTCGAAGCGGCGGAGATCCTGGCGAAGGAAGAAATCAACGTCGCCGTCGTCAACGCGCGCTTCATCAAGCCGCTCGACGATGAGCTGATCCGGCAGTACTGCCAGCCGCATTCGTTCGTGATCACGGTCGAAGAAGGCTCCCTCGCCGGCGGCTTCGGCGCCGCGATCATGGAACGCTGCCAGGAGCTCGGCATCCAGGACGTCCAGTTCCACCGCATCGGCATCCCCGACGAGTACGTCCACCACGGCTCGCAGGACGTGCTTCGCGCGCAGTACGACCTGCATCCGGAGGGGATTGCGAAGCGGGTGCGGGAGTTTGTGCCGGCGAAGCGGTACGGAACGCTGGGAGAGTTTGTGGACATGCTGGTCGAACTGGGCAATCAGATTCCCGAAGAAGAGCTCATTCGCCGTCACGAACGCGGCAAGGATTCGGATCACATCGACGAATTCGTCTACGGGAAAAAGCAACGCGCGACCGCGAAGTAATGCTTCCGTATTTCGCCGACACCTGGTTCCTCCTTGCGGTACTGGATCGACGCGACGCGCATCACGCGCGCGCTCGACGCCTTCGAGTGACCCTCGGCGAGGCAACGATCATCACCCATGACTTCGTTCTATCGGAAGTGCTGGCACATTTCGCGGATGATGGCGCGTTTTCACGCGCACGGACGGTCGATGCGGTTCGGCGCGCGTTGCATACATGGCACGTCATCCCTGCCGATCGCCCCCTCTTCCTCGCCGCCCTCGACCGTTACGCGTCACGCCCCGATAAGGAGTACTCGCTCGTCGACTGCATGTCCATGATCGTCATGGAGGAGCGCGGCATCCGGCACGTTTTAACGAACGATCATCACTTCTCTCAAGCCGGCTTCCTCCTCGTCAACGAATGAAAAAGCAGCGCCTCGACCTCGCTCTCGTCGAGCGCGGGCTCGTGGACTCGCGGAGTAAGGCGCAGTCGCTGATCATGGCCCGGCGGGTATTGGTGAATGGGGCGTTCGTCGACAAGGCGGGGGCGAGCGTCGGCGAGGACGACGAGCTGAGGATCGCGGAGCTGGAGCATCCGTGGGTGGGGCGTGGGGGAATGAAGCTTGCGCACGCGATCAACACGTTCCGCGTTGATGTGAGTGGAAAGGTCTGCGCGGACATCGGCGCGTCGACGGGCGGGTTCACGGATGTGATGCTCGAGCACGGCGCGAAGAAGGTGTACGCGATCGACGTCGGCTACGGGCAGCTCGACGTCTCGCTGCGCAACGATCCGCGGGTGATCAATCGCGAGAAGGTGAACGCGCGCAATCTGACGGCAGGCGATTTCGAGGAAGAGATCGAGTTCGTGTCGATCGACGTGTCGTTCATTTCACTGAAGTTGATCCTGCCGGCGGTGGCGACGTTTCTGCGAGGCGAGCTGGTGGCGCTGATCAAGCCGCAGTTCGAAGTCGGAAAGCACGAAGTCGGAAAGGGCGGGATCGTGCGGGAGGAAGCGAAGCGTCAGAGCGCGATCGACGGCGTCGTGAGCGCGGCGAAGGAAATCGGGTTCGAGGTGAAGGGCGTGATCGAGAGTCCGGTGAAAGGTGCGGAGGGGAACGTGGAGTTCCTCATGTACGCGTCGATAAATACTCGCGAAGCCCTTCCCGCCACGACTCCGGACGCACTCCCGTGATCCGCTCGTAGCGTTCCGTCGACAGCACCGAGTACGCGGGGCGCGTTGCGGGACGCGGGAACTCGGCGCTCGACACCGGCTTCACCGTCACGCCGGTGCCTTCCGCGATCGCGCCGGCGAAGTCGAACCACGTGCACTCGTCTTCATCCGCGTAATGCACGATGCCGCGCGCGTCCTGCATGGCCAGGCGGATGATCGCGTCCGCGAGGTGCGGCGTGTACGTCGGGCGGCCGCGCTGATCGTCGACCACGCGCAGCGGATTCGTTCCCTTGCGGATCTGATTGCGAATGGCTTCGACGAAATTCGGGCCATGCACGCCGAACAGCCACGACGTCCGCACGATCAAACGCTTCTCCGCGTGCTGCGCGGCGATCTCGCCGAGGTGCTTCGAACGGCCGTAGGCCGACAGCGGATTCGTGGCGTCGGTGACGTCGTATGGCTCGCGCTTTTTTCCGTCGAAGACAAAGTCGGTCGAGACCTGCACGAGCAGCGCGTCCGCCTCATTCGCGGCCCGCGCGAGCAGCTCGACCGAGGAGCCGTTGATCGCATTCGCGGCGGCTTCGTTCTTCTCCGCGTCGTCGACCTTCGTGTACGCCGCGCAGTTGAGGATGATCGTGGGCCGCGTTTCCGCGACACAGTCATCGACACAGCGCGAGTCCGTCACGTCGAGGTCGCTCTTCGCCAGCGCGACGACGTCCTCATCGCGGGAAGTGAGTGCCGAGACGAGATCGCGGCCGAGCATTCCGCCGGCGCCGGTGATGAGCCACTTGCGGGAAGGCACTACTGCTCGCCGGGGCCTCGAGGCGGGAGGTTCTTGTCGTCTTTCCCCTTGAGTCCGTCGCGGAAATTGGAGATTCCCTCGCCGAGGCCCTTGCCCAGCTGAGGCAGGCGGCTGGCGCCGAAGATGACGACGACGATCACGAGAATGACGAGAAGTTCGGGTACACCGAGTCCAAACATTATGAGCACAGTTTACGGGTAAACTGCGCCGCGACCCAAATGCTCGATCTCTCCGGACTCAATCCTCAACAACGCGATGCAGTCACCCACGGCAGCGGCCCTCTGCTCGTCCTCGCCGGCGCGGGCTCGGGAAAAACGCGCGTCATCACCTATCGCATCGGCTATCTCATGGGCGAGCTGGGCGTGCGGCCGCCGAACATCCTCGCCGTCACGTTTACGAACAAGGCGGCGAACGAGATGCTGCACCGCGTCGATTCGCTCGTGCCGCCGACCGGCGGATACCGCCCCTGGATCGGCACGTTTCACTCGACGTCGCTCCGCATCCTCCGCCGCTACGCCGACCGCCTCGGCTACACGAAGTCCTTCGCGGTCTACGACACCGCCGACCAGCTGACGCTCATCCGCCGCTGCATGCGCGAGCTGAACGTCAACGACGAGGCTTTTCCGCCGCGCTCGATCCTGCATCGGATCTCGTCGGCGAAGAACGAGCTCCAGAACCCGGTCGACTACGAGAAAAACAACCTCGATTTCTTCGGCTCGCGCGTGGCCGAGGTCTACCGGCTGTATCAGAAGAGACTGCGCGAATTCGATGCGATGGACTTCGACGATCTGATCGGCAAATACGTCGAGCTCCTCGAGCGCAACGACGACGTGCGCGGGGAGCTGCACGACCGCTTCAAGCACCTGCTGATCGACGAGTACCAGGACACGAATCACGCGCAGTACGCGCTCGTGAAGCTGCTCGCAGGCAAGGAAGGGAACATCGTCGCGGTCGGCGACGAGGATCAGTCGATCTACCGCTTCCGCGGCGCAGACATCAATAACATCCTCAATTTTGAGCGTGATTTTCCAGGAGCAAAAATCGTCAAACTGGAGCAGAACTACCGCTCCACCGGAAACATTCTCGACGCCGCGACCGGCGTGGTGTCGAACAACATCGCCCGCAAGGGAAAGACGCTCTTCACGCAGTCGGGCGCGGGCGAGCCGGTGCGCATCGTGACCTGCGGCAACGAGCGCGAGGAAGCGCAGTTCGTGATCGAGAAGATCACCTCGATGCGCGACCGCTACCCGCTCTCCGAGTTCGCGGTGCTGTTCCGGACGAACGCGCAGTCGCGGCCGTTTGAAGAAGAGCTGCTGCGCGCGAACGTGCCGTACTCGGTCGTCGGGGGCGTGAAGTTCTACGAGCGCGCCGAGATCAAGGACATCCTCTCGTTCGTGCGCCTGACCGTGCGACCGCACGACACGCCGTCGATCGAGCGCGTGATCAACGTGCCGTCGCGCGGCATCGGCGAGACGACCGTGAACACGCTCAGCGAGCGCGCGGCCGAGCAGGGCGTCACGCTCTGGACGATCGTCGACGGGGACCTCGGATTTCTTCCGCCGCGCGCGTCGAAGGCCGTGCGCGAGTTCCGCGACATCGTCCACGACCTCCAGCGCGCGTCGACGAATCCGCTGCCCGAGTTTGTCGACTACGTCCTCCTGCGCACCGGCTACCGGCGCATGCTGCAGGAGTCACGCGATGTGCAGGACGAGTCGCGCCTCGAGAACCTCGACGAGTTGATCAACTCCGCGCGCGAGTATTACGAGAACAATCCCCAGGCCACGCTCGGCGATTACCTCGACTCGCTGACGCTGATGTCGGACCTCGACCGGTACGAGTCGCAGAAAGGCGTCACGCTGATGACGCTTCATTCGGCGAAGGGACTCGAGTACCGAGTGGTCTTCCTCGCCGGGATGGAGGAAGGGGTGCTGCCGCACTCGCAATCGCTCGAAGAGAACGACGAGCTCGAAGAAGAGCGGCGCCTCTGCTATGTCGGGATGACCCGCGCGCGCGAGCTGCTGTTCTGCCTGCACGCGCACGAGCGGCGGCTGCACGGAAAGTTTCGCGAGCAGAGCCCGTCGCCGTTTCTCAGCGAGATTCCGGAGGCGGTGCGCGAAGAGGTGCGGCTGAGAAGCTCGTTCCGCGCGCCGCAGGGATCGTGGCGGGAGCAGCCGATGCGTGGAGCGGCGGGCTTCAGCCCGCCGGCACAGGTTCGGCGGCCTGAAGGCCGCCGCTCCACGGATTCTCCACCACCGGGACGGGCGAACGGGGTGTTTTCGTTTTTTCAGAACGCGCCCGTGCAGTTTGATCCGAGCGCGATCAAGGCCGCGAAGCAGCCACAGGGCGGTGGCGCGCCGGAGCTGAAGCGCGGGCAGAAAGTGCGGCACGAGCAATTCGGCATCGGCACGATCCTGACGATGGAAGGCAGCGGGCCGGATGCGAAGCTGTCGGTCTACTTCGAGCGCCACGGCACGAAGAAGTTCATCGCCCGCTTCGCGAAGCTCACTCGGGTTTGACGTCGACGTCCCACGCGGCCGCGGGGATCGGCACCGTTGCGGCGTTTTCGAGCAGCGGCTTCGCGCCGCGATCGCCGCGCAACGCGAGTAATGCACCGAATTGCGAGCGATGGAACAGCGCCGGTACGCCGATCGTGTTTTCGTATGCGGCGGCGACGATCGGCGCGCGCACGTTCGTGATTCGCTCGAGATCATCGGCGGTGATGCCAGGCTGGTCGCACAACATGAGGAGCAGCGCGTCCGCGTCGCCCGCGGCGTGAACGGCGGCGTGAATCGAAGTCGACAGTCCCTCGTCCCAGTTCGGATTGAGGACGACTTCGAGATTTACGTCGGCGATGTGTGCGCCGAGGACGACGAACGCGCGGCGATCGCCCGCACGGCCGGCCCATTCGGCGGCGACGCGCGCGGCGCGATGCAGCAGCGTCTCGCCATCGATGACCGCGAGTTGTTTCGGCGAGCCGTAACGCCGCGACCCGCCGGCGGCGAGCACGGCCAGCGCGATCATGCGGGAACGAGAACGGGACGGCGGGCGAAGACGGCCGTGATCTCGGCGAGGACGGAGAGCGCGATCTCCGCCGGCGTCTCCGATCCGATGTCGAGGCCGGCCGGACCGTGCAGGCGCGGATCGTCGCCGACGATCGCGCGCATCATCTCCATCCGCTTGCGGGCGCCGATGACCGCGATGTACGGCGCGCCGGTGCGCATGAGGTGCTGCAGCCAATCGAGATCGACGAAGTAGTTGTGCGTCATGAGCACGGCCGCGGAGCGCGCGTCGAGCGGCAGTGCGCGCGGAACCTCGTGCTTCGCATACACCGTCGTCTCCCACTGCATCGCCGCGGCGAGCGTTACCATCGACGCGACGTCGTTCCCCCATCCGAAGAGGTGCAGCGCGATGGGCGGCTCGATCACCTGGCCGTCGAGCACGGCGTTCTTGCGCGCCTGCAGCGCCGCATGCGCCGCGTCGAACGCGCCGCGCGCGAACGGCTCGATGCGAAACCGCAGTTTGCCCGGACATCCGAGTCCGGAGCCGAACAACACATCAGCATCGGACGTCGTATCGATCTCCACGATCTCCGCCGCGCCCTTCGGCAGCACGCGCTTCGCGTGATCGCGCAGCATGTTCTCGATGCAGCCGCCGCTCACCGAGCCGACCGACCAGCCGTCGTCGGCGACGATCATCCGCGCGCCCGGCTTGCGATAGCCGGAGCCTTCGAGCGAGACGAGCGTGATCATCACCGCGCGCTCGTACGAGCGCGCCGCCAGCGCATCGAGCAGTGCTTTGACTTCGCTCACGCCAGATCCTCGGCGCGGATCGGCAGTTTGCGGATCCGCTTCCCGGTCGCCGCGTGAATCGCGTTCACGATCGCCGGCACGGCCGGCGGCACGGGCGGCTCGCCCATCCCGAACGGGACCTCGCCGTGCGGAACCAGATGCACTTCGATCTTCGGCGTCTCGTCGATGCGAAGCACTTCGAAGTCGCCGAACGTCGACTGCTCGGCCTGCCCGTCCTTGAACGTGATCTCGCCTTTCAGCGCGGACGAGAGACTCCAGATCACGCCGCCTTCGATCTGCGACTCGACGCCGAGGGGATTCACGATCAAGCCGCAGTCGACGACGGCGACGACGCGATGGACGCGAATCTTCTTGTCGATGACGGACACCTCCGCGGCGTATGCGATGTGCGTGTCTCCGTCATACACGTTGCAGGCCATGCCGCGGCCCCATCCTTTCGGCAGCGGCTTTCCCCAATCCGACTTCGCGCGCAGCGTTTCGAGCACGCGTTTGAGGCGCGGGCGCTCGATCGTCAGCTCGCCGGCGACGAGCTTTTCGTCGCCGTTCAGATGATCGACGCGGAACTGCAGCGGATCCGCTCCCGCCGCGTGGGCGAGCTCGTCGAAGAAGCTCTCGCGCGCGAACGTCGACGACGGTGAGAAGACGGCGCGCCAGGGTCCGATCGGCACCGGCCCGTCGACGCGTACGTACGACGTCTCGACGTACGGGATGTTGTACACGATGTCGTAAACGCCCCACGACGAATCGCGGTAGAAGTTCGGATCTTTCAGCTCGGCCTCGGTCGGCTTTCGCCGCGCGTTGTGCGGCGACGAGACCTTCTTGTGCTGCCACGACACGAGCTTGCCCTTGGCGTCGAAGCCGGCGCGCATCTGATGCAGCGACGCGGCCTGGAAGTAGCCGTGCTTCATGTCGTCGGCGCGCGTCCAGAGCACCTGCACCGGACCGCCGCCAATTGCTTTCGAAACGTCCGCGGCGTCGATCGCGTAGTCCCATCCGAGGCGGCGGCCGAACCCGCCGCCGATCAGCGTGACGTTGACCTTCACGGATTCTTTCCCGATTCCGAGAAACTCCGCGACGCGCTCCTGCACCGCGTTCGGCGCCTGCGTCGGCGACCAGACTTCGCAGCTCGTGCCTCGGAAATCGGCCGTGCTGTTCATCGGCTCGAGCGGCGCGTGGGCGTAGAACGGATACTGATACGTCGCTTCCAGCTGCTTCGCCGTCGCCGCCGCCTCGCCGGTCTTACGCGTGGTAAAGCCGGTCTCCTTCGCCGCGTCGCGCATGCGCTGGCCGTGCAACTCCGAGCTGAACGACGCGTTCGGGCCGGCGTCGAACTCGATCTCCAGCGCGTCGCGTCCCTTCAGCGCCGCCCACGTGCTGCCGGCGACGACGGCGACGCCCGATCTCACGGCGACGACGTGGGTCACGCCGCGCACCGCTTTCGCGCGCGTCGCATCGAATCGCTTGACCGTTCCGCCGAGGACCGGCGGACGGACGATCGTCGCGTAGCGCATGCCCGGCACGCGTACGTCGATTCCGTATTGCGCTTTGCCCGAGACGATGTCGGGACCGTCGGTGCGTTTCGTGCGCGAGCCGATGATCCTGAAGTCGCTCGTTTTCTTCATCGGCACGTTCTGCGGAAGCGGCAGCGCCGCGGCCGCGGTGGTGAGCTCGCCGTACGAGATGCGCCCGTTGCCGTGGATCACGAATCCTTTTTCCGTGCGGAGCGTGGCCGCATCGACGCCGAGGCGCGCGGCGGCGGCGCTGACGAGCATCGCTCGCGCCGCGGCACCGGCCTGGCGCAGCGGCAGCCAGCTTCCGCCGAGGCTGAAACTACCGCCGGTGCCGAGGCGATTGAACTGTGCGCTCGGCGACGCCTGCACGAGCTTGATCGAGTTCCAGTCCGCGTCCAGCTCGTCGGCGAGGATCATCGGCAGCGACGTGCGCACGCCCTGTCCCATCTCCGACTTGCCGACCGTCAGCGTAACGGTGCCGTCCGGATCGATGCGAATCCAGCCGTGCGGCTGGAAGGGTTTCGTTTCCTCGGCTTCGAAATCGAAGCCGATGGCGAGCGCGGAGCCGGCGATGAGCGAGATCTTGAGGAAGTCGCGGCGCGTGGTCATTTCGCGCCTCCCAGCCGGGCCGCGGTGTGCACCGCCTTGCGGATGCGCACGTAACTGCCGCAGCGGCAGACCACATCGCCGAGCGCGCCGTCGATGTCGGCGTCGCTCGGATTCTTCTTCTGCTTGAGCAGCGCGCAGGCCGTCATGATCATCCCGGCCTGGCAGTAGCCGCACTGCGCGACGTCTTCGTCGAGCCACGCGCGCTGGCAGGGATGCGAGCCGTCGGCAGACAATCCCTCGATCGTCGTGAAGCGCTTGCCGTTCGCGTCCGCGGCGGCGATCTGACATGCGCGCACGGCCTTCGCGTTTCCGTCGAGCACCGTGCACGCGCCGCAGACGCCGACACCGCAGCCGAACTTCGTGCCGGTCATGCCGAGCGTGTCGCGCAGCACCCAGAGCAGCGGCGTATCCGCATCGACGTCGACGGCTTCGTTTTTTCCGTTGATCGTGAGCCTGTATTTGGGCATGACGCGGATGCTACCGGCGCGGGCGCGCGGACGTCTGTCCGATCTCACGAACTTCCTGTAAACGATTGTGAACGGGGTGCGACTAACCCTTCGCCACTTTGCGGCGGCGCTGGTGCAGGCGGTCGATGAGCTTCGTCGCGCTGCGCACCTGCTCGAGGATCTTCTCCTCGAGGCCCGCGCCTTTGATCTTGAAGCTCTTCGCGCGGCGAAACACCTGGCGGGCGCGGTCTTTCTGGCCGCTTTCGAGGAGGGCCATGCCGAGGTGCATGAGGTTCGTCGCGGTCGGGCCGAGCTCGGCGGATTTCGAAAGGAAATCGACGGCGCTGCGGAAATCGCGGCGCTTGAAGTAGACCCAGCCTAACGCGGCGAGCGGGAATTGCTTCAATTCCTTCGGTGAATACCGGAGCGCGAGCTGCGCGGACTCCAATGCCTCGTCGAGGCTCTCTTCCATCTCCGCGAGGTTGTACGCCTTCTCGTAATACGCGATCGACTTGGCGTAATTCGACGTGTAATCAGCGAGCATTTCTTCGAGCGCGCGATTGGCGTCCTTGTAGTTCCCCTCGGCGCGCAGCGCTTCGACGAGCGTCGTATACGCCGCCGCGGCGACCATCTCCGCCGGGCGGTGCTTCAGAATCCGCCGCGCCATCGAAATAGCCTCGTTGTTCATTTCGAGGTGCGAGCAGAGGAGCGCGTACGGGAGGAGGATGTTGATGTTGTCCGGCTCTTCATCCACCGCGCGGCGATAGTGATCGATGGCCTCGGTGTACTTGCCTTCGCTGGCCAGCGTCTCCGCGGCGCTCACCACCTGCGCCGCCGGCCCCTCCACCGGCATGTGGCCGGAGATGCCTTCGTAAATCTTGACCGCCTGCTGGTACTCCATCTTGTTGGGATTGAGCTCCAGCGCTTCCTGGAAGCACTCGATGGCCTTGCGATTCCAGTTGCGGTCGAGGTAACAGAGACCGAGGTGGTAAATCGCTTCCTCGTAATCGGGATCGAGCTTCAATGCCGCCTGGAACGAGCGGATCGAACGCTCGAGCTGGCCCTTCTCATAGAAGATCGTGCCGAGAAGGTAATAGGCCTGCGGAATGGCCTCGAGCTGGACGGCTTTCTCCAGGAACTTCTGCGCGCGCAGCAATTTTCCCTTGCGGGCGTAAATCGCGCCTAACGAGAAATACGGCAGGAACGACTCCTGCGAGATTTGAATGGCGCGACGCAGCCAGCGCTCGGCGCCTTTCAGATCCTGGCGCTCGTGCAGCAGCACTCCGTAGAACACAGCGGCGTCGAAGTGATCGGGCTGCACTTCGAGCGTGCGCTCGAGATACGCCTTCGCCCGGTCAAGATTGCCGTCATTGAAGAACATCTCGCCGAGGAAGAACGAGAGCTCGTAATTGTCGCGGTCGAGGCGGAACGCCTCTTCGAGATGCTTCATCCCGCGGTCGGGATCGAATCCATCGAACGCCGACTCGGCGTCGGCGACGAGCAGGAGAAAGCGCTCGCGCTTCTCGCCGCGGAACAGCGACACCATGCGGTCTTTGCGCTCGATGAAACGCTGCTTCTTTTCCAGGGCGAGCATCTGCTCGCCCATCTTCGATTCCCAAAGATCGACGACTTCCTCGGAGGTGAGAACGTTCTTCTTTTCGAGAATCTCTTTGACGGACAGGAGACCCGTTTGATTGATGAAGATCGCGCGCTCGTGCTTCTGCACGGCGTCGACGATCGAGCGCAGCGTCTCCGCGGAGCGCTTGACGATCTCCTCCAGCGCCGACACCCGCTCGAGCAGATGCTCATCGAGCGAAAGGTCTTCTTCCTCTTCGTACTCCTCGATCTCGTCTTCTTCGAACGAGGAAACCCCGGAGAGAACGAGCAGCTTGTTCTGACAGCGAAAGCAGTACTCGCGCTCGTCGTCGTTGTACGCACTACAGGTCTGACAAAGCATGGTCGATTTCGCCGCTTATAACACGCGACTCATTTCTTGTATTCATAGAAGCCCCGCCCGCTTTTTCTCCCCAGCCACCCGGCGTCCACCATTTTTACCAGCAGCGGACACGGGCGATATTTCGGATCGCCAAATCCTTGCTCGAGGACGCGCAGAATCGCGAGGCAGACGTCGAGGCCGATGAAGTCGGCGAGCGTGAGCGGACCCATCGGGTGATTCATGCCGAGCTTCATCACGCCGTCGATCGCTTCGCGCGTGGCCACGCCTTCATATAACGTGAAGATGGCCTCGTTGATCATCGGCATGAGCACGCGGTTGGAGATGAAGCCGGGATAGTCGTTCACTTCGATCGGCGTCTTCCCCATCTGCTTCGACAGCTCGTCGACCGCGCGATACGTTTGATCGGAAGTGGCGATGCCGCGGATGACTTCGACGAGCGTCATGACCGGGACGGGATTCATGAAGTGCATCCCGATCACCTGCTCCGGCCGCTTCGTCGCGGCGGCGATTTTCGTGATCGAGATCGAAGAGGTGTTCGAGGCGAGGATGCATTCGGGGCCCGTGATTTCGTCGAGCTGTTTGAAGAGCTGCGTCTTCGCGTCCAGGTTTTCGATGATGGCCTCGATGACGATGTCGCTGTCTTTTGCCGCGCCGAGGTCGCTGGCGGCACGAATGCGTCCCAGCGTTGCGTCGCGCTCGTCCGCGATCATTTTTCCTTTATCGACGCCGCGCTGCAGGTTCGACGTGATCGTCGACACGGCGCGCTGCAGGATTTCGTCGTTAACATCGATCAGGGTGACGTCGAAACCCGCGGCCGCGGCGGTGTGGGCGATTCCGTTGCCCATCGTGCCGCCGCCGATGACTGTTACGTTCTTCATGCGGTCATTCATTCGGGCGCAGACTCTACCGCAATTGGCGTAAGATCTTCGGTCCCGGCGGGGCGAAAGATGGCGCGGAAATGTTTCATGTGCGGTCGCGAGGTCACAGAGGGAATCCTCTGCGATAAATGCGACACGCCGCGAAAACCGAAGCGGGCCGCGGCCGTCGGAACGCCGGCGTCCCCGCCGGCTGATCAGGCGGCGTCCCGCCGCCCGGAAAGCGAGACGCTTTCCGATCAGCCGCCGGGACGGCGGCGTTCCGGTCAGACCGCCGCGCAACCCGAGCCCGAGCCCGATCCCTTCCCCAAGGCACCGATCCTTCCCTTCCCCGTCGAATCCGCTTCTCCCGCGATCACGAGCGTCGTCAACCTGCTCGTCGCCGCGGGGGTGCCGTCGATTCTGCTCGGGCCCGATCGCAGCGTGAAGTTCGTCTCCGATGAGGCGAAGCGCGTGTTCGACGCGACGCAGTCGGAGCTGTCGACGCTGGCGGCGATCGAGACGAAGGCCGGAATCCGCGTCGCCGATCTCGCCGTGCCGACGTCCGCCGGCGTGCGCATTGCGAACCGCAACTACATCTATACGCTGGTGCCGATGTCCGGCGGCGCGAGCGGTGCGATCCTCGTCTTCCGCCACGCGGAGGCGACGAACGAGACGCACGCGTCCTTCGTGACGTACGTGCGCGAAACGGTCTTCGGGCCGTTGCGCGCGCTTCGCGATTCCCTCGGCCACGCGGCCCATTCGAAGCAGGATCATTTCCTCGCCGACGCCGCGGCCGCGGTCGAGCAGATCATCTCGTCATTGGAGCTCGCGCCCGAGGTCGAGGAAACCGCGACGGGCATGCGTCCCGTCCCCGCTGTCACCGAGGTCGTGCATCGCGTCGCCGATCGCTTCCGCGCGTATGCGGATCTGAAGGGCATCATTCTCCAGGTCGACGCGCAGGAGCTCGAGGAGCGCTTCCACGATCACGAGCAGCTCGCGGAATCGCTGGCGATCCTGATGGAGAACGCGCTGCACTACGTGCCGCCGAGCGGACAGGTCGTGATCGGCGTTCGCTGGATGGAGCACAAAGGCAAGCCGCTGCTCCTGTTCTTCGTGATGGACAACGGGCCGATGGTGCCGGAGCCGCTGCGCCAGGCGATCTTCGAGCCGTCGTTCGTCTGGAGCCCGACGTCGGCGCAGCGCACCGGACGCGGCCTCTTCAAATGCCGCGAATTTGCGGTGACGCACAACGGTTCCGTGTGGGTCGAGTCCAAGACCGGAAAAGCGTGTACGTTTTTCCTACGCGTGCGTCCCGACGGCGTCCAATGAAACTCCTTCTCGCCCTTTTGCTGGCCGTGCCCCTGTTTGCGTCAGACGCAACGAACGAGATCACGGCCGACACCGTGCTCGCGCAGATGAATGCCTATCGCGCCGAGGCCGGGCTCGCGCCGCTGCACATCGAAGCGCGGCTCTCGAAAGCGGCCGAAGACCGGATGCGGGACATGGAAGACGGCGGCTGGTGGAGCCACGAGTCGCCGAGCGGACTTTCACCCTTCACCTGGCTGACGCTGCGCGACTACACGTTCCAGGCCGCGGCGGAAAACGTCGCCAGCGGATTCGAGACCGTGCGGTTGCTGGTGGCCTCGTGGATGGAATCGCGGGGACACCGCGAGAACATCATGTCGCCGATGTACGAAGACTGCGGCATCGCCATCATCGACGGCGCGACGACCGGACGGGCGATGGGCAAGTCGGTGGTAGTGATGTTCGGGAAGCCGGTCAGGCGACCCGAATCGACGAGTCGACCTCCCGCGACCACCGCTGCATCCCGCCAATCAGGTTCTTGACGTTCGTGTAGCCCTGCTGCTTCAGGTGCTGCTGCACGTGTCCGCTGCGCGCGCCGGAGCGGCAGATCATCACCACTTCCTGGTCGCGCGGGATCTCGGCGAGCCGCTGCGGGATCTGCTGCATCGGGATGTGGATCGCGCTCTCGATGTGGCCGGCGCTCCACTCGTGCGGCTCGCGGACGTCGATCAGGACGAGGTTTTCGCCGCGCGCGAGGCGCTCGTTCACTTCGGCCGGTGTGATGTCTTCGTGTTGCATGGGATTGCAGAACTCCTCGTAGTCGATCAGTCGGGTGATGGGCGCGTGCTCGTCGCAGCGGCGCGGCACGCGCAGCGTGCGGAGCGTCATCCGCATCGCGTCGAACAGTAGCAGACGTCCGGCCAGCGTTTCGCCGATTCCGGTAATGAGCTTGATGGCTTCCGTCGCCTGCAGCGTTCCGATCACGCCCGGCAGCACGCCGAGCACGCCGCCCTCCGCGCACGACGGCACGAGGTGCGGCGGTGGCGGCTCGGGATAGAGGCAGCGGTAGCAGGGGCCTTCCTTCGTCGCGAAGACAGAGACCTGGCCGTCGAAGCGAAACACCGAGCCGTAGGCATTCGGCTTGCCGAGAATCACGCACGCGTCGTTGACGAGATAGCGCGTGGCGAAGTTGTCCGTGCCGTCGATGATGACATCGTAATCGCGCAGGATCTCGAGCGCGTTCTCCGACGTCAGCCGGGCCTCGTGCGTGACGATCGCAATCTCCGGATTCGCATCGCGCAAACGCGCGGCCGCCGCCTCCAGCTTAGGCCGTCCTACATCCGTCGTACCGTAAAGAATCTGCCGATGCAGGTTCGTGACGTCGACCCGATCAAAGTCGACCAGTCCTATCCGTCCTACACCAGCAGCCGCAAGGTACAGCGACGTCGGACTGCCGAGCCCTCCCGCGCCAATGACGAGCACGGATGCCTCGCGCAGTTTTTGCTGGCCGGCTTCGCCGAGCTCCGGAAGAATCGTCTGGCGTGAGTAGCGATTCACGGGAGTAGCCGGGACACGAGTTCCTGAATCTTCTTCCCGTCCACGCGGCCTTTGTACTTCGCGGTCGCTTCCTTCATCACCTTGCCCATGTCTTTCTTCGACTGCGCGCCGGTGGAGGCGATGATCTCGCGGACGCCGTTCTCGATCTCGACTTCGCTCAGCTCCGGCGGCAGATAGGCTTTGAGCAGCTCCATCTCCACCCGCTCTTTTTCGGCGAGCTCGGGGCGGTTGCCTTTCGTGTACTGCTCGATCGAGTCCTGCCGCTGCTTGACGGCCTTGCGGATGACGGACATCGCTTCTTCGTCGGACAGTGGATGCCCGATGTTGATCTGTTCGTTCTTGATCGCGGACTGCAGCATGCGCAGCGTGGAGAGACGATCCTTCTCCTGCGCTTTCATCGCCGCGGTCAGGTCGGTGCGGATTTGTTCGCTCAGCGTAGCCATGTGCTCCCCGGCGGGCTGAAGCCCGCCGCTCCACTATACTGCGCCGCCATGCCGCTCGACATCCGCGCGCTGCTGGAAGAGACGGGTGCGCTGCTCACCGGGCACTTTCGCCTCTCCTCAGGACTGCACAGCCCGAACTACGTGCAGTGCGCGCGATTGCTCGAGCATCCGCGGAACGCGGATGCGATCGGCGAGGCGCTCGCCGAGCACATTCAGGGCGCGGAGAAGATCGTGGCGCCCGCGTTAGGCGGGGTAATCATCGGCTACACCGTCGCCGCGTCCCTCGGCGTGCCGTTCGTGTTCACGGAGCGCAAGGACGGGGCGATGACGCTGCGCCGGGGCTTTGGCATCCGCGCAGGCGAGAAAATCGTGATCGTCGAAGACGTCGTGACCACCGGCAAGTCGACGCGCGAAACCGCGGACGTCATCGCGCAACACGGCGGCGGCGTGACCGGCTTCGCCTCCATCCTCAACCGCAGCGGCAAGGCGAATCCGTTCGACGCGCCGTACGCCTCGCTGCTCGCGCTCGATCTCGACACCCACGAGGAAACCGCGTGCCCGCTCTGCGCGAACGGCGTTCCGCTCGACGCGCCGGGATCGCGGTACAGCCGATGATCGAAGTGATCGAGGTTCTGCCCGAAGAGATTCACCTGCGCGTCGACGGCCGCATCCATGTCGTCCCCTATCTCGTGCAAGGCACGACCGTCAGCTTCGTGTTCGACGGCGAGACCTACGTCATCGACGTCGACGAAGGCGCCACGCGCCGCCGCGCGCGCCACCGCGAGCACTCCACCAGCGCGCCGATGCCGGGCGTGGTGTTGAAAATTCTGGTGAAGGTGGGCGATGTTGTGACGAAGGGAACACCGCTCGTGATCCTCGAGGCGATGAAGATGGAGCACCAGATCACCGCGCCTACGGACGGCACGGTCACTGCCATCAACTGCCGCGAGGGAGAACTGGTGCAGCCCGGAGTGGACCTGGTCACGTTATGAAGATCGCCATTGATTCCGTCAAAGTCGTCGAAGTCGGCCCGCGCGACGGCCTGCAAAACGAAAAGGTCGTCATCCCGACGCAGGCGAAAGTCGAATACATCACCGCGCTCAGCGACGCCGGCCACAAGGTCATCGAAGCGGGCGCGTTCGTCAGTCCGAAGTGGGTTCCGCAGATGGCCGACACGGCCGAGGTGTACGCGGAGATTCCGAAAGATCCGGGCGTGGAGTATCCCGTGCTCGTGCCGAACATGAGAGGGCTCGAGCGTGCCATCGACGCGGGCGTGAAGTCGATCGCGATCTTCACCGCGGCGTCGGAGACGTTCAACAAGCGCAACATCAACATGTCGGTCGACGAGTCGTTCGAGAACTACGCGCCGGTCGCGGCGCGCGCGCGCGAAGAAGGCATGCGCGTGCGCGGCTACGTCTCGACCGCCTTCGGCTGTCCCTACGAAGGCGACGTCCCCGAGGAAAAAGTGCTCGAGGTTTGCGCGCGCCTGCTCGACCTCGGCTGCTACGAAGTCTCGGTCGGCGACACGATCGGCGTCGGCACGCCGATGCAGGTGCAGGGCGTGATCGGCGTCCTGCTGCAGGTGATCCCCGCGTCACGCCTGGCGATGCACTTCCACGACACGCGCGGCACCGCACTCGCGAACACGCTCGCCGCGCTGGAGATGGGCATCACCACGTTCGACGCATCGTCGGGAGGACTCGGCGGGTGCCCGTACGCGCCCGGCGCATCCGGCAACCTCGCCACCGAGGATCTCATCTACATGCTCGATCGCATGGGCATCGAGACGGGCGTCGATCTGAATCGGCTCGTCGCAGCGTCGCGGATCATCGCCCCGTATCTCGATCACCCGCTGCCGGGGCGATATCTGCAGGCGTGCACAAAAGGTGGAGGACAGACAATCCTGTCTGTCCAATCTCCTGCCGTACAATGAGTCGTGTCGTCTGAATTTCGCGGGGAGTGGCGTGACGGCTGGTACGTCGTTTCTCACCACACGCTCTTCCGCGACCTCGATCCCTTCAGCCACGTCAACAACGCCGTCTATCTCACCTACTTTGAGATCGCGCGCACGCTGCTCTGGTTCGACATCACCGGCGTGCGCGGCGCGCGGGAGATCGGCTTCATCGTCGCGCGCGCCGAGGTCGACTTCCGGCTGCAGCTCGGCTTCGAGCCGATCGACATCTGCACGCGCATTGGGGCAATTGGTAACACTTCGTTCGACTTCGTTTACGAGATCCGGAAGAACGAGGGACGCGAAATTGCTGCAACTGGACGAGTTGTGGTCGTGCTCTTCGATTGGGCACGCGGCTCGAAGACAGCGGTCAGTGATGAACTGCGGAGGAAGTTGATCGCATGCAGTGCGGAAAGGTCCTGACGCATCCTGCTCTGGCCCGCCGGCGCTTCGCGGAGCTGGCCGGCCGCCCCGATCCGCTCGTCGATCTCGTCGAGGCCTCGCTGGTCATCGCCCTCGA
>DATFHJ010000266.1:0-9336 GCA_035248585.1 Thermoanaerobaculia bacterium
AGCGACCAGTTGATCTTCGCGTACGCGTGGACGTTGATCACGAAGGGATCACTCCGCCACGACCTCGATGTGCTCGATCTCCACGCGGTCGCTGCCGCGCACGATCACGACGCGCTTCGCCGGGAACGCGGGCGGATCGAACGTGACGCTCACGCCGCCGCCGTTCGCGCTCGCGATTCCGGTCGGCGCGACTTCGAGCGGCAGGTCGTCGCGCGGCGGGATGCCGAGAATCAGCATCCCGACTTCGGCTGGCAAAAGATCGGCGGCGCGGAGGAAATCGAACGTATTCGGCGGAACGGGCGGATTGCTGGTGATCGTGTTGCCGTCCGCCTTCATCGTCAGCGCGGCGGTGCCGACCGGCGTGAACGCGATCAGCTCCATCCGCCGCGCGTCGTGCACGGTCAGCTGCGCGCGGAACGACTGCGTCTGTCCCTTCTGCGTGGCGCGCACGCGCATGAGACTCTTCATCCCATGAAACTGCGCGCGCTGCTCGCGCAGCAGCTGGCGCATGGCGTCGGACGTCGGCGCGGTGAGCGGCGCGATCGGCGCGCCGCTCGGGCGGCCCGTGCGGCAGGCGACGATCAGGAAAAGCGCGAGGACCGCAAGGCGTCGCGTCATCGCTCGGAGGTGTGCGACTTCCGCTCGATCTCGGCGATCTTCGAGCGCAGCGACGCGACTTCCTTCGCCTCCGGATCGAGCATGAGCGCGGTGCGATAGACCTCGAGGGCCTTCTCGTTCTTGCCGCGCTTCGCGAGCACATCGCCGAGGTGCTCGTGCACCGTCGGATCGCGCGGCAGCAGACGCGTGGCGTCGGTGAGGTACTTTTCGGCGAGATCGAGCTTGCCGAGGCGGAAATAGACCCAGCCGAGCGAGTCGACGTACGCGCCGTTGTCCGGCTCCTGGCCGACCGCGCGCGTCAGCATCTCGTGCGCCTGCTCGAGGTGATCGCCCTGCTCGGCCCACATGTAGCCGAGGTAATTGAGCGTCGGCGCGTGATTCTCGTTCTTCTCCAGCACCGCGAGGAAGGTCTTCTCCGCGGACGCGCGATCGCCGGCGCGGTCCTGCACCGAGCCGAGCTCGAACTGCAGATCGACTTCCTCCGGCTTCGCCGCCGCCGCCGCGCGCATCAGCGCCACCGCCGCCGGCGCATCGCCCGCCACGACATACGCCTCGGCCGCGGTGATGGCGTTGCGCGTGCCGAGCTTCGCCTGCAGCGCCGCGTGCTTCGCGGCGTCGTCCTTGCGTCCCGCGCGCACGAGCGCTTCGACGTAGCGCGCATTCACGAACGGATCGGAATCGAACTTCGCCACCAGCGGCTGCAGCAGCTCGATCGTTTCCGCCGCATTTTTGTTCTGTTTCTTCATCGCCTGCAGGGCGATGTTGATGGCCTGCGTATTCGGCTTGTCGCGGAAGATGAAGATCGACTTCGCGGTCGCGATGGCCGCGTCGTAGTTGCCCCGTTCGAGATCGATGTTCGCGAGCTGCGTCCGCGCCAGCGCGCCGAGATGCTCGGGCGCGTCGCCGCGCGTCAGCAGCTTGCCGAACGTCGCCGACGCTTCGTCCCACTTTTTCTGTCCGATGAGACTGATGCCGAAGCTGGCCAGCGTTTCCGCGTCATCGGGAGTCTCGGCGAGCAGCTGGCGGTAGATCTTCTCCGCCTCCGCGTACTCTTCGAGGTCGTTCAGCGACTCGGCGAGGAAGAAGCGGAGGCGCCCGTCTTTCGGATCGGCGGCGGCGAGCGCCTTGAAGCGGTCGCGCGCCTTGCGGGCGTCGCCGGCGCGCAGGAAGAAGAACGCCTGCTGCCGCTGCAGCTCGGGATTCAGCGGCTCTTCATCGATGAGCGGCTGGAGCAGCTCCGCCGCCTTGCGCCATTCGTTTTCCTGCTGATAGATCTCGAGCAGCTGCATGATCGCCGGTCCGTAGGTCGGATCGGCGAGGATGGTGCGCTCGAGGTACGGCTTCGACTCGTTGCCGCGGCCGAGCTTCGTCAGCACCTGCGCATATTGATAGTTGAGCACGCGCTGATCGGGCGCGCGCTCGACCATCGTCGCCAGCACGCGCTCGGCCTCGGCCATGCGGTCGTTGGACATGAGGATCTGCGACACGGCGACGCCGGCCATCAGATCGTCGGGATTCAGTTTGAATGCGGTCTGCAGATGCTTCAGCGCTTCTTCGGTGCGCGCTTTGTCGCCGCCGGAGCGGTCGAGGA
This sequence comes from Thermoanaerobaculia bacterium, assembly GCA_035248585.1. Taxonomy (GTDB): domain Bacteria; phylum Acidobacteriota; class Thermoanaerobaculia; order Gp7-AA8; family Gp7-AA8; genus QHVT01. The sequence continues at coordinate 2,210 of DATFHJ010000266.1, forward strand.
GCAGACGTCCGAGGACGCGCTGCGCGTCGTAGAAATCGGGATGCTTCTCCGTGACGGCGCGGAGCTCGGTCTCGGCGCGATCGATGCGGCCGGCGTCGATGTAGATCATGGCCCGCTCGTAGAGCAGGACCGGATCGCTCGGGGACTTTTGCACGACCGCGTTGATGCGGTCGAGCGCCTCGTCGTAGCGGCCCTCGGAAGCGGCGAGCTTCGCGAGGATGAAGTCGTAGGACTCGTTCGGAACTGCCTGGGCCATCGCCGCGGCGCCGAACGAGAGAAGCGCCACCAGCATCAACCCGTACTTCGTCATCGTCTTCATCGTAGTACCAGTCATCAGGTCAACCAAGGCCGCGTCCGGCGAATTCTTGTGGAGCGGCGGGCTTTCGCCCGCCGGCCTTGTTCGGCGGGCTCAAGCCCGCCGCTCCACAACCAACAGCCCGAAACGTGCCATGTTGTGCTAAAAGCTGCGGCGTTCCTTTGGAAAACGCGTGAGCCTGGAGCGGATCGAGATCACACCGTTCGCCGTGATTGCGGGCGATGTTCTTCAACAGCGGCGAAGCGGTGCCCTCACCGTCGTCAAGCCGCCTCAGACGCGGGTGCTGTACTGGTCGCAGGGCGAGCTGGTTCTGGCCGCGTCTGCCACGGCCGAGGACTCGCTCGGCCACTTTCTCGTGCAGCGCGGCGTCCTCGGCGCGGACAAGGCGCGCGAGCTGTTCGGAGGCGATCCGAACGACGCCATCGCCACGCTGCACGAGTCGGGACTGCTCGATCTGTCGACGCGACAGACACTGATGCGCGACTGGCTGGCCGCGCAGTTCCTGCCGCTCTTCTCCCTCGACGAAGGGACGGCCGCCTTCGACGACGACGAGCCGCTGCCGCCGGAGAAGCGCGTGTTCGTGCAGTCGACGGCGGGGCTGTTCATCGACGGGATCCGCGCGATCACGAACGGACTCGTGCTCCGCCGCTCCCTCGGCGATCTGAAACGCGAAATCGAGATCGACCGCGACAGCCGCTTTCGCATCGATGCCCTGCCGATGACCGATCACGAGCGAGCGGTCGCGTCGGCGCTGCACGAGCCGATGACGATCGAGACGTTTCTGAAACACTTCGCGGCCGAGTCGGCGGTGGTGGCGAAAGTGGTGATCGCGATGCTGGCCCTCGGCGTGTACCGCGTGATCGAGCAGCGCGCCGCGCAGCCGGTCGACTTCGACGACATGCAGCGCGACCTGATGCTGATGGCGGCAATCGGCTCGGAGGATCAGCGCTCGCTGCGCGCGATCGCGTTCTCGAAACAGTTCGGGGCGTTCGATCACTATCAGGTGCTCGACATCCCGCGCGCGGCGACGCGCGTGCAGGTGCTCAGCGCGGCCGAGGCGGCGCGCCGGCGCTACGACCCGGGCACGTTTCCGCCGGCGATGCGCGACACGATCCTCACGATCCACCGCCGCATCGACGAGGCGGCCGCGGTGCTGCACGATCCGGGACGGCGCGCGGCGTACGACAAGCTGCTGCACTCGCGCGGACGCGGCAGCGAGAAGGCGATTCAGCAGGCCATGACGCAGCAGATGATCGCCGATCAGAACTTCGCGAAGGCGAAGGATCTCGCGATCCACGGCGACTACTACGGCGCGATCGTGCTGCTCAAACAGACCGTGCACTTCGTTCCCGATCACGCCGAGGCCTGGGTGCTGTTGGGGTCGTGCCAGGAGCGCAACCCGCGTTGGCGCCGCGACGCGGCGGAGAGCTTTCAACGAGCGCTCGCCGTCGATCCGAACAACACCGACGCTTTGATCTCGCTTGGCGATCTCTATCGCGCGCAAGGACTCATCAGCCGCGCGCAAACGTGCTACGAGGATGTGTTGAAGATCAATGGAGAAAACGAGCAGGCGCGATCGCGGCTGGCGGCGTTGAAGCGACGCTGACTGAAGGCCAGCGCCACCCGCCAGATCCCTCGCTTACGCTCGGGATGACGCCGGCTTTCGCGGCGTCACTTCGTGACGCGCGTCTTCCTCATCCAAAAAATACGGCACGCTCGGATCGAACGGCGTTTTCTCCAGGCGCGTGTCGAGCTGCTGGTACTTTGCCGTCGTGGCGTCGTCGATCGCGGTGGCGCGGGCGTAGCCGCCCATCGACACGATCGCGAGTTGGTCGACGTGAAACTGCGCCTCGGACAGCGCGACTTCGAGGGCGCGGCGGTTCGGCGCGAAGCAGTTGGTGTAGTCGCCGTTCAGCGAGTCCGCGGGATACGCCTGCCACAGCGGGATCGCCGTCAACTGCGGATTGAGCGCGGCAAGCGTCGTCACGCTGCCGTCGGGAAGGGCGACGTATTCGTCGATCATCATCGTGCCGACGAACAACAGCCCGCCCGGCCTCAGCACCGAGCGAATCGCGTCCAGCGCCGCGAGCGGTTTGCGCAGGTGATAGAGCACGCCGAGGAACAGGACGACGTCGAACAGGCCGTGCGTTTCCGGCGTGAGGTTGTAGACGTTCTCCATCAAATACTGCGCGCGGCTGCCGAGGATCGTGCGCGCGGTGGCGAAGCCGGTGTAGGTCTCGGGGACGAAGTCCATGGCCGTGACCTCGGCGCCGCGTTTCTCCGCTTCGAAGGAGAAGTAGCCGTCGGAACAGCCGATGTCGAGGAGGCGCTGGCCGCGCAGATCCGCGGGGAATCCGATCCGGTCGAGGATCGGGAGCTTCATCCGGTTGGAATCGTCGCCCGGCGTGAGAATGCCGGGCGCGAGCTCGAGCTCATGCCACCACCGCCCGTGCTCCGCGACCATCCGGCGGATGGTCGCGGCATCGGTGATGGGTTGCGTCACATCAGGTCCCGCATGATCTTGTCCAGCGCCTCTTTCGGCGGCCGGACCTTCTCGAGCGGGAGCGTGTTCAGCGGCGCGTCGGTGACGTTCAGCAGCTCCATGAAGTTCTTCTTCTGGGGACGGAGATGCACGATGCCGGTGAGCATCTGGCCATCGCGATTGGCACGATGGAGGCGCTGGAGCGCCTGCACGTCGTCGGCCGGATCGTAGTCTTCTTCGAGCTTCTTCAGCACGATCTTCGAGCCGTCGTGCAGCTCGACGACGCGCACCGTTCCGGGCTCGTAGTCGATCTCGATCTGTTCGTACTCCGGCACGAAGCCGATCTGATGCAGCAGCTCATCATGCTCTTTGCTGTACGTGTAGCTCTTCGTCGAGGAGTCGTGATTGTTGAACGTCACGCAGGGCGAGATCACGTCGATGACGGAGAGCCCGTTGTGCGCGATCGCGGCCTTGAGAATGTTCACCATCTGCTTCGGATCGCCGGCGTAGCCGCGGGCGACGAAGCCGCAGCCCAGCTCGACGGCGAGCGCGCAGAGATCCATCGGCGGCAGATCGTTGATGACGCCGGTCTTCAGCTTCGAGCCTTCATCCGCGGTCGCGGAGAACTGGCCCTTCGTGAGTCCGTACACGCCGTTGTTCTCGATGATGTAGATCATCGGCAGGTTGCGGCGGACGAGATGCATGAACTGGCCGAGGCCGATCGACGCGGTGTCGCCGTCGCCGGAAACGCCGATGCCGATGAGCGAATGATTCGCGAGGATCGCGCCCGTCGCGACCGCGGGCATGCGCCCGTGCACGGCGTTGAATCCGTGCGAGCGCTGCAGAAAGTACGCGGGCGTCTTCGACGAGCAGCCGATGCCGGAGAACTTCGCGACCTTCTCCGCCTTCACGCTCATCTCGAAGAACGCGCGGATGATCTGATTGGAGATCGCGTCGTGACCGCAGCCGGCGCAGAGCGTCGACTTGCCGCCGCTGTAATCCGTCGCCTTCAGCCCGAGCTTGTTCTCTTTGATCGCTTCGCCGGTGCCGAGTTTCAGTGTGCTTTCAGCCATGATTAGTCCTCCGCCACCCGGGCTTCGCCAGCTTTCGTCGCGACCACGCCGGGAATCACCGCCGGGGCGGTGCCGCCGAGGGTCGCCGTCGCGCGCACGAGCAGCAGCGGCTCGGGCAGCGCGATCGACGATTCCATCTCCAGCACGGCGTCGCTGATCGTCCGCGCGTCGCACGGCAGACCGGTGTAGTGCAGGATCTTGCGGATCTTGCGCTGGTCCTCGCCGATCTCGATGCGGATCATGTCCGCCATCTGTCCGTCACGATTCTGCTCGACGACGTAGACACGGTCGTGCGCCGCGACGAACGCTTTCAGCTCATCCGTGAACGGCAGCGCGCGGAGGCGGAAGTAGCTGGTCTCGACTCCCTTCTCGCGGCGCAGTTGATCGCGCGACTCTTCGAGCGACCAGTGCGTGGTGCCGTAGGCGATGAAACCGATCTTCGCGCCGTCGCGTTGATCGATGACCGGCCGCGGCACGAAGAGCTTCGCGGTCTCGTACTTTTTCGCGAGGCGGTCGACCGTGGCCTTGTAGTCCGCGGGGCGCTCCGAGTAGCGGGCCATGGCGTCGTGACCCGAGCCGCGCGTGAAGTACGACGCGAACGGATGATCGGTGCCGGGCAGCGTGCGCCACGCAATGCCGTCGCCGTCGACGTCGGCGTACCGTCCCCACTTGCCCTGCAGCTCGGTGAGCTGCTCGGCGGTGAGTACTTTGCCGCGCTTGATCGGCCTGGTCGGATATTCGAACGGATCGGACATCCAGTTGTTCATGCCGAGGTCGAGATCGCTGAGGACGAAGACCGGCGTCTGGAACTCCTCGGCGAGATCGAGCGCTTCCTGCGCGAACTCGTAGCACTCGCCGACGCTGTTCGGAATGAGGGTGATGTGCTGCGTGTCGCCGTGCGAGAGGTAGGCGACCTGATTGACGTCGCCCTGCGCCGTGCGCGTGGGAAGTCCGGTCGACGGACCGACGCGCTGGATGTCCCAGATCACGCCCGGCAGCTCGGCGAAGTAGCCGAGGCCGATGAACTCCGCCATCAGCGAAATGCCGGGACCCGCGGTCGACGTCATCGAGCGCGCACCGGCCCAGCCGGCGCCGAGCACCATGCCGATGGCCGCGAGCTCGTCTTCGGCCTGCACGATCGCGAACGTCGCTTTGCCGTTCTCGTCGAGGCGATGCACTTTCATGTAGTCGATCAGCGACTCGCACAGCGACGACGACGGCGTGATCGGGTACCACGTCACGACCGTGACGCCGGCGAACATCGCGCCGATGGCCGCCGCGGCGTTACCATCGATGATGATCTTGCCCTGCGTCGCGTTCATCCGCTCGACGCGCCACTTGTTCTGCTTCGGCAGGTTCGCCTTCGCGTACTCGAGGCCTTTGTCGATCGCGGCCACGTTCGCGGCGACCGCTTTCTGCTTGCCTTTGAACTGCTTGGTGATGGCGGTGAGGATCTCGTCGCGCTCGATGCCGATCAGCTCCGCGACGATGCCGACGTAGATCATGTTCGTCAGCAGCTTGCGGAGCTTGGAGTCCTCGGAGAGGTCGGCGGCGAGCTTCGCGAACGGCACTTCGAAGAACGTGACGTCGTCGCGGATGGCCTTGCAGTTCAGCGGCGCGTCGTAGATGCAAAGCGCGCCGGGCTGCAGCGCTTCGACGTCTTCACGCGAGGTCTGCGCATTCATGCAGACCATCAGGTCGACTTCTTTCTTGCGGCCGATCCAGCCGTGCTTGTTCGCACGGATCGTGAACCAGGTCGGAAGGCCGGCGATATTCGAGGGAAACATGTTCTTCCCGCTGACCGGCACGCCCATCTGAAAGATCGAGCGCATCAACACGTTGTTCGACGACTGCGAGCCGGAGCCGTTGACCGTCGCGACATGAATAGTCAAGTCGTTGACGACCGGCTCCAAACCCGTACCCACATCTTCGGCGGCGTCCGCCATCAGGGTCTCGGACACGTTGTTCTCCTTATTTGCATCGGATTCGACACAGGACCGGGGCGAGGAATTCCATGATTTTGGAGTGGCGCATTGTAGCAGCCGCAAGCCGCTTCACGGCTCGGTCCGGCGCTCGCGAATCAACTCGATGAGCGTGTCGATGGGCGCGGCGGCGGCGCCTTTCAGCGTCGCCGCGTTCCACTTTCGCCATAGCCCTTTCTTCGTGAAACGGACGGAGACGATGCCCGCGGTGCGGGGGACGGTCCAGCGCGGGAGGCCGGCCACGCCCAGGCCGGCGCGGACGAGCTCGATGATGGCCTCGGTCAGCATGACCTGCGAGAACTTTCGCGGACGCACGCCCGCGGCGCGGATCTGGCGCGCGAAGAAGCTGTCGTCGGCGGGCGTGTGGAGGATGACGTGTTCGTTTGCGAGGTCTTCCGGCGTCACGAACGGTTTCTTCGCCAGCGCATGACCTTTCGGAACGACGACGACGATCTCGTCTTCGAAGACGGGCGCGAATTGCAGGCGCGGGTCGCGGCGCAGTTCGTGGACGAGGGCGAGGTCGATGCGCCGCTCGAGCAGCGCGTCGGTCGCGTTGCGCGAGGCTTCGGGAACGATCTCGACGTCGACGCGCGGGAAGCGGCGGTGGAACGGCGTGAGCAGCGGCGGGAGCCACGAGTAGCAGGTGTAGCAGGCCGTGCTGACGCGGATGACGCCGTCCTGATGATTCGCGAGCCGGGCGATGTCTTCCTCGGCCGCGCGGATGTCGGCGAGCACGCGCTGCGCGGAGGCGAGCAGCCGCTGGCCGGCAGGGGCGAGGGCGAGGCGGCGGTTGACGCGAAGGAAGAGCGGCGTGCCGAGGCGGTCTTCGATCTCGCGCAGCTGATGGCTGAGCGCGGACTGCGTGACGTTGAGCCGCTCCGCGGCGCGCGTGACGCTTCCCTCGGACGTGATGGCTTCAACGAGCTGCAGATGGCGCAATTCGACTTTCATGACCAATTCTCATGAAGTCTAGCTCAAGTATGAGCTAGCATCGAAGCCATGAACGAGTTTCAATCGCGCCTGCTGCTCGCCATCCACGGAATCGCCGACGCCGAGCTGCACCGCGTCGAGGGCGAAGGGAAGTGGTCAATCGCCGATGTGATCGCCCACCTCGCCGACCTCGAGCTCGTCTACGCCGTGCGCATCCGCACCGCGCTGGCGACGCCGGGCGCGGATGTGCCGGCGCTGTCGCAGGCGGAATGGATCGCGAACGTGCATCGCCGCAACGAGCCGCTGTCGGAGTTGCTCGAGCAGTTCTGGTTTCACCGGCGCGC
>DATFHJ010000267.1:0-3838 GCA_035248585.1 Thermoanaerobaculia bacterium
GATCTCGCCGTCCTGCTCTACTGGACCGTGCCGTCGATCCGCTTCGCCCGCAACCTCGGCACGCCGCCGATCGCCGTCGACATCGAAGACGTCGCCGGCCGCGACGAAATGATCCGCGCCATCGCCATCGGCTTGTACGACGTCGATCCCGTCACGCGCCGCGTCAGCCCCTTCCGCACCGTCACCGCCGAGCGCCCCTCGCGCCACCTCGCGCGCCTGCTCCAGGTTCGCGGCGCCGCCTGCGCGCGCGGCACGACCACGATCCTCTCGTCCTGCGGCGTCACCGACCCGCTCGCAACCTGGCCGGCGGACGCGAGCGTGAGCGGACGCGATGTGAAGACGCTGTTGGACCAGGTGGCGAAGCAGCTTTAAACGAACACCGTCAACCGCGGCAACCCGAAACGCTCCCGCACCAGCCGCCGCAGGTGCGCCTCCTCGGCGCGCGCGTTTCCTTCCGCCGCGCGCGCGGCCTCGGCGCGGATCTCGTCCGTCGCCAACGACAGCGCCAGCTCGTGCTCGAGATCGATCAGCTTCTCCTCGATCTTCGGAATGCTCCTTTCGCGTGAGAGCTCACGCACCCGCGGCGCAAACGCGGGCGCCACCGCCTCCAACGCATCCGCGAGCGCGCCTAACACCGGCTCCGCCCCCTCCTCCGGCACGCCTTCGCTCGCGCCGATCGTGAGGTCGCGGCGCTCCTTCCACATCTTGCGCACCGCGTCCTTGCAGAAGCTCAGGCCGTTCACCTTCCGCTCCTCCGCGTCGAAGCGGTCGAACACCATATCGATCGCTTCGATGACGATCGGAAGGGGGATTCCCTCCTCCGACCACTTCTTCATCAGATCCCAATCCTTTGCGTTCAACGTAAAAGGAGTTCCGCGGCGGCCGATGAAGTGGGACTCGATCTCTAGAAAATAGTCCGGAGCCATTGGCGATCTAATTTACAATCTCTCGCAACTCCGGAGCCCTTCGAATGCAATCGGTCCCGCCACGCGCGGAAGTCACGGTCTACTCGCCGCTGTTCTCGCCCTTCCGTCATACGCTCGACGGGAACGCTGTGTCGATCGGACGTGCGTCCGACTGCTCGATCCCCATCAAAGACCGTTACCTCTCGCGCAAACACGCGGAGATCATCGCCGTCGGCCACAACTGGGTGCTCAAAGATCTCGGCAGCGCGAACGGGACGTATCTCAACGGCTCGCGCGTCGAGCGTGACGAAGCGCTCAAGCCCGGCGACCGCATCCGCCTCGGCGACACGGAAATCGTCTTCGAAGCGACGGAGCGCAACACCGACCGCTTCATCGCCGTCGCCGAATCGAAGGCGAGCGCGACGATCGCGATTCCGGTTCACGAGATCACCGACCGCCCCGAGGCCGTCGACATCGCCCGCCTGCAAACGCTCACGCTCCTCGCGCGCGAGCTGATCGAAGACCGCCCGATGGAAGAGCTGTTCGGCTTCATCACCGAGCGCGTGATGGAGCATCTGCATCCGTCGCGCGCCGCGATCGCGCTGCTCGCGCCGGACGGCAAGTCCTTCACCAAAGTAGAAGTTCGGCGGCAGGACAAGAACGACTCCAGCGAATTGACCATCAGCCACACGCTGCTGAACGACATCGTCGAAGAGAAAAAAGCGCTCGCGTACATGGACGTGAGCATCGACGACAAATTGAGCCGCGCGCAGTCGATCATCATGCAGGGCATCCACTCGATCCTCTGCGCGCCGCTGATGATCGGCAATGCCGTCGTCGGCGTGCTCTACGTCGATTACCTCTTCACGCAGCGCTCGATCACCGAGGATGACGTGCGGCTGGTCGCGCAGATCGGGCGATTCGCCGCGATCAAGCTCGAGACCACGCGCCTTCGCGAAGACGCGATTCAGAAGCGGATCATGGACGAGGAGCTCAAGACCGCGTCCAACATCCAGCGGCGCCTCCTGCCCGCCGCGCCGAGCGGCACGGGCGGATACACGTTCGTCGGCAAAAACCAGCCGAGCCGCGTCGTCAGCGGCGACTACTACGACTTCTCCGTGCGTCCCGACGGCAGGGTCTACTTCGTCATCGGGGACGTCAGCGGCAAGGGCGTGACCGCGGGACTGATGATGGCCGGCCTTCAGGTCGCGTTCCGCATCTTCTCGAAGACCGATCCCGATCCGGCCACGCTCGTGACCCAGCTGAATCTCTCGCTGAAGGAAAACCTCCCGCAGTCGAAATTCGTGACGCTCTTCCTCGGCCGTCTCGACACGAAGACGGGCGTGATCGAGTACGTGAACGCCGGCCACACACCGCCGCTCTGGCTGCACAAGCGCGGCGTGACGGAGCTGACGGAAAGCGATCTGCTCCTCGGCGTCGTCACGCGCGCCGAGTTCGTGAACCGCAAACTGCAGCTCGACCCCGGCGACTCGCTCATCCTCTTCACCGACGGCGTCAGCGAAGCGCGCAATGCCGCCGATACCGACCTCGGCTCGAATCTCCCCCTCGGCTCCCTGCACGGCGCCAACGCGGACCTGATTTCCCGCGCGGTGTACGAAGCCGTGATCGCGCACGTCGGCGCCGCGGAGAATCTCGAGGACGACGTGACGCTCGTCATCGTCAGCCGGGCGTTGTAGTTCTTCATCACTTCTTCATCGCCGCTGCCTACGCTGCCGCGCCATGAAGAAACTGATTCTCCTTTTTCTCATCACCACCGCCGTGCTCGCGCAGGCGCCGGGCGAGGATCGCGCGATGGGCTGGTTCCGCGCCTTCAACAGCGGCAGCTTCGAAGAGATGGACGCGTTCGTGCGCGCGAACTACACCAGCGAGGCGCAGCAGCGGATGACGGCGGACGTGCGCAAACAGCGGTTCGAGCAGATGCGCGGGGAGTTTGGCAAGCTGCAGCCCGTCAACGTCTCGACGACACCGCAGGGATTGCAGATCGATGCGCAGTCGGAGAAGGGCGCGCGCGCCACGTTTCGATTCATGATCGACCCCGCGGCGCCGCATCTCATCAACGGAGTCGGCGTGGACGTCGGAGGACCCGGAGAAGCAGGTCCGGCGCTGCCGCCGCTGTCGCTTCCGAAAGACGCATCCCTCGCGAACACGCTCGATGCGTACGTGCGCAAGCTCGACGAATTCTCCGGAGTCGTGCTCGTCGCCAGGAACAACGACGTCCTGTTCGAGCGTGCCTACGGCCTCGCGACCCGCCGCTGGAACGTCCCGAACAAAGTAACGACGCGCTTCGACGTCGGCTCGATCACCAAGGATTTCACGAAGGTCGCCGTCACCCAGCTCGTGCAGGCCGGAAAGCTGAAGCTCGACGCGCCGGTGATCACGTACCTGCCGGACTATCCGAACAAAGAGTGGGCGCAGAAAGCGACCGTCCGGCAGCTCGTCGATCACACCTCCGGTCTCGGCGACATCTTCACGAAGCGCTTCTGGGAATCGAATACGATCCGTCTCCGTACGCCGAAGGACTTCATCCAATTCTTCGGCAACGATCCGCTGCAGTTCGAGCCCGGCAAGGGCAGGCGCTACTCGAACTACGGCTACGTCGTCCTCGGCGCGGTCATCGAGGCGGCGTCCGGCGAGAATTACTACGATTACATCCAAAAGCACGTCTTCGACGCCGTGCCGATGCGCGGCTCGGGCTTCTTCGACTTCCGCAAGCCGATTCCCGACGTCGCCCTCGGGCACTCGCGCCGTCTTCCCGACGGCACGGAGAGCAAGGAGTGGATCGAAAATCGCGGCGAATTCGCGCGCGGCATTCCGGCGGGGCTCAGCTTCTCATCCGCACGCGATCTTTTCGTCTTCGAGCGCGCCTGGCGTGGGGGAAAGCTCGGCACCAGCGAAGTTCCGAGCGGTCCGGA
>DATFHJ010000268.1:0-14541 GCA_035248585.1 Thermoanaerobaculia bacterium
TCGCGACCGTGAGCTTTCCAAAGAATGCTCCCGACGAGTTCGCAATCCCGCTCATCGCGCCGGTCGTCAGCATCCCGCCGCCCCTCGGCAATCCGAACGCGACCGGCCAGCAGCAGAAGCCCGCGCAGCCGCCGCAGCAGAAACAGGCCGCCGCGCCGCTGCCGACGCAGCCCGTCGCGCCGCCCGTCATTCCCGACAACGTGACCCCCGTCGACTCCGCGTCGTCGACCACCGGCACCGAGACCGCGGGCGGCCCGGCCACCGGCGACTCCGGACCGATCGGCGTGCCGTGGGGCACCGATGGATCGATTGGCAGTATCGATGCGCCGCCGGCGACCACCACGCAAGTGCCTGTCGAGAACAAGATCTACACCGTCGGCGAAGTGAAAGCGCCGGTGATCCTCCGCCGCGTCGAGCCGCTCTACCCGGGCGTGTTGCAGCGCGCGAGGCTCGCCGGAAAAGTGGCCATCCATTGCGTCATCGACAAGAACGGCCGCGTGCGTGACGCCGAGGTGGTCTTCGCCAGTCATCCCGCGTTCGCCGACTCCGTGCAGCGCGCGCTCAAAGAGTGGCGCTATCAGCCGGCGTCGCTGCGCGGCGAAGCGGTGGATTGCTACCTCGACCTGACCGTGGACTTTGGAGTGCGCTAAGCCTCCGGAGCCACTTCCTCGGCCGCGACGACGCGCTTCGAAAGCGAGGTCACGTAGACCACGCCCACGACTCCACCGATCGTGAGAAGCGCGCCGATCGCGGCCATCATCGTGATCGTCTCGCCGAGAAACTGCGCGCCGAGGAACATCGAGATCACGACCGCGAGCTGCGAGATCACGCCGACCGTCATCGCGTCGACCCAGCGCAGGCTGAACGTGAGCAACAGCTGCGCGGCGATCGCGAGCAGCGCCGTCGCGATCAGGGCCATCCATTCCGCGCGATCCGGAGCTTTCCACGTCGCGATCGCGAACGGCGCGTTCACGAAAAATCCGAAGAGACAGAAGCTCGTGTACACCGCCCACGAGTTTTCGCCGCGCCGCGCGGCGCGCATCGCCGTCACCGCCGCGCCGGAGCAGAGCGCGGAGGCCAGCCCGACGAGCTCCCACTTGCCGAAGCCGAGGATGTCTTCCGGCTTCGCGTGCGCGTGCACGACGAGAAAGATGCCGGCCAGCGCGACCGGCATCGGGATCAGCACCTTCGGGCTGACCCGCTCGCCGATGAAGAGCATCGAGAAGACGCCGCTGAAGATCGGCGCGGTGTAGTTGAGCAGCGTCGCCACGCCGACGCTGGTGTGCTCGATGGCCAGGAAATAGAACAGCACGGCCGTGCCGCCGAAGAGGCCGCGATAGATCAGGAGATCGACGCGCTGGAACGTCATCGCGCGATTGCGATAGCGGGTAATGAGCAGCGGCGGCAGGAGCCCGATCGCGAAGCGGACCATCGCCACTTGCGATCCGGATAAGCGCGCCGAGGCCAGCTTCGCGCAGAACGCCATCACCCCGAAGAACGTCGCGGCGGCGAACATCATCAGCAATGCACGCTGCGTGGCTTTTGCTATCGTCAAGGCGTGGAGATTATCCGATGAGCGACATTCTGTTCCGCGAAGCCACGCGCGACGACATACCGGCCATCATCGGCTTTCAGCTGGCGATGGCGCGGGAAACCGAGGAGCTCGAGCTCGATCGCGAGATTCTCACGAAGGGCGTGAACGCGCTGTTCGCCGATCCGGGCCTGGGCCGCTATTACATCGCCGAGGATGCGGGGCGCGCGGTTGGCTCGCTGATGATCACGTACGAATGGAGCGACTGGCGCAACGGGACGGTGTGGTGGATTCAGAGCGTGTACGTGATGCCGGAGTACCGGCGGCGCGGGATTTACGCGGGGCTGTATGCGCACATCAAAACGTTCGTCGAGCCGAATCCGGCGGTTCGCGGGATTCGCCTGTACGTCGACAATCGAAACGTGCCGGCGCAGCAGGTGTACGCGCGGCTGGGAATGGAAGGGGAGCACTACCGCGTGTTTGAATGGATGAAATGAGATTCGCAGAGTTCGAGCTGACCCGCGACGGAGACCTGCTGCGCAACGGCGAGCGCGTTCATCTGCAGCCGCAGCCGCTGAAGGTGCTGGCGCTGCTCGTCTCGCGCGCGGGCGAACTGGTGAGCCGCGAAGAGTTGCAGAAGCACGTCTGGAGTGACGGTACGTTCATCGATTTCGATCAGGGGCTGAACTGGTGCATCCGCCGCATCCGGGAGGTCCTCGGCGATGATGCCGCCGCGCCGCGATTCGTGCAGACCGTGCCCCGGCGCGGCTATCGCTTCATCGGTTCGATTCATCAGCCGCAACGACGCTGGCCGGCGATCGCTGCTTCGCTCGTGCTCGCCTTGCTCGTCAGCTTCTCCGCTCCCGCGCGCGTCAGCGTCCTCGTCCTCCCATTCGACAACCTCGGCGGCGCGCTGCGTGCGGACGAAGTCGCGACCGCGGAGCTGATCGGCTCGCTCGCGCAGATCGATCCCGCCCGCCTCTCCGTCATCGACCCGATGACCGCGCGGAAGTTCAAGAACACGAACGAGTGCATCATCGAGCTCGGCAAGCAGCTCGACACGCAGTACGTGATGGTCGGCGCCGTGCGTCAGCGCGGCGAACGCCTGCGCGTCACGGCCCAGCTCTTCCGCGTCGCCGACAACCGCCAGGCGTGGGCCGCGGCGGAGGAGCTGCCCTTCGGCGCCGATCCGGCACCCGCATACGCGCGCATGGCCGGCAACGTGGCCGCCACCCTCGGCATTTCGGAACGCCGCCGTCTCGGCGGCTGATCAGGCGGCGTCCCGCCGGCGTTCCGAGATTCAATAGAAATTCAATCGTTCATCCATCGACCGCGCGCGCGGAGCGGCGCATCTTCCGCGCATGCTCGCTCTCGTCCTCGCGGCCGTCATCTCCGTCCCCGCCACCGTCCACGAAAACATGATCTTCATCGAAGCGCGCGTGAACGGCGGCGCGCCGGCGACGTTCCTCGTCGACACCGCCGCGTCCCGCTCGGTCGTCGATCCGCGCCTCGGCGTGAAGGCCGGCAGTGAAGCCGAGCTCGACCTCGGCGGTCTGCGCGTGAAGGTGCCGAAGCTCGGCACGATGGACCTCGGCTTCTTTGCCGTGACCGAGGATCTGAAGCTCGACGGCGTCCTCGGCATGGACGTCTTTCGGCAATTCGCGATCGAGCTGGACTTTGATGCCGCGCTCGTGCGCTTCCTCCCGCCCGGATCCGAAGGCGCCGGCGAAGCGATCCCGATCCGCATCGAGAAAAACCAGCCGTACCTGAAAGCGACGCTGAAGATGCCGGGAGCGAAGGCGATCGCGCGCGAGTATCTAATGGATACAGGCTCCGGCGGCTCGATCTCGGACGAGCTGTTCCCCGGCCTCGGCCGCGCCGACTATCTCACCATCGGCACCTTTCGCTTTGACGGCGCGAACGGCATCGGCGGCGGACGCAGGATTGGCGGCGAGTTGCTCAAGCGCTTCAACATCACCGCCGACTTTTCGCGCAACCGCATGTTCCTCGAGCCCAGCCGCCACTTCCGCGACGCGCTCCTCTTCGACACGAGTGGGCTCGAGCTCGAGAACCATGAGCGTGGCTTGAAGGTCGTGGAGGTCCAACCACGAACGCCCGCGTCCGAGGCGGGGCTGGCGGCCGGAGACATCATCACGGCCATCGATGGCTCGCGCACGCTCGGCCTCACCCGCGTGCGCCTCATGTTTCATCAGGTGCGCACGCACACGCTCACGGTGCAGCGCGGCGAGCAGGAGTTGACGATCGCGTTGAAACTGCGGAGGCTGCGGTGATGCGCGCCGCCGTCCTTCTTGCCGCGCTGCAGCTGTTCCAGGTGCAGATCAACGGCAGTAAGGAGACGTACCGCTTCCTCGTCGACACCGGCTCCTCCTACAACTTCGTCGACAGCAGCGTCGCGAAACGCCTCGGGCTCAAAACACGCGACGCGGGAAGCGTGCACGGCGCGGGTGGAAACGCCGTCGCCGTGAAAGCCGCGGACGGCGTGGCGTTCGCGATCGGCGAGGTGCGAACGACCTTTGATGATGTCAGGATCACCGATCTCTCCGGACTCGGCATCGACGGCTTCTTCGGCTACCCGCTGCTCGAGCGCTTCATCATCACGATCGATCCAGCGAAGCAGCAGCTCATCCTGAATGGTCCGATTCCGAAAGGCGCCGTGATCCCGATCCGCTTCGGCGGCAAAACGAATCGCTGGATCTACGCGAAGGCGACGGTGAAATACGCCGGCATCGCGCCGGAGACGTCGGAGTTCCTGATCGACTCCGGCTCGGAGGATGGCGTCGATCATCCGGCGATCCGCAAATCGAAAGGTCCGTTGCGAGCGATCCGTCCCGGCTCCGGACTGGGTTCCAGCGGCGCAGGCTCCGGCGTGGCCGGCCGCGCGGAATGGTTGCGTCTCGGCCCGCACGAATTGAAGGACGTCGCCTCGTCCTGCTGCGGTCCGCTCGAAGGAACGGAGCGGATGATCGGCAGCGGCGTGCTCTCGCGCTTCGTCGTCACGTACGACTACGCGCGCCGGCGGATGATCATCTCCGCGATCTCGCCTTCGCGCTGATGCAGCACCTCGTCGCTTTCGAAATACGACCGCAGCTCGCCGGGCGCGATCGCGAACGAGCCGCTCATCCGCGCCGCGGCGACGACGATGCCGTTGCGCCTTACGACGCGCCGCGCTTCCGCGAAGAGCGGGCGATAGAGATAGAAGAGGATGGCCACGAGATCGAACGACTCGTCCTCGAACGGCAGCGGCGCGTCCGTTTCCAGATCGAGCACGCGCGCATCGATGCGCGGCTCGTGCTCGCGCACTATGCGAATCGCCTCCGCCGCGCCGTCGATCGCCACCACCTCCCACCCGCGCGACACCAGCCAGCTCGCGTTGCGACCCGCGCCGCAGGCGAGATCGAGCGCGCGTCCCGGCGGCAGCTCGCCCGCGGCTTGCAGGAGCAGCGGCGCGGGCTCGTGGTCGATCTCGACGCCGTCGGTCGTGCGGTAGCGTTCGTTCCACTCGTGAAGATTCACTGTACGATGAGGGTATGAGCCTGCGAGGCGTCGTTCAACTCGTAACGAGAGGAAAAGCAAAGATGCTCCAGCCCGGCGATCCCGCTCCCGACTTCGACGTCACCGACCATCACGGCAACCGCGTGCGCCTGTCCGGCCTGCGCGGCAAGAAGGTCGTGCTCTGGTTTTATCCGAAAGCCGACACCCCCGGTTGAACGCGGGAAGGTTCCGGGTTCCGGGACCTCGCGCAGCAGTACGAAGCGAAGAACGCGCAGATCCTCGGCGTCAGCTTCGACAACGAAAAAGCCAACGCCGCGTTCGCCAAAAAATACGACTTTCCCTTCCCGCTGCTCTGCGACACCGATCGCCAGATCGGCCTCGCGTACGGCGCGGCCGAATCGCCGAAGGACGAATACGCGCGCCGCATCGCGTATGTGATCGACGAAGAAGGCAAGATCGCGCAGGCGCATGCGAAGGTGGATGCGAGCACGTATCCGAAGACACAGCTGGAGACGATATGACCTGTTAACCGCCGCGCGCCCTCCCGCGTTGTAACAGCTGACCTGCAACTATTTCGTCAACACGACGAATAAGGGTTCAGACAACCTGGAGGCTGAAGGACATGAGCGCGAAGCGGAAACGCAGAATCACCATCATTACGGTCCTCGTGCTGCTCGTCGCCATCGTCGGCGCGGTGGCGGTGAAGGCGAACGGCAAGGACAAGAAGCCGCCCGAGTCTCCGATCAAGACCGGCAAGACCGAAGTCGCCGACATTCAAGTGAAGGTCACGGAAGTCGGCACGGTCGAGCCGGAAGTGAAGGTCGAGGTCAAGTCCGCCATCTCCGGCAAAGTCGTCGAGATCATGCATCGCGATGGCGACGTCGTGCAACGCGGCGAAGTGCTCGCCCGCGTCGAGCCCGACCTCAACCAGGCCCAGTCGCTCGCCGAGACGAAGAACTCGCTCGCGTCCGCCAGCATCCGCTTCGAAGAGACGAAGAAAAACTTCGAGGCCGACAACAAGCTGTTCACGCAGGGACTGCTCGCGCCGAAACAGCATCGCGACACCGAGGCGGAATACATGCAGGCGCGCCAGGACTATGAGAAAGCGCGCGAGAAATACGCGCTCGTCGAAAAGAGCGGCATTCCCATCAGCCAGTCGGCCGCGAACTTCCAGGGCTCGAGCGTCGTCGCGCCGATGAGCGGCGTGGTACTGACCAAAGCCATCGAGATCGGCGAGTCGATCACCTCCGGCGTCTCGTCGTTCAACGCCGGCACGGTCCTGTTCACCGTCGCCGACACCTCGCGCATGATCGTCAAAGCGGGCGTCAACGAAGTCGACATCGGCAAGATCCACGTGGCCATGCCGGTCAAAGTGACGCTCGACGCCTACCCGAAAGTCGTCTTCAAAGGAAAGATCGACCGCATCGCACCGGCCGTCCGCGTCGATGAGAAGGTCCGCGTGTTCGACGTCGAGATCCGCCTCGACGCGCAGGGCCGCGAGCTACGCTCCGGCATGACGGCCAACATCGAAGTGATCGGCGAGCGGAAGGAGAAAGTCCTCTCCGTGCCGGTGGAGTCGGTGTTCAAGCGTGACGATCAGGAAGTGGTCTACGTGAAGAAGGCCATCGATCCGAAGGCGTTCGCCGAGGATTCGAAGAAGAAAGCCGACAACGGTCCGAAGAAAGAAGACAAGGACGCCTGGAAGCAGTTCTTCGACAAGCGCGTGGTCGTCACCGGCCTCGCCGACAACGCCCGCGTCGAGATCGTCAGCGGTCTGAAGACGGGCGAAGAAGTCGCGCTCGAAGATCCGACCGTGACGAAGGACAAGGACGAGGATAACGATTAGTGGTGGAGCGGCGGGCTTCAGCCCGCCGACTCTTTCCGGCGGGCTGAAGCCCGCCGCTCCACGGAGCCGACAATCATGAGCGCCGTTTTCAAATTTCACGAATGGACCGGAGCCAAGCCCGAGCCGCCGAGCGCGGAGCGGGCCGGCAAGAAGCTGATCCAGCTCGAGCATGTCCGCAAGACGTATGACTCGGGGGAGAACGCGGTCGAGGCGCTTCGCGGCATCGACCTGCACATCGATCGCGGCGAGTTCGTCTCGATCATCGGTCCCTCCGGCTCGGGCAAGTCGACGCTGATGCACATCCTCGGCTGCCTCGACACGCCGTCCGAGGGACGGTATTGGCTGGACGGCGAAGACGTCGCCACGCTCTCCGCGCGCCAGCTGGCGAAGATCCGCAACCTGAAGCTCGGCTTCGTCTTCCAGACCTTCAACCTCCTGCCGCGCGCCACGATCCTGAAAAACGCCGAGCTGCCGCTGCTCTACGCCGGCATCGACAGCGACGAGCGGAGAGAGCGCGCGCGTTCCGCGCTCGACCGCGTCGGCCTCGCCAATCGCGCCAAGCATCGTCCCGGCGAGCTCTCCGGCGGCCAGCGCCAGCGCGTCGCCGTGGCCCGCGCGCTCGTCAACAACCCGTCCGTGATCCTCGCCGACGAGCCGACCGGCAACCTCGATCAGAAAACCGGCAACGAGATCATCCGCCTCTTCGAAGAGCTCGCGGCAAACGGCCAGACCATCATCCTCGTCACCCACGATCCCGCCATCGCCGCGCGTACGCATCGCCGCATCAAGATCGTCGACGGTCTCATCGCCGTTGGCGACGACATGGACTGAGCCATGCTGATTCTCGAAGCCATCATCGACGGCCTCCGCGACATCAAGGATCACTTCGGGCGCACGCTGCTGCAGCTCGTCGGGATCATCCTCGGCGTCGGCTCGATCGTCGCCACCTTCTCGCTCTCCGTCGCCGGAAAAGAAGCGTCGATGAAGTACTACCGCATCAGCGGCGGCATCGAGCGCATCTGGATCGGCAACAAGCAATCGGACAAAGTGACGCAGGACGCGAGGGCGAATGCGTCGAAGGGACTGACGTACGCGGATGCGATGGCCGTGCGCGCCGAGGCCAAGGAGATCAATCTCGTCTCCCCGGTGTCGGAAGACCAGATGACGATCCGCTACAACGGGAAGGACAGCACGCGGCCGGTCATGGGCGTCACGCCCGCGTACTCGCCGATCAGCTTCTTCAGAGTCGAGCGCGGGCGGTTCATCACCGACAGCGATCTCGCCTCCGCCGCGCGCGTGACCGTCCTCGGCACCACCCGCGCCGCTGAATTCTTCGGCAGTGACGACCCCGTCGGAAAAACGATCTTCCTCAACGGCGCCGGCTATCTCGTCGTCGGCGTGATGGAGGAAAAGTACTTCAGCTTCGATCAGAAGCAGAACGCGCTGCGCTGGATGAACCGGCAGATGTACATCCCCATCACCACGATGATGACGCGCAAGGGCGAGCCGCTGAAGCAGGGGCGCATCTCGTTCATGCACGCGCGCATGAAAGACGTGAAGAAGCACAAGGAAGCGGTGGCGGAGCTGGAGAAGATCCTCTACCGCCAGCACCACACCAAAGACTACGAAGTGTTCTCGCGCGTGGCCAACCTGGCCCGCAACGAGTCCGAGAACAAGATGTACGACGTCACGTTCATGATCTGCGGCCTCATCTCGCTGCTCGTCGGCGGGATCGTGGTCATGAACATCCAGCTGGCCTCGTTCAACGAGCGCGTGCGCGAGATCGGCACGCGCAAGGCCGTCGGCGCCGCGCCGGTGCAGATCTTTTTCCAGATGCTGACCGAGTCGCTGCTCGTCTCCGTCTTCGGCGGATTCCTCGGCCTCTTCGTCGGCAAGCTCTTCACGCAGGGCATCTCGCTCCTGACGCGCAACCCGGCCGTCGTCACGCCCGGCACGATCGTCAACGCGCTGATCTTCGCCGCGGGCACGGGCCTCGTGTTCGGCATGTACCCGGCGCTTCGCGCGTCGCGTTTGAATCCCATTGACGCGTTGCGCGTGGAGTAAACGATGCAGATCGGCGAATCCGTCAGAACGTCTCTCGAGGAAGTCAAAGGACATCCTCTCCGCTCCGCGTTCACGCTCTTCGGCGTGATCCTCGGCACGCTGGCGCTGGTCGTGGTCATGTCCGTGCTCGACGGCGTGCAGAACTCCGTGCTCAAGGGCATCAACGACCTCGGCCTCGACGGCGTGATCGTGGCAACGCGGCGCACGCCCGTCGATCGTGTCGAGCGCGCCAAGGCGCACCTCTCGCGCGGCCTGCGCATCGAAGACATCAAAGCCTTCGAGGACACGCAGAACATCGACGAGATGGCGCCGGTCGGCGAGACGCGCGCCGTCGTCACCGCCGGCAACGTCACGCGGCGCGTGGACGTCTACGGCGTCACGCCCGAGTATCGCGAGATCCGGAACCGTCAGCTCACCAGCGGCCGGTTCGTCAGCAGGCGCGACGTCGACACGGCGGCATCCGTCGTGGTGCTCGGCTTCACTCTCAAGAAGAATCTCTTCGGCGGCGAAGATGCCATCGGCCGCCAGGTCAATGTCGGCGGACGCCGCCTCACCGTGATCGGCGTCGGCGCGAAGATGGGGAACAACTTCGTCGACGACGACGACTTCCGCAAGGAAATGGGCGGCGTGTACGTGCCGTGGACCGTCTACCGCGACATGTTCGGCCGCGCGAACGCGATCTCGTACATGCTCGCGAAAGCGATCGCGCCGGAGAAAAGCGTAGCCGCCGAGGATGAGGCCACGGCGCGGTTCCGCCAGGCCCATAACAACATCGGCGACACGCGCCTCAACAACATCGGCAAGGAGATGATCAAGGAGCGCGCGCAGATCGAAGTCATTCTGCGCAACTGGCGCATCGTCTTCTTCTCCATCGCCGGCGTGTCGCTGCTCATCGGCGGCGTCGGGATTTTCTCGGTGCTCAAGATCTCGATCTCCGAGCGGCTGTTCGAGATCGGGCTGCGCAAGTCGATGGGCGCTTCGGACGTCGACATCTTCGCGCAGTTCCTGATCGAGTCGGTGACGCTCTCGGTCGTCGGCGCGGGGATCGGTCTGCTCCTCGGCATCGGCGTCGTCGGATTGATCGCGCAGTTTTTCCCAGCGGGCTTGCCGGTGTCGGCGTTCGGCGTACTCGTCTCCACGGGCTTCGCCGTGTCTGTCGGACTCTTTGCGGGGCTGTACCCGTCGCTCACCGCGTCGCGTCTGCAGCCGGTGGAGGCGTTGCGAGGTTAGTAGTTGTCGGGGCACTTCTGCTCCTCGCGGCCGCGACGGCGTCAGGGCACCCTGGCTCCGCCATCGCCGTCGCGGCCGACGGGCGCGTCTACTACGTCGACACCGGTAAGGGCCTCTTCGCCATCGAGCGCGACGGCCGCGTGACGCGGCTCGAAGGCCCGGCGTTTCATTGGTTCGCGCTCGGCGTCGCGCCTGCGAAGTTGCCGTCGATTCCCGGCGGTGAGCTTCGCGCAGCAGGGCCGCTCCTGCTGTCGAGCGACCTGCCGATTGCCATCGGACGTGACGGCGCTTTGTACTACGCACGGCTCCACGGCCGTCTGCAGATGATGCGCGGCGACTCGGTCTTCGCCACGCTGCCCGCCTCCGCGCGCTGGGTGAACGGCCTGACCGTCACACCGGACGGCTCGCTCTATTACACCGAGGACGCTGCCGTGCGGAAGATCGATCGTCGCGGAGTCGTGAGCACGATCGTCGAGAACGTCGCCGTCCCGAACTGCGAGCCGATTCCCGGCACGGAATACCCGCCCTACCTGCGCGGCCTCGCCGTCGCCCCCGACGGCACGGTGTACGTCGCCGCCGCCGGCTGCGGCGCGCTGCTGAAGATCACCCGCGGCCGCATCGAGCCGCTGCTCCGCATGCGCACCCCCTGGTCCCCGACCGCCGTCGCCGTCGCGAACGGCGAGATCTACGTCCTCGAATACCTGCACACAATGGGCGACGATCGCCGCCAGTGGATCCCCCGCGTGCGCAAACTCATCCGGGATGGCAAGCAGGTGATGTTGACGCGATAACCTGTGGAGCGGCGGGCTTCAGCCCGCCGGTTTCGGCCAAATCCAAGGGTAATCCTCCCACCGCTTCACCAGGCCCTTCCTCACCGGGTTGTTGAAGATGTAGTCGCGCTTTGCGTACAGATTCTCATCGCATCGCACGATGCGATCGAACGAGTCGCGCTGCCAGAGGCGTCCGCGCTGGCCGCGAAGGCGATTCACGGCTCTTGCCGAGGCGCCTTTGATGCGTCCGAGGACCTTTGCGAGTGTCACCTCGCCGAGAGGCGTCAAAATCAGATGCACGTGATCCGGCATGACCACCACGCAATCGAGCCAACACAATGTGTCGTGATCGCGAATGCAGAACGCTATGACGATATCGCGTTCGCTCGGCTCGAGCTGCTGTCTGTCTTGAGTGCAAAACGTGACGAAGTAAGGACGATCGCGTTTGACCAAATGCGGGAGCCGGCTCCGATACGCATGCGTGTCATTCCAGATCGGCACGAAACGATTTTCCCTCGGCTAGGTTTCTCGCTACGACCCGTGGAGCGGCGGGCTTCAGCCCGCCGGAATCCCGGTCAAATTCGGAAGAATCCCGGCGGGCTAAAGCCCGCCGCTCCACAGGGTGTCGAGTAAACTCGGTTTTCGTAATGCGCACGTTTGTGAAGGTCGCTCTCGCCGCCGCGCTCGTCGCCGTCACGGTTGCCGTCATCGCGCAGCCGAGGCCTGAAGAGAAAAAAGAAGAGAAGCCGATCGCCGTCAAGGTCACGCCGGAGATGGTCCGGCACAGCCGGATCGTGGAGACGCTCTACTTCGCCGGCACGGCGTACGGGATCGGCGTGCTCGCGCTGCTCCTGCTCAGCGGCGCGTCGCGTCGAATGCGTGATCTCGCGGCGAGGATCACGAAGCGCTGGTGGTTGATGACGGCGCTCTACATCGTCTTCTTCGTCCTGGCCACCGCGCTCCTCGACCTTCCGCTGTCGTATTACGCGAGCTACGTCGTACCGCATCAGTTCGATCTCAGCGATCAGACGTTCGGCGCGTGGCTGTCCGATGAAGCGAAGGAGCTCGCCATCGGACTGTTCATCAGCGTGATCGTCGGCACCATCTCGTTGTTGGTGATTCGGAAGGTGCGCAGGTGGTGGCTGCTGTTATGGGCGCTGACGATTCCTTTCATCCTGCTCATGGTCGTCATCCAGCCCGTCATCCTCGATCCCGTCTTCAACAAATTCGAGCCGCTGAAGAACGAGCATCTCAAGCAGTCGCTGCTCACGCTCGCGTCGCGCGCAGGGATCGAAGGCGGCAACGTCTATCAGGTCGACAAATCGAAGCAGACCAAGACCATGAACGCGTACGTCAACGGCATCGGGCCGACGAAGCGGATCGTGATGTGGGACACGCTGCTCGCCAAAATGACGGAAGACGAAGTGCTCGCGGTCATGGGCCACGAGATGGGCCACTACGTCATGAAGCACATGTGGAAGGGTTTGGCGTTCTTCATCGCCCTCGCCTTCGGCGTCTACTGGATCGGGCAGCGCATTCATGACCGCGGCATCGCACGGTGGGGAGCGAAGTGGGGGATCACGGGCTCCGGCGATCCGGCCTCGGTGCCGTGGCTGCTGCTGATCGTGAGCGTGATCAGCTTCCTCCTCTCGCCGGTCGGCAGCAGCTTCTCCCGCCACCTCGAGCACAACGCCGACATCTTCTCGCTCGAGGTCACGCACCTGAACGAGCCGATGGCGCGCGCGTTCGTCAAGCTCGCCGAGGACTCGAAACGCGATCCGAGTCCCCACCCGTTCATCAAGTTCTGGCGCTACTCGCACCCGCCGATCGCGAAGCGCATCGATTTTTCACTTTCCTACAAGCCGTGGGAGAAGGGGGAGCCGAACAAGCTCTGGAAGCCGTAGTCGTTTAAAATCCTCCCCACAGATCCGAAGGAGTCCATCCCATGGCCCGCAGGCGTACGCTTCAGTTGATCTTTGTCTGTTCTGTCTCTCTCGTTGCCAGCGCACAGGTCCCGACCATCATCAATGAGATCGGCGAGCTGGAGTCGGTGCGCGATCCGAAGTGCTATGCGACCGCGAGCCGGCTCGAGGACTTCATTTACGGAACGCCGCTCGAATCCGAGGCGCGGTTCGCGAAGATCGAGCTCCAGAAGCAGTACATCCGCGCCGTGTGGGAGAAAGCGTCGAGCGCCGCGCGCGCGGCGGGGAAGAGCGAAGTCGGCGTCGACGAGCTGAAGCCGGTACTGCAGGCCACGGTGCCGTACGCGATGAACGCCGACGGCTCCTGGACCGTGCGCGGCGACGTGCAGATCACCGCGCGCGACAAGCGCCAGTACGGCACCGTCGCCTACGCGCTGCGCGCCGTCCTCGCGGTGCAGCAGGAATCTCTCGGCGATGCGAGGCTCCTTCCGCTGACCGCGGACGCGGTCGAGCTGTTCAAAGAATCCGTCGATCTCGTCACGCTCGCCGCGCTGCAGCGCGCCGATCGCGCGTCGCGCACGCTCAACCGCGAGCGCCTCGGCGCCGACGTCCTGAAGTCCGCGTGGAAAACCGTCGTTGGAGCGGCGGGCTTTAGCCCGCCGATTTCTCGCGAGGCAGTCGGCGGGCTGAAGCCCGCCGCTCCACCGCAGGGCGAAAAATTCGCCACCATCAAAGCCATCGTCGCCGAGAAGCTCGGCGCGTTCGAGAAATACAACAACCTCTCGATGGCCGTCTTTCTGCGCAACCTGCAGGTCTACATGGCCCGTCACATGTGGCCGTCCGACCCCGAGGAAGGAAAGGCGTTCCGCGATCAATTCACGAACGTGATGATCAACTGGATGAACGACGTCCTGCTCGCGGCCGACAAGGAAGCGAAGAAGAACGGCCATCCGCTGATCCGCGTCGGCGACGTCCACGCCGCGTTGCAGCTCTTCCAGCCGCACGAGGCCAATCAGTACGAAGACATCATCTACTTCCCGCGCCTGCCGAAAGAGGAGCGGGTCGTCATCGAGGCCTACGACCTCGACTCCTTCCGCGATCCCGGCATCCACTGGCTCTATCTCAGCCAGGCCATCAACGATCCGAATTACAAAGGCACGATCGAGCCCGATCCGTTCGCGGCCGAGCTGCTCACCGAAGGCGCGGCGCAGGAGGGAGTGCTCATCCTGCGCATCGCCGGCCAGATCGCCGAGAAAGAAGAGCGCGAGCGGCTGCAACTGAGCGATCTGGAGAAATCGATCAAGACCATCCAGGCGAAGCTCGACAAACATGCCTCGATGCCGGCGCCGAAGAAGACGCCTGCCGCGATCGCCTCCGCGCCGGCGGCGAAGAGCGGAAAAGGCGGCAAGTACTTCACCGACGTCACCTCGAGCAGCGGCATCGCCTTCGAGCACCGCATGTCCGACTGGCTGGCGCGCTTCATCCGCGGCTATCAGGTCGTCGAAGGAAACGCGGTCCGCCTCGCGGTGCCGCCGACGTTCGGCGGCGCGGGCGTGGCCGCGGAAGACATCGACAACGACGGCGACGCCGACGTGCTGATCCTCAGCGGCGCCGGCAACGCCCTGTATTTAAATGATGGAAAGGGCCGTTTCACCGACGCGACCG
>DATFHJ010000269.1:0-3294 GCA_035248585.1 Thermoanaerobaculia bacterium
ATCTTCAAAAAGCACGTCCGTCTCGCGGACATCAAGCGTCACGTGACCCCGCACGCGCTGCGCCACACCATGGCCGCGATGCTGGTCTCGTCCGGCACCGACATCCGCGAAGTGCAGGAGATCCTCGGCCACGCGTCGATCCTGTCGACGCAGGTCTACACCCGCCTCCCGATCCAGAAGCGCCGCGCGACGAACAACACCCAGCAGCTCGCGCGCCTCGCGGAACCGCCGCGGCTGCAGATCAAGAAGGGCTGAGCGCCACCCGAAACACGCCGTCGACTACGCGCGCCATCCGCGCGTAGTCCAGCGTGTCCGCCGTGTCCCGCGCGGTGTGGTAGTTCGGGTTTCTCTCGTACGCCGTGTCCGTCACCATGACCGCCGGCCATCCGCGCGACCAGTAGTTGCGCTGATCCGATGCATCGAGCATCGTGCGCGGTCCGGTGAAGCTGACCGTGCGAATGCCGGACGCGTTCAGCGCGCGCTTCGTCCGCCGCGCGAGCACGCGATCGCGCCAGCCGCCGCACACGCCGATGAAATCGCCCTTCCTCGGATACATCAGCGACAGCACCCACGACGTCCACCGCTGCTCGCCGCGAAAGTAGCCGATCATCTCCAGGCTCATCATTCCGATGACAGGGCGTTTGAGACTCGCCGCGTGCACCGCGCTCCCCATCATTTCAGAGCCGAAGAACGGCGGCTCCTCGGTCGTGAACGCGACGAGCATCACCGGAGTGTTCGGAGGCGTGCGCCCGAGGAGACGCGCGAGCTCGAGGATCGCCGCGGTGCCGCTGGCGTTGTCGTCGGCGCCGGGAAGATCGCCGCATACGTCGTAATGCGCGCCGATGATGAGCACGGGCAGGTTCGGATCGCGCGGGCCGAAGTGCGCGATCACGTTCCGATACTCGCGAAACACCTGCTCTTCCACGGTTGCTCCTGACGCGCGAAAGCGATCGGCGATGTACGCGGCGACCACGCGCAGTTCGTCGGGATGATCCGCGCTGCGCACGCGGGAGGTCAGAAACTGCACGTGCGCGCGAAGCCTCGCGGCATCGGCATGGTCCCGAAGACTCGTCTTCTCGCGGGCAAACACCGGCTGGCGCATCAACGCCATCGCGCCGAGGAAGAGCGAGGCCACGCAAACGGCGACGGCGAGGAGAATGCGGAGAACGGAGCGAAGAAGTCTCACGCAAGTTGGACGCGCGTCACTTCCTCACCGTCACACCCGTCGCCTCCGCGACTGCCTCCATCACCCTTTGAAATCCCGCCAAATCCCGCTTCGACACGCGCTTGCCGATCTCGCGCTCGATCTCTTCCACCAGCATGTTCACGCGCGAGGCGGTTTTGCGTCCCTTCGGTGTCAGGGCGATGAGGTAGGAGCGCTTGTCGTCGGGATTGTCGTTGCGCTCGACGAAGCCGCGCGTCTCCAGGCGATCGAGGAGGCTCGTCATCGTCGAGTGCTTCGAGCCGAAGACGCGCACGAGCTCGGAGACCGGGCACGGGCCGTACGGCACGAGATACGTCAGCAGATGCCCTTCCGTTCCGGCCATGTCGGTCAGGTGCTGCTCGAACCAGAGCCCGATCTGGCGCGTCGCGCGGTGGAGAGGGGAGAGGTAGGTCAAAGCCATATATTCCGATTTCGTCACACTTGAATTTACTACGATCTCGTAATATCGTACCGCAAGACAGCCGAGGAGAAAACGATGATCGCTACGCAGACCTATGCCCTCGCCGAGACCCTCGCCACGCAGTTCGGGATGAACTTCTTCATCGCCAAGGTCAACCTCGACGGCATCACCCACGAGGAAAGCCTCGTCCGCGCCGTCGAGACCGGAAATCACATCAACTGGCTCGTCGGCCACGTCGTGGCCACGCGCAACCTGCTCCTCCCGTCGTTGCACCAGCATCCGGTATGGGGCGACGACACCCAGGCGCTCTATCGCCGCGGCTCGAGCGGTGCCATCCCCGCGAGCTATCTTCCGTTCGACGAGGTCGTTCGGGCGTTCCGCGAGACCCACGAGCGCATCCTCGCCGGCGTCGCCTCGCTCTCCGACGAAGAGCTCGCGGCCCCCGCGCCGTTCAGCCCCGGCGGCGGACCGGAAACGCTCGGCACGTTACTGATGAAGAGCACGGTCCACGAGGGCTATCACCTCGGCCAGACCGCCATCCTGCGCCGCGTCGTCGGCAAGGAAGGCGCGATCAAATAGTCGCGCGCTCCATCTCGTCGCGCGCCACGGCGTAGCACTCGCACGCGGCGGCCTCCAGGCCGCCGCGATCCAGCACCGTCACCCGCTGCCGCGTGTGAGCGATCAGCCCCGCGCGGACCAGCGAGGCCACGGCCTCGTTCACGCCCGCCACCCGCGTGCCGAGCATGTGCGAGAGAAACTCCTGCGTCATCCGCATCTCGTTGCACTGCACGCGGTCGTGCATCATCAGCAGCCAGCGCGCGAGCCGCTGCTCGAGCAGGTGCAGCCGGTTGCAGAGCGCCGTCTGCGCGACCTGCATCAGGAACGCGTTGGTGTAGCGGAAAAAGAGCGCGCGCACGGCGTCGTCGCTGCCGAGAAGCCGGGTGAACGCGGCAACCGAAATCGTGGCAAACGTCCCCTCCGCCTGCACGACTCCGCGATCGATCGAGCGGCGGGGATCGAGCACGCCGGCGATGCCGCCGATCCCCTCGAATCCGATCACGCCGACCTCGACCTGCGTGCCGTTCTGCACGGCGCGCGTCAGCGAGAGCACCGCCCCGGGCAGCGGGAAGTAAACGAGCGGGCTCGGCTCGCCCTGCTCGATCAGCGTATCGCCGTAGGGCGGCTCCAGGATCTCCGTCTGAGCCCTCAACTGCGGCAGCGCCGCCAGCACCCGATTCGCTTCCAGGTTCTGCA
This sequence comes from Thermoanaerobaculia bacterium, assembly GCA_035248585.1. GTDB lineage: Bacteria > Acidobacteriota > Thermoanaerobaculia > Gp7-AA8 > Gp7-AA8 > QHVT01. The sequence continues at coordinate 2,880 of DATFHJ010000269.1, forward strand.
TCTTTACGCTTCCGGATGGTCCGGCGCGAAGGGAGGTCGCAGAATGCGTGCCGGATGAACTCCGGCGACATTCTCAACGTCCTCTTCCATATCGGAGACCAGGTGGTCCGGCTGCGGCGCACGCTCGACGAAGTCTCGGCCGGGCTGCGCGAAGAGGAGCGGACGAAACTGCTCGCCGCACTCGCGCGCATCGAAGATCAGAACGTGCAGCTCTTCGAAGAAGTGCGGTTGCGGCGCACGCACGAGCACTGAGCGGAAGCGCAACTTCCCGGCAAAACGGCCGTATACCGGCCCATGTTGCGCATCGAATCGGTCTCCAAACGCTTCCGCTCCGGCAATTACGGCGTCCGCGACGTGACGCTCACCGCGCGCGGCGGCGTCCTCGGCCTCCTCGGTCCGAACGGCGCCGGCAAGA
>DATFHJ010000270.1:0-2722 GCA_035248585.1 Thermoanaerobaculia bacterium
AGACAGACATCGACGAGCGGAGTGACGTTGATCTCGGAGTTGAGGGCCGCCGTTCGAATCGCGCGCATGAAGTGCCTCCTGATGCGTTGGACACGAGGAGGTGCCGCGGCGAAACTCAATCGTCCGTGAACACGTCGCTCAACACGCGCGCGAACGCGTTCGCGGGCGGGAGGCCGATGCGGTAGACCTCGTTCGGCATTTCGTAGCGGAAGACGACGCGGCCGTTTTTCGTGACGGTGCCGTGGCCTTCGCGGGTCTTGCGGCCGCGGCCGATGCCTTCGACTTTTCCGTCGAAGCGGATGACGACGCCGGCGTTGTCGGCGACGCGGATGAACGGAACTTCGTCGCTCAGCGCAGAGATGAGCACCTGCTCCAGCGCGCCTCCGTGCACTTCGACGGACTTCACGCCGCGCAGCAACTGGCGCGCGTGCTCGAGCGCGCGATCGTTCGTGTCGGAGTCGTCGCTGCCGTCGACGTACGTTTCCACCGACGACGAGTACACGGGCGGCGGTGGCGGCTCTTCCTCGCGCGGCTTCTGCACCACCGGCGGCTTTTGCACCACGACGGGCGGTTTCTCCACGACCGGCGGCTTGTACGTGGTGGTGGCGGGCGGGGCGGCCGTCGTGGTCGTGATCGGCGCGGACAGCACCGGCGACTGCGTGGTCGTGGTCTCGATGATCTGCGGCTGCGTGTCCGTCGGGACGACGTTCACCGACGCTTCGGCGACCTGTGCCTGCGGCGCCTGCGTGGTCGTCGTGGCCGGTGGAGGAGCCGTCTCCGTCACCGGCGGCTTCGAGGCGATCATCGACTTCACCTTCGGCCACAGCACCAATGCACCGCCGGCGATCGCGGCGAATGCGATCAGGAGGACGGCGAGCACGACCCAGATCGGCTTGATGCCCGACTCCATCTTCGCCTGCGGCACATCGGTGACGATGGGCGGCGGCGCGGCGAAATTCTGCGCGGGCAACGGCGTCAACAGCGTCGCCGCCGCGGTGACGGCGGCGGGAGCGGGCGCGAACGGTTGGGGTGGCGGTGCCGGCGATTCGGTGCGCACGGTCTCGCGATGCAGCGTGTCGATCTGCACCTGCTGCGATTTCATCCGCATCGTCTCATCGCCATCGAGGGGCAATGCCATCGTCGGCATCGCTCGCGGATCGGGCAACGTCCGCTCGATGTCTTCGAGTGCCTTCGCGAATTCCTTCGCGTTGCCGAAACGCAAGTCGCGGTTGCGCGCGAGCGCGCGCTTCAGCACTTCCTGGATCGCGGCGCTGCCCGGCATGTCCTGCGGCAGCGCGCTGATGGCCGTTTCCTGCTCGCGCGTGTGGATCAGAAAGTACTCGTGCGGCGACTTCGCTTCGTACGGTGGGCGGCCGGTGAGCAGCTCGTACAGCACCATGCCGGTCGCGTACACGTCCGCGCGGCCGTCGATCTTTTCGCCTTCGTTGAGAATGCCGAGTTGCTCGGGCGATGCGTAGCGCAGCTTTCCGACGAAGATGCCGGTGCGCGTGGCGTTGACTTCCGCGACGTCGTCGACCTTCGCCACGCCGAGGTCGATGATCTTCACCGTCCCGTCGCGGGTGATCATGACGTTCTCGGGACTGACGTCGCGATGCACGATGCCGGCGCGATGAATGGCGTCGAGGCCGTTCAGCGTCTGGATGATGATGCCGATGGCTTCCTTGGGCGGCAGCGTCCCGCGCGTCTTCAGCTTCTGCGCGAGGTTCTCGCCGTCGATGAACTCCGAAACCATGTAGCTCGAGCCGTCCGGCAGCGCCGCGAAGTCGTACATCGTGGCCACGTTCGGGTGCGTGACCTTCGTCGCCGCGCGGGCCTCCCGGAGGAAGCGGTCCTGCGCGTCCTTGTTCTCCGAGATCTGCGGATGCACGACCTTGATCACGCGCGTCGCGCCGAGGTACTTGTGCGTGGCCTTGAAGACCTGGCCCATCCCGCCCGCGCCGAGGCGCTCGATGATCTCGTACTTGCCGTCGAGCAGGTTGCCCGTGTACTGGCGGGTGAACTCGGTGACGACTTCCCCGCAATGCGGGCAGGCCCGGAACGCGGAATCGATCTCGGCTTTACAACGGAGGCAGCGGGACGAGGACATAGGTTCGGATGATAACCGCTACTTTGCGAACTTTATGACCGCGTCATAGTAGCGGCCGGCTGCGATCCGCGGAATTTCGCAGTGCCCGGCGTCGGCGGTGAGCAGCTCCTTCGGGACGCGCAGCTCGTCATACAGCTGTTTGCCGAGGGAGTAGGGGATGACGGCGTCGCGGGTGCCGTGCATCACCAGCACCGGCACGCCCGCTTCGTTGAGCCACTTCGACGTCCGCAGCGCGAACGGCGCGGTCCAGCCGAGCTTGTACAGCGCGTTGCCGAGCGCCATCAAGGATGGGAAGGAGTTCTCGATGATGACCGCGTGCGCGCCTTTGCGCTCTTTCGCTGCAAAGGCGGCGTACGGACCACCAAGGGACTCACCGTAGAGGACGATCGACGTTGGCTTCATCGCCTGCACGAAATCGAAGGCCCCGAGCGCATCGCGAAAGAGTCCCGACTCCGATGCGCGTCCTTCACTTCGGCCGTAGCCGCGCCAATCGAAGACGAACACCGACACGCCGCGCTTCGCGATCTCCGCCGCCATCTCGGCGCGATCGGTGAGATTGCCCGCGTTGCCGTGAAACCAGATCAGCACCGGCGCCTTCGCGTCGCTCGCTTTGAA
>DATFHJ010000271.1:0-18660 GCA_035248585.1 Thermoanaerobaculia bacterium
CGCCGCCGGAGTTCGCGCTTCGATCACGAGCTGGCCACCGTCGTAGCGAAGTTTGAATTCGTCGTAGGTTCCCGCGCGCGGCTTCTTTCCTTTTCCGATTTCCGGCAATTGCTTGAACTCTTCCCCGAGCGCGATCGCCGCGATCGCATCCTGCACGCCCCACCGCTGCCACGTCCCATTCACCTCGGTGCGATTGCCGGTAATGATCACCGTCACGCCGTCTTTGACATAGCGGCGGAAGGCGCAGTGGTATCCCATCTCCGTATCGCCGCCATGCTCGATCAATTTCGGCGAGATGAACCAGCCGTAGCCGTACTGGTCTTCGCTGTCCGGCAGCTTCACATACGGTTGAAACATCTTCGCGAACCGCCCGCTGCGCAGCACGAGCTCCCAGCGATAGAGATCCCGCGCGGTGGAGAAGACGTCGCCGCCGCCCCACGTGCGCCAGTTCACCTTCCACGTCCGCTGCGGATTCAGCCCGCGATACGCGATCGCTCTCTTGCGCGGGACATCGAAGCCGATTACGCCGCTGTTTCGCATTCCGTTCGGAGCAAAGATGGCGTCGCGAAGAAACGTCGCGTAGGGCTTGCCCGAGGCGCGCTCGATGATCGCGGCGAGGAGCGTGTAGCCGGCGTTCGAGTACCGCCACACGCCCGGCGGCTTGCGCTCGGAGGCGAGGATTTTTCGAATCAGCTCGTCCGGCGTGATCTCCGCGAAATCGGGAACGATGTCGCCCTGCATCAAGCCGGACGTGTGCGTGAGGAGTTGATGCAGCGTGATGTCGCGCTTGTCCTCGGGGACATCGTTTAGAAACTTCGTAATCGGATCGTCGACGTTCAGTTTGAGCATGAGAATCGCCGCCGCCGTGAACTGCTTCGTCTGCGAGGCGATGCCGAAGACCGTGTCGCGATCGTTCCTGATCCCGCGCTCGCGATCGGCAAAGCCGTACGCGCCGTCCACGAGTACCTTGCCGTGCTTTGCGACGACTACCTTGCCATCGAAGCCAAACGCCTCGGCGCGATGAAGAAATGTTTGCAGTACGAGAAGAAACACGAATGGCATAGACACACCTTTCTGGAGTGCGGCAACGCCAGTTGCCGCTTTCACTCAGCGAAGCGTAGAAACCGCGTTCGCCGCTGCCGCGCGCACCGCCCAATTGGGATCTTCGCGCGACCGCCGCCGCAGCGCCGGAATCACGCTCGGATCCCCTCGCGCGACCAGCGCGTCGATCGCCTGCTGGCGAATCGACCAGTTGCCATCCTCGAGCGCGCGAACGAGCGCCGCCGTCGATTCCGGCGTATCCATCTTGCTCAAGCGATCGACCGCCGCCGCACGCACGTACCACCGCTCGTCGCCCAGCCGCGCGATCCAATCCTGCCCCGCGCCCGTCGATGCGAACACGATCGCCGCGCCGAGGAAGAACGCCAGCGCCCCGGCCCAGGAGCGCCGCGGCGAAATGCCGGCGAGGTGCTCCATGCGCACGACGAGATCGCCGCCAGTCGCGCCAGTGGCCACGGCGGGCGCGAAGAAACGGGCCATGCCGGCGAGCGCGCGCGCGTATTCGATGCGCCCGCCGCCGCTCGTCAGCACGAGCGCATCGCAGCAAAGCTCGCGCTCCGCGCGGATCCGCTTCGAGATCCAGAGCAGCGCCGGATTGAAGAAGAACAGCGACTCGACGACGATCTGCGCGGCGTTGATCCACGGATCGCGCCGCCGCAGATGCGCGAGCTCGTGCAGCAGCACCGCATCGACTTCGTCCTGCGGCAATCGCAGCAGCAGCGCGAGCGGAAAGACGATCACCGGCCGCACCAGACCGAACGCCATCGGCGCGAGCTTCTCGGAGATCACGCGAAGCTCGACGTGGAAACGCACGCGCATCGCTTCGCGAAGCACTTCGAATCGCTGCATCAACTCGTCTTCGGCACGCTCGCCGTTGCGACGCAGCCGCACGAGCTGGCGGACGGCGAAGAAGAGCGGAATGGCCTGCGCGCAGACGCCGACGCTCCAGCCGGCGACGATCCAGCGATGCCAGGAGTCGACGACGCCGTCGAGGGCGATCGGCGCGGGCTTCCACCGGCTCGCAACCGCGGCGACGGGAACGGCGAAGAACGCGATGCAGGCAACGGGATAGCGCCACTCCGCGCGCGTGCCGAGGGCGCGGAAGCCCGCGACCAGGGCCGCGGCGACCAGCGCCTGCCACAACGAGTGCACGAGCACTCCGGAGAGAAACACCGTCATCGCCCGCGCTCCATCTTCGCGAGCAGCTCTTCGATGCGGCCGAGGTCCTTTGTAGAGATTTTTTCCGCCGCGAGCGCGCGCAGCACCAGCCGGCTCGCCGATCCTCCGAACGCTCGTTCTTTCAAATCCGAGAGCATCTGCCCCTCGACTGCTTCCCTGGGCTGCGCCGCGCGGTACAGCTGCGGCCGCACCGAGTCGTCGCGCACGACGAGCTCCTTCTCCGTCATGATCTGCATCATCTTCAGCGTCGTCGAATACACCCGCTCGTCGTCGCGATCCACCACCAGCGCGTTGTACGTCTGCCGTACCGTCGCTTGCCCGAGGCGCCAGAGCACGTGCAAAATCTCGAGCTCAGCAGGCGTCGGGACCGGTAATGATTTCTTCATGAGTGCGCATGATTGACGAAAGCCTTCGTCAAGTCAACGAAAACTTTCGTCAATGGAGATCGAAAGATGAACAGACAACGTATCGACACACTGATCCGCGCGCTGATCGCTGCGATCGTCATCGCCATCACCTGGTTCCTGACGTCGGACGGCGCGGACATGGCCAAGGAATGGGAGGCGGTGTTCGTGATGGTCGTCGCCTACTACTTCAAGGACCGGCCGCAAATGGAGCTCCAGAAAGCGTCCGAGATCCGGAATCAGCCGCTGCCGAATGCGGCCGCGCTCGAGCTGGCGTCGCAGTTCTTCCTCGCCTTCGCCCTCCTCGCCGGCACTGTGTTTCTCTTCATCACCGACCACCCGAACGGCCTGCGAAATTCGATCAGCGGCGCCTGGGTCGGCGGCGCGACGGTGGCAATCTCGTTCTACTTCAAGAACACCGGTACCTCCGCGGAGTCGCAGCACGATCTCCTGCGATCGGTGCTCGCCATCGGCGTCGCGCTGTCGACGGCGGTGATCTATCTCGTGCGCCACGATGTCGCGCTGGCGTCGAAGGGCGCGACCGCCGCGCTGCCGCTGCAATGGATCGCGCTCGCGTTCATCGTCATCACGTTCTACTTCAAGGAGAAGAGCACGGACAGCACCACGACGAACGTGCAACCGGCGACCAGCTAGCAGCGTAATTGGCGGTCATGCGACGCATGATCGCCATCGCCTTGCTCTTTCTCTCCCTCGGCGCGCGCGCGGCCGACGTCCGCTACGCAAACGGCAACGTCGCCCTCGGCGCGGAGCTGCTCCTCCCCGCCGGCGACGGTCCGTTCCCGGCCGCGGTGATCCTGCAAGGCTCCGGCGCCAGCGATCGCACGAACGCGTGGGCGCGCGGCATCTCCGACCTGCTCGTGGCGAACGGACTGGCCGTGCTGCTCACCGACAAACGCGCGGATTGGCAGACGGCATCGTTCGACGATCTCGCGGGGGATGCGCTCGCGGGTGTGCGGCTGCTGCGCACGCGCGGCGAGATTGATCGAACGCGGATCGGACTGGTAGGACTGAGTCAGGGCGGATGGGTCGCGCCTCTCGCCGCGGCCAGGACGAATGACGTTGCGTTCGTGATCGACATCGTCGGCGCGACGGTGAGCTACGCGGAGCAGACGTTCGTCGAGATGACGAACACCGCGAAACAGGCCGGCGTCGACGTCGAAGAAGTCGTGCGGCTCAATCGCGCCGCGGGACGCTATCTCATCAACGGCGATTGGAATGCGTACGCCGCCGCGCGCGAGCGCGCGCTTGCCGGACCGGCGAAGAAAGTCGCGGCGGGATTTCCGGGCAAGCAGGACGCGAAGATCTGGACGTTCATGCGCAGCGTGCTGGCCTACGATCCGATGCCGTATTGGACGGTGCTCGAGCAGCCGGTGCTGTTCGTCTTCGGCGAGCTCGATGAGCGCGACAACGTGCCGGTCGCGGAGAGCGTGCGGCGGATCGAGTTCGCGTTGCGCGCGGCGGCGAAGAAGAACTACGAGGTGGCGGTGATCCCGAACGTCGGGCACGCGCTGATGATCGAGCAGAACAAGTTCGCGCCCGAATTCACGGCGAAGCTGGCATCGTGGCTGGCGCCGTTTCGTCGAGCTCCGTCCGCCGCGCGATGAACGCCAGGGCGACGCACGCGAGGACGCTGCCGTTGATGGCGAGCGCGGTCGTGATCGACCAGCGGTTCGCGACGTAGCCGGCGATCAGGTTGCCGAGGGGCATGCCGCCGCGGAACGCGAGCATGAAGATCGACATCACCCGGCCGCGCATCGCGTCGCTCGTCGTCAGCTGCACGAGCGAGCTGTAAAGCGAGATCACGCCGACGACGCACATCCCGCTGAGAAAGAGCAGCACGAGACTGAGCGGAAACTGCCGGGAGAATGCGAACGCGACAAGGAGACACGCGAACACGAACTGCAGCGCCAGCGCGACTTTCCCCTTCTTCGCTGAATGCGCCGTCGCCGCGACAAGCAAGGCGCCGCTCACCGAGCCGAGGCCGTAGGTCGTCATCATCGTCGCGTAGCCGCGCGCGCCGAGGGCGAAGATCGACTTCGCGACGACCGGCAGGAAGGTGACGAGCGGCATGCCGATGAACGTGCCGGCGAACGCGAGGAACGTCAGCATGAGCAGCTTTTTGCGGCCCAGCACGAACCGGAATCCCTCTTTCATCTCGTCGACGATTCCGCGCGGCTCGGCGTCTTTGTTGATCTGCGGCGAGCGGATCATCGCGAGGGCGATGATCACGGCGATGAAAGAGACACCGTTGATGGCGAAGCACGCCGCGGCGCCCCACGCCGCGAGGGCGATGCCGGCCAGGAGCGGACCGATGACGCGAGCGAGGTTGAACTGCACGGAGTTCATCGCCACCGCGTTCGGCACGTCCTCGCGGCGTACGAGCAGCGGCAGCAAGGAGATGTAGGCCGGTCCGCTGAACGACTGCGCGCTGCCGGTCAGGAACGAGAGCAGGAAGATGTGCCACACCTTCACGTTGCCGGAGAAGATCAGCACCGCGAGGATGAAGGCGAACGTCATCTGCAGGTACTGCGAGAGGAGCATGATCTTCTTGCGCTCGACGCGGTCGGCGACGACGCCCCCGAAGAGCGAGAAGATGAGCATCGGCCCGGTGGCCAGGAATCCGTCGACGCCGAGGAGGAACGCGGAGTTCGTCATGTTCAGGACGACCCAGCCCTGGGCGACGGTCTGCATCCACGTGCCGGTGGTCGACATGAACGCGCCGAACCAGAGCAGGCGGAAGTCGCGGTAGTGCAGCGCGCTGAACGTGCGCGCGAAAGGCCCGCGCGGCGGCGGCGTCTGGGCTTGCGACTCGAGTGCTTGTTCCTGCGGAAGCGAGGCGCTCATGCTCGGATCTTCAGACGAGCGGCCGTTCCCGCGGTATGCGCGTGGCAGATTGCAATCGCCAGCGCGTCCGCGGCGTCGACCGACATCTTCATCGACGCACAGCCCGGGAGCAGCATTCGCACCATCTTCGCGACCTGCTCTTTCTCCGCGCCGCCGTATCCGACGACCGCGCTCTTGACCGAGCGCGGCGAGTACTCGAAGACCTCGAGCTGCGCGCTGCGAATGGCGAGCAGGATGACGCCGCGCGCGTGCGCGAGCTGGATCAGGCTCTTGATGTTGTGTCCCGCGAACGGCGTCTCGACCGCGACCGCGGACGGTGCGCTGCGCGCGATGACGGCCAGGAGCCGCTCGTGAATGATCCCCAGCCGCTCCGGCAGCTCCGCCCCGCGCGGCGTGGAGATCGATCCCTGCTCGACGAGCGCCAATCGCCCGCGCTCATAGTCGATGACTCCGAAGCCGGTGGTCACGGAGCCGGGGTCGATGCCGAGGATACGCACGGGATGATTATCGCTTCCAAAACCTCACTTCGTATATCGATCTCCCCTCCAACCGGTATTTCGCCTCGTAATTCGTCCTCGGCGGATCGTCCGGCCCGGGGATTCTTCTCTCCGCAGGGAAGAATTCTTCGATGAGCGGCGCGGCCTTCTCGTAGTACTGCTTGTGATCGGTGACATAGATGCCGCTCCCGCCGTCGACCAGCACGCGCCGGATCTCCATCAGCACCTCCGGGCGAACGATCCTCCGCTTCTGTTCCTTCGGCCTCGGCCAGGGATCGGGAAAGTAGATGTGCACCTCGGCGATGGAGGCGTCCGGCACCATCTTCTGCAGCACGAGGAAGGCGTCGTGGTTGATGAGCCGCACATTCGTGAGCTTGCGCTTTTCGACGCGCTCGGCGATGAGGCGGTGATAGTGGAGCGACTTTTCGATGCCGATCAGGTTGAGGCCGGGACGCTCCGCCGCCGTGGCGATGAGAAAGCGTCCCTTCCCCGATCCGATCTCGAGCACCACGGGATTGGCGTTGCCGAAGAGCGTGGCGAAGTCGAGCGCGATGAAGCCCGTCTCGCGCGGATTGATGACCAGTTCCATGCGGCGCGCAACCTACCTCACGCACCCGCGGCGCGCCAGAATGGAGTGGCGTCGACCATCTGCCGGATCGTCGTCAGGAGCGCGGGATCTTTGCGCAGCCGCGTGCGCACCCAGCGGACGAATCGCAAGTCGGCAGGATCGCCGCCGCCGCGCGCGCGGATGTGCGCGAGCCAGGCGTCGGGATCGCCGCCGAAGACGCGGACGAGGACGTGGTAGCGGATGAACTGCGCGATGATCGATTGATCGCCCGGCGGCAGGTTCACGACGTTTTTCGCGCGGCGCCGCCTGCGGATGACGGCGCGGGTGAAAACGTCACAGACGTGTTCCAGGACTTCGCCGCGACGTTCGGCATAGCGGATGATTTCGATGATCCGGACCCGTCCGCGGCCGACCCGCAAGACCTCTCCGACGGAGAATCCTGCCCATGGCCGGCGTGCGGTAAAACGCGCAACGACGGCCGTGCGATCGCCCGGCGCGTGGATGATCAGAACGTATAAGTTACTGATTCCCTTCGTTTTGACTCTTATCGGCGACACTCACGTCCCCTCTTCTACGGAGTGTATGGAAATCCATGAATACCTACCTCCGGATCGTGGTAAGGTGTTCCTAAATCCAAAACGGGGCCATGACGCTGCTCACAAATCAGCTGCAGGATGACCGGCAGTTCGAAGTCGTCTATGCCGGATATTTCGATCTGCTGGTGCAGATCGCGATACATAAGTTCCGCGTGCCGGATTCGGAGGCGGAGACGCTCGCGCATGACGTGCTGATCAGCTATCTGCGCAAGAGCCAGGACGTGATCGACCTGCGGCCATGGCTGGTCGGCGCGATCTGCCACGCCAGCCGGCATTACTGGCGCCTGAATGCGCGCAACGTGGCGCCGGAGACGGAGGGCGAGCTCGACCGCGCGGACCCGGCGTCGGTGCGGATTCTGGACAGCCTGCCGGACCAGCTGGCGGCGCGTGAGGCGCTGGAGTGCCTCAACCCCCGCTGCCGCGAGATCCTCTCGATGCGCTATTTCGAGGGATGTACGGTGAACGAGGTGGCGGAACGGCTGGGGATCAAACCAAAGTACGCGCAGAAGCTGATCGCCAAATGCCTGCGCCGCGCCGAGACGCTGTATGGCGAAAAGGGAAAACTGCAATGAGCCGCGATTCCGAAAAGCTCGTTCCCTTCGACCGTGGCCGCCGCCCCCCGGACCCGGCGCGCGTGGCCGAGTTCGCCGCCACCGCCCGCAAGCTGCAGCAGGAGCGCGAAGGCGCCGCCGCCCTCGTCTCGCGCCTTCTGAGCGAGACGCCGTATGCGGAGTGGCCAAGGTTGGCGGAGCGGGAGGAGTTGCGGAATAGTGGGGCGTTGGAGAAGTTGGGGCAGGAAAGCGTTGCGCGGCTGCACAAACACGCACTCGAGGCTGTGGCGATCGCGGACCTCGCCACAAAAATTGCGCAAGCACTCCCTGAGGACACCTACCCCGCAATCGTCATGGCGCAAGTACGCGCCCATGCGATGAAGGATCGCGGGCGAGCGCTATGGTATCTAGCGCGATATCGCGAATCCTTGGCCGACCTCGATCAGGCCGAACAATTCCTCGATCCATTTGGCACACTCGCTCATGACCGCGCCATCGTGCGGCTGGTACGCGCGTCCGCGTTGCAAGACGTTCAGCGCTTCGACGAAGCGCTCGCGTTGTTGGCGGAAAGCAAAGAAATCTTCGACGATCACGGCGACCGGCGGCGTCATCTCATCTGCGGTATCGCCGAGGGTGCAGTGCTTCACCATATGGGCCGTTATCGAGAGTCCCGGGAAGTCTGGAATGATCTGCTTCCAGTCGCCCAGGCACTCAACGACGACGAGTCCGTTGCGACACTTCACAACAATATCGGCCACGCGTCAGTGGAGCTCGGTGAATACGACACGGCCGAAACTCACCTGAAGCGCGCGATTCAACTGTTCCAGAAACTGGATCTTCCCTTACAAGTTGCGAACGTGGAACTGGCGCGAGGACGCATGTTCGTGCGACGCGGCTTTATCGACGATGGCATTCGCCATCTCGGGAAAACTCGCGATCAATTCCTCGCCCATGGCCTCGTCGAGGAAGCAGGGCTTTGCGGGCTTGATATCGTCGAGGCTCTCCTGGCACAAGAGATGGCCGCGCCAGCGGAGCAACTCGCTCGGCGCATCGTCAACGAGTTCACGGCCGCACAGCTCAACACGCGAGCAATCACCGCGCTTGGATATCTCAGCGAGACGATTGCCGCGCGCAGTGCATCTGCTGCGACGGCCGCAAACGTGCGTCAATACATCTATTCGTTGCGCAAAGAGCCGGACCGGGCTTTTGTAGCCAGCGCGTAACGTTCAGGGCGTGGGAATGATGATGCCATCCCCCGTCCCAATCTGAATCAACTTCAACAGCACGCGCAGAATCGGGTTCCTCGGTGTCGGGTCCTCCGCACGGCGCGGAAAGGCGAACGCAGAACCACTCAGTGAAGCGACGAGAGAGAGCACGAGTACACCACGGGCACAGAAACGAACACAACGCATAAACCCTCCTGTTTGCCGGCTTTAGCCGGTGTTTGCGGAGGGCGCCCTCTCGCTAGCGGTGTGACGGAAAACGCACGAATACCACCCACCAATGTGCAATCAAATGCACATTCGGCCCGTCACTCAGGGAGCTCATGAGGGCCATTGACTCCCTGCCGTATTGCATGATTTCCTGCGCCGTCATCCCATGAAACAGGTGCTCCTTGCCTTTCTGGTCCTCGTGCTGGCCGGGATTTCTTCCGCGGCAACGCGGCTCGTTTCGGCGAGAGCAGCACAGGATGAGACGGCGGTCGTCCTCGTCCACGGCGCGTTGAACATCGCTGAAGTCTCGGGACAGGCCGTACACGTCAAGGCCAGGTACCGCTCGGCACGACTGAATGGGATCAGCGAGCAAACGTACAACCTTGCCCCCCATGAACACCAACTCATCGAGTTCTCGGGGGAGCTCGGATCGATCGAAGCGACCATCGAAGTTTCCGGCGAAGGCAGCGTTCTGCTTTCAACGCCCACTCCGGAACACGCGGGATCAGCCATTCGCGACGTCGTGGCCGCTCCTTTCAAGGCCGCGCCTTTTCAGGATCCGGATACGGGACTCATCTACATGCGCGGCCGCTGGTATGACCCGCGGACCGGCACATTTCTGACTCCCGATCCGCAAGGCTACGGCGATTCGTCGAATCTGTACGCGTACTGCGCCGGCGATCCGATCAACTGCACGGATCCGACCGGGACGACCGGCGAGTCGGACCTGGCTGAGGAGCGGCGGGCGATCGCTGCACGACGCAGCGCGGAGGCCGCGACTCGGCGTGCTGCTGAAGTGCGCACGGCAGACGCCGCGGACAAGGCGCTCCACGATGCGCTGCAGCGATTCGGCACGGCGCGCATGATCGAGCTGCGACACAAATATGGCATCAATGTCCGAGCGCGATCCGTTGTCGCGATCCTCCCCGACCGCCTGACAGCAATCACAGCCTCGGGAGAGGTCATCCCGAATCCGTATGCCGGTCGGATTGAAGACGAGACCGCGGAGCTGGTGATGAGCGCCACGGCACTCCAGGTCGCGGCCCCTGTGATCGCGACGGCGTTTCGCACCGGCGGATTACGAGCCGGAGCCGTGGCCGTTGCGGATGAGGCGATCGGCCAGATCGTCGGCGTCAATCCGAGCGCGCCGATTGCGGTCACGCGCGCGATCACCAACGCATTCGAAGCGCAACGAGCGCTCGCGGAGCTGACACGGCAGGTGAGCGCGGAGCTGGCGGCGAACCCGGCCATGGCGCGGAGAGTCTTGTCACGACCCGAATATGAAGCGGCAGTGGTCTCGGAACGAATCGCAGCTGCGCAATACGGCAATGCCGTAGAGCGGCTTGTGACGCTGCACATCGAAAGCGATCCTGTGCTGCGCGAGGTTTTCGAGCATGTAGGTGGCCCGAAAAACCCCGACTTCACCGGATTCGGGCGTAACTTCGACATCACTACACAAACACGCACACAGCTCTTGCGGCACATGCGGCGGCCGGGTTACGGCCAGAATCTGATTGTGGTCACGTACGAGCGACCGGCAACGTTCAGGACATTTCCGAGACAATGAAGAAATACGAAGGACAGGAATTCCTTAAGCTCTACGACGACGGTGGGGCAACCTTTATGGACCTCGAGTTCGTGAAGTGCTTTTTTCGAAGTTGTGCCTTGTCAATCACTCTTGATCCGAAGCTGCGGTCAACGGTCCGGAATGTACGCCTGATCAAGTGTCAGGAGCGAGGGTGCTCACTGTGGCCGGCGATCGTCGAGGAAGTTCTCGTCGAAGACTTCAAAACCATCGGTCTTTTTCAAACCTGGGGGGCCGTCTTCAAGCACGTTACGCTTCGCGGAAAAATCGGCCGCATCATGGCGAGTCCATTTATCGCTCCGAGTCTTGCCACGGCCGAACAGCAGCGCGCCTTCGACGCTGCAAACGCCGAGTACTATTCGAACGTCGACTGGGCACTCGACATCAGCGACGCACAGTTCGAAGGGGAATGCGATCTTCGCCGTGTTCCTGCGCACCTGGTGCGCCGCGATCCGGAAACGCAAGTGGTGATCACACGCGAGAAGGCGATGCGGGGCGAATGGAGAAAGCTCGATCTCTCGAAGACGTATTGGGCGGGCGCGATCGAAGGCTTTCTTCAGGAAGGTGATCCTGACATCGTATTCGTCGCTGGCAAACGCGACCGCAACTTCCGCGACCTCCTCGACGGCCTGAAAAAGCTCCGCGACGCGGGCGTCGCGGAGCCGGATTAACCCTACAGCAAATCCCCCCACAACCGCGCGTACGTCTCGTACCGCGCCTCGTTCAGTTCCCCGCGCTCGACGCGTTCTTTCACCTCGCAGTCGGGCTCGTGGACGTGGGTGCAGTCGGTGAAGCGGCAGAGCTCGGAGGGCTCTTCGAACTCCGGGAAGTAATCGCGGAGGGTTTCGCGGTCGAGGTCCCAGAGGCCGAACTCGCGGATGCCGGGGGTGTCGATCAGGTAGGTGCCGTCGCCGAAGTCGTAGAGCGTGGAGGCCGTCGTGGTGTGGCTGCCGGTGCCGCGTTTGCGCAGCGGATTGGTCGCCAGTTGCAGTGAGGTGTTGAGGGCGTTGAGGATCGACGACTTCCCCACCCCGCTGTGGCCGACGAGCGCGGCCATCTTTCCCTGCACGGCTTCGCGCAGCGAGTCGAGGCCTTCGCCGGTGCGGGTGGAGCAGCCGATGATCGGGACGTCGAGGTCGAGATACGGGGCGAGCTTTTCCAGCTCCGCGGCGCGCTCCTCGGCGTCGAGCAGGTCGACTTTGTTCACGCACAACACCGGTTGCGCGCCGCCGCGCTGGATGGCGATCAGGAATCGATCGATCAGGCGCGGGCGCAGCGGCGGGGCTTTCACCGACACGACGTGAATCACCACATCGACGTTCGCGGCGACGAGGCGCTGACGGTGCGCGTGCAGGGGGTCGGGACGCGCCAGCACCGTTCGCCGCGGGAGCACCGAGCGCACGCGCCAGACGTGCCCTTCCTGCGCCACGTCCACGCGATCGCCGACGGCGAGCGCGCTCTTCTGGCGCACCGCGATCTCCGGCGGCACGAAGCAGTCCAGCTCTTCGCCGTCGCGGAACACGCGGCAGCGCGCGCTGTGGACGGCCATCACGATGCCGGCGTTCTCGACGTCGGTCGGCTCCTCGACGACCGAGGCCTGCGCGACCAGCTCATCAATCGACGGCCGTTTGCGCGAGCGGCCATGCTGGTCGAGCAGCGCTTCCCAATTGTCCTCGGTGACGCGCCCCTCGCGCACCTCGTCCTTGCCGCCCTTCCGCAGCGCGCGCCGCGCCTTCGTTGCCTGCCTGCGGGCCTTCATTTCTTCATACGGCACATGCTTTTCGAAATGCTTCGCAATGGCCTTCCGCTGGTGTTTGGATAGACGATCCATGCCTGTTCCTCTCCATCGATGCAGCCGTGGGGGGGGGCGGATCGCGCGCGGGCGGTGACTACACGAAAGCCGCTCGCGGCGCGAACGCTCGCGCGGAGGCAATGGCGGCTTTCATAGGCATGCACTCCTTTTGAGTTACGTGTAGTCCGTTGCTGACCGACAGTATACAATCGAGCCGAAGCGTCTGAAATCTGAGGAGCCTTGGCGAGTGGACAAGCCGTTCGTGCTGTTGGCCGACGACAATGAAGCTACGTGCACTCTCATTCGCGCGTTGTTGCAGCCGTATTACGAAGTTCACATCGTCACCGACGGAAACGAGGCCATCGAGCGGCTGAAATCGCGCCAGTACGCGGCCATCCTCGTCGATCTGCTCATGCCCGGCGCGGATGGCTACGTCGTCCTCGATTTTCTCCGCGCCGAACTGCCCGGGATGCTGTCGAAGGCCGTGATCATCACCGCGGCGATCTCGCATCGCGAGATGGCGCGCATCGAGTCGTATCCGATCGGCGGCCTGATCCGCAAACCGTTCGACATCGACGCACTGCTCGCCACCGTGCGCGCCATCGCCTGCGATAGCACCGCCCCGCCGCCGCTGCGCGGCTCGCTGCTCTCGAGCGGCATGCTGCTGCTGCTCGCCGATTTCCTAACGCGACGATAAAAACGCCGCCAGCAGCGGCAGCGCGATGGCCATCGTCTCGAACCCGCGCAATCCCCGCACGTCCGCGCACGCCGCGACGACGCTCGACAGCTCTTCGACGTCGAACGGCTTCTTCACCACGCCGTGAATGCGCCGCGCGTCGAGCTTGCCGATCGTCCGCTGATCCGCGCCCGTGACAACGAGCACGACCGGTTGCAGGGCCTCGTTTCCGAGCATGTCGAGCACCGCAAAGCCGTCGATTTCCGGCATGAAGAGATCGAGGATCACGACACCGTACGAGTGCTGGCGCAGCAGGTCGATGGCTTCCTGGCCATTGGTCGCCGTGTCGGCCTGCAGCGACTTCATGCGCAACGCCGTCAACAACAGTCCGCGAATGTCCGCGTCATCGTCCACGACGAGAACGCGGCGGTAATGCTCGCTGGTCATGCAGTCTCTTTCCTTGCGGGCGGCGCATCTTTGACCGCGTCCGCACGAATGTCAACGTCAGGCGAATGGATGGAGCCGCGCCCCGAACGGCGTCGCGTGCACACTGCGCCGCAGCGCTTTTTCGAAGTCCGCGGCCGACAGAGGCTCACTGAACAAAAAGCCTTGCATCTCCGAGCACTGCTCCCGTCGCAAAAATGCAAGCTGCTCCTCCGTCTCCACGCCCTCGGCGATCACACGCAAATTCAGCGCCCGCGCCATCGAGATCACCGCGGAGATGATCGCCGCGTCATCGGGCGTCAGATCGCGCACGAAATCCTGGTCGATCTTCACGGTGTCGATGGGGAAACGCTTGAGGTAGCTGAGCGATGAGTAGCCGGTGCCGAAGTCGTCGATGGAGATGCGGATCCCCATCTCTTTGAGGCGATTCAAAATCGAGAGCGACATCTCCGCGTTCTGCATCGCCGTCGACTCCGTGATCTCGAGATCGAGATACGTCGGCGGAAATCCGACTTCGCTGAGAATGGCCTCGACCGTAGTGACGAGCTGCTGATCCTGAAACTGGCGCGGCGACAGATTGACGGCGATGCGCAGCCACGGATGCCCCGCGTCGTGCCACGCCTTCATCTGCTTGCACGCGGTGCGCAGGACCCACGCGCCGAGCGGAACAATCAGTTGCGTCTCCTCGGCGAGCGGAATGAACTCTTCCGGCTGCATGAGTCCATGCTCCGGATGCCGCCAGCGCACGAGCGCTTCCGCGCCGACCACGCGCCCCGTGGCGATCTCCACCATCGGCTGGTACTGCACCTCGAACTCTTCGCGATCGATCGCGTGATGCAGGCTGCGCTCGAGCGCGAGGCGCGTGTCGGCCATCTCGAAATGCGCGGGCGTGGCGTACTGGAAATTGTCGCGGCCGAGGTCTTTCGCGCGGTACATCGCGCGGTCGGCGTTCTTGAGCAGCGTCTCCGCGTCCGTTCCGTCATCGGGAAACATGGCGATGCCGATCGAGGTCGTGACGTAGAGCTCGTGCTGATCGACGTGCACCGGATGGCGCACGGCCTCGAGCACCTTCTGCGCGACCGGCGACGCGGCGCGGCGATCCGACAGATCGGCGAGCAGGATCGTGAACTCATCGCCGCCCATCCGGGCCACGGTGTCTTCCGCGCGGACACAATGCACGAGCCGCGAGCCGATGGCCTGCAGCAGCCGATCGCCGACCGTGTGGCCGAGGGTGTCGTTGACGAGCTTGAACTGATCGAGATCGAGGAACATCACCGCCGCGCCGCGGCCGGCGCGTTTCGCATGCGCCAGCGCGACGCTGATGCGGTCGCGGAACAATAGGCGGTTCGGCAGGCCGGTCAGCGAGTCGTGATAGGCCTGATACTCCATCTGCTCCTGCGCGTGCTTGCGGTCGGTGATGTCGATGATCGTGCCTTCGAGCGTGTCGCCGTCGAGGAGCGTGACGTTCTCCAGCACCCACACCGCCGACCCGTCGCGGCGCCGCAGACGCAGCTCGGAGTTGCTGAGCGAGCCCTGCGCGCGGAGCATCTGCACGACCCGATCGCGCTCGGTGCGGTCGAAGTACAAGTCGGTGGCGGCGGTGGCCAGGAACTCTTCCCGGGACTCGTAGCCGAAAATGCGTGCACACGCATCGTTGCAGTCGAGAATCCGCCCGTCGGTGGTCGTGCGATAGACGCCGGCGAGGTTGCGCTCGAAAAGGACGCGATAGCGGGCCTCGTTCGCCTTGCGGTCGGTCATGTCGCGGCCGATGCCGTGCACGCCGGCCGGTTTGCCGGCGCGATAGATGAGCCGCGAGCTGAGCTCGAGCGGCACGCGATGCCCATCCTTCGCCACGATCTCCAATTCGTAGAACGTCGATTCGCTCTCGCCGCGCAGCTTCTTGCGCATCTGCTCGAGTCCGTACTCGAGCTGGTCCGGCACGACGAGATCCTGAATCGGCATCCCGAGCAACTCGTCCTGCGAGTAGCCGGTGATGCGCTGCCCCGCCGCGTTGATCGACGTGAGCCGTCCGTCGAGATCGTGCGTGTAGACGAGATCGTGCGCGGTCTCGAAGAGCTGGCGATAGCGGTCTTCGCTGAGCCGCAACTGGTCCTCGGCGCGCTTGCGCTCGGTGATGTCCTGGGCGATCGCGAGCCGCGCCCGTTTTCCGGCGGCCATGAACTCGAACGACGTCACCTCGACGTCGAACACCGTGCCGTCTTTTTTCTTGTGGCGATAGTGATGCGGGCCGCGGCGCGCTTCCATGTTCGACAGCGCCGCAAGCATCAGCGGCACGTCTTCGTGCGGACGGACGTCGGCGAGCGTGAGCTGCAGAAATTCGTCGCGCGTGTAGCCGTAGTGTCGGACAGCCGCGGCGTTCACGCCGGTGAAGCGCAGGGTCTGCAGGTCATAGACCCACATCGGCAGCGGATTCATCTCGAACAACGTTCGATAGCGTTGCTCGCTCTCCCGCACCGCCTCCTCGGCCTTCTTGCGCTCCGTGTAGTCGCTGGCGACGTAGACGACGCCGACCGGATCGCCGTCGTCGCTGCGCAGGAACGACGACGCGGCGAGCACGTCGACGGTCGAGCCGTCCGACGCGCGCCACGTCATCGCATGTTCGAGCACGCCGAGGCTGGAGAGCAGCTGGCCCGTGGTCTGGTTCTGATCGCGATGGAGGATCTTGCGGATGTGCGCGCCCTGGAGCTCGTTCGCGCGATAGCCGAGAAGCGCCTCGACGGCGCGGTTCACGACGCGAATCGTGCCGTGCATGTCGGCGACGAGCACCGAGCCTTTCATCGTGTCGAGGATCTGCCCGGCCGCGAATTCGGGCGTGATGTCGGCAAGCTCGAAGCGCCACAGCGCGCTCGCGGCGACGATCGTGAACGCGAGCGCGGCGATGAAGCCGACGGGCTGCAGGTCGATGCCGACCGAGGGAACGTAGTCGAACATCGCCAGCGAGCCGAGGACGAATGCGAGGAGCAGCGCGCCCGTGCGCTCTTTCGCCTTGCCTTCGGACGCGCGGTACGCGCGCCAGAAGAGATGCGCGCTCACCGCGATCACGGCGGTGAATCCGACGACCACGATGCCGCCGTACGGACGGCCGTGCGCGTAATAGCCCCACGGATATTTCAGGACGGACGGGATCAGTTCGCCGGTGAGCGAGCCGAGGAGCGCGACGCCGATGGAGCCGAGCCAGATGAGCAGAACGATGGTGCGATGCGAGCGGCGGCGCCCGACGTATTCGACCGCAAAGTGAAAGACCGCCGCCGGAACGATCGCCCCGAATGCGTACGCGACACGAGCCCACACGAGTGCGACGTCCGCGCGCGCCGCGGCGAACATCGCGGCGTCGGCGGCCATCCAGCCGGCGGAGATGAGCGTGATGAGGAAGAAGCGAAGGCTGGCGGCAACGCCGCGCCCGCGCATCAGCACCGCGCTGCCGAGGACGAGAATCGACGCCGAAGCGAGCGCCGTCACGAACGACAGCGCGTTCGCGTCGTAACTATCCGTCACGAACAGCAGTTGGGGATCTGGCAACCTGCTAAGTATAGGAGTCTACGTGCTCAACGCGTGCCGGGCTTGTACCGCTTCATTGCGATCGCGAGATTCACGCCCGGGAGATAAACCTCCTTGACGTACTGGCCGTCGACGAACTGGTAGACCGTCACGCCGCCCGACTCTTCGAAATAGAAGCGCGTGCCGAGCGCGCTGGCGCGGAACGTGACCTGGCGCTTGCCTTCGTTCGAGAGCTGGTTGAGAAACAGCGCGATCGGATGCGGCACCGCGGCCGGAGCGATGGGCGTGCGTTTCTTCGGCGCGCCGGCCAGCGGGAGCGCGGCCAGGAGGAGCAGCATGGCAATTCTTGTGCAGTTGCGATAAAGCATGCCCAACGATACTCGCGAACCGCAGAGCTACGGAAGTCAGGCCGACTGGCAGACCGGGAACACCGGGCAGCAGGTGAACAAGCCCGCGCCCACCGCCGACCCGGAAGATCCGCACCTCGGCGGTCTCGTCTCCGATGAGCAGCTCGCGGACAACGTGCAGCCGGAAGGCGCCGCCGAGGGTGCGTCGACGCCGGTGCAGAAGGTGACGTCGCGCGAGGGTGGAGCGAAGCGTGACTCGTACTTCAAGAAGCGCGATTATGAATAGATCGTGCGGCTTGTACTGCTTCTCTCGCTGACGCTCGCCTTCTGCAAACAGTCTCCTTACGTCGAGCCGTCGACCGGGATGACGTTCGTTCCGATTCCCGCGGGCACGTTCGTCATGGGCTCGCAACAACGGCCGGACGAACGGCCGCATCGCGTCACCATCACGAAGCCGTTCTCCATCTCCGCGACTGAGGTCACACAGCGCCAGTGGGCGGCGGTGATGGGAACGAATCCCAGCCATTTCCGCGGCGATCCGGACGCGCCGGTCGAGCAGATCACGTGGAATGATGCGAAGGTTTTCCTTGCCCGCCTCAATGCGCGCGGCAACGGCCGCTTTCGCCTGCCCACGGAGGCGGAATGGGAGTACGCGTGCCGCGCCGGCTCGACGACCGAGTACAGCGTCGGCAATTCGTTACCGGAGAGTGCCGCGAATTACGATCGCGAGAAGACGAATCGTGTCAAGACATTCGCGCCGAACGCGTGGGGCGTTTATGACATGCACGGCAATGTCTGGGAGTGGTGCGAAGACGAGTATTGCCCCTACCCCGAATCCAACATCGTCGATCCGAAACCCGCACAATGCGGCAGCGGATTGAAAGTCATTCGCGGCGGCAGCTTTTACTTCGGCGCGGACAGCGCGCGGAGCGCATTGCGCTACACGCACGCGCCGGATTTGAGGGGATTCAGTATCGGCTGCGGCTCGTGCTTCAGCGATAGACCAGGCACTCGCCCTTTTCGAGGCGGGACGCCATCGCCTCGAGCGCCGGCGTCAGCTCCACCCACCGCAAGTCGAGTTTCTCCAAACGCGGGAGCGTCAACAGTTCCTCGGGCAGTGTCTCCAGCGGATTGCCGCGCAAGTC
>DATFHJ010000272.1:0-16963 GCA_035248585.1 Thermoanaerobaculia bacterium
AAAAGGGATTGGGCGCGGCATGCGACGCGGCGGCGAAGAGAAGCGTGAGGACGAGCGCTCGTTTCATTGTGCGCGATCGTAACGGGAGTGATCGCACTTCCAGGAAACCGATCGGTGAAAAACCGGCGTCAGGTCGGGAACCGGGTTCCCGGCCTCGTGAGGGCAAGGAACCGCGGAGAGCTCCCGCTAGAAATCGATCTCGAGCCCGAACGTCTTCAGGACGCCCTCGTCCTGCGCCGCGGCGTCGGTGATCGTCAAAGTCCAGTCTCCGTCGATCACCTTCCCCTTCAGACCTTCCAGGGCGGGGGTAGACACGAAATCGTACGTCTTCTTGATGTTATGCTCGGAACCTCCCTCTCGCGCGTGCAGCAGGATCGGACCGCCGGCGCCGTTCGGCGGCTGAAGGGTTAGCGTCAGATCGCCGATGAAGGTGTGCTCGATGTCGATCGTCGCCCGGATGTTCTTGATCGGCAGCCGGTCGGAGACGTGCAACACCGCCGTGGTGGTGTTGAAGTCGGAGATGTGCGCGTCAGGATTCGTGCGCCGCGAGACGTGATTTGCGATCGGGAGCGGCAGCGCGGCCTGGACTGCTTTGAGCGCATTGACGCGGCCAAAGCCGAAGAAGCGGCTGTGTCCTGCCGCATCGTACTGACCGTTCGCCGGATCGATGCGATCCGAGGTGCGCCGGAGGATGTCCTTGACCTCGTCCCAGCGAAGTTGCGGATTCGCGCTCAACATCAGCGCGACTACGCCGGCTGTTCCTGGACAGGAGCTCGACGTTCCGCCGAATGAGTTGGTGTAGTTTCCCGCCGTGTCTCCCTCAGGATGCGGGCTGCCGGGGTTGTAGCCCCGCTTTCCGCTGATGTCCGCCGTCCAGATCCCCGGCGTGAGCGGATCATTGAAATCGTTGCTGGGGAACGCGCACCAGATCGCGTCGCCGAAGTCGCTGTATCCGCTCCTGCGGCCGCGCGAATTGCAGGCGGCGACGGCGATGACTTTGGGATAGCTCGCATAGCCGTCGATATCGACGCTCTCGTTTCCATTCCCGGCGGCGAAGAGAATGACACAGCCTTTGCCGTTGCGGCCGTTGGCGATCGCGAACTCGAACGCCAGACGAGTGGAATCGGGCAGCGGTCCGGGCCCGGCGTTGTCCTCCGGTCCCCAACTGCAGGAGATGACATCGGCGCCATTGCGCGCGGCCCACTCGAACGCCTCCGCCTCGTGAACGCCGCCGAGGTCCTCGAAATAGCGGATCGGCATCAGACGCGCCCGCGGCGCAACGCCGGACGCTCCGAAGTTTCCGTCACCGCACGCGACGCCCGCGCAGGCAGTGCCATGTTCTTCGTTGGAGAAGACGGGGCGGGGATCGTCATCGCCGGAAGTGACGTCGCGCTTCTTCACGATCTTGCCGGACGAACTGAACTCGTCGTGACCGATGTCGATCCCGGAGTCGATGACGGCGATGGTTGTCCCCTCGCCGCGGGTGATGCTCCAGGCGTTGACGACATTCGCATGCGCGTTCACGGCGCGCCCGTTGATGGTCGTCGAAGCGAGGTGCCATTGCTGCGGAAACGCGCCCCGCCTCCGGATCGGGCGGATGAGCTCCGGATGGCAGAGCTGCACTTCCGGCCTGTCCAGCAGCGAGATGGCCATCTCGAAGATCTGCTGTCCCGTTCCTTCCGGTGCTTCGACAAACCATGCGTTGCGGGCGAAGGTAAGCTGTCGCTTCACGCTCAGTCCGTATTCGGACAACAGCGAGACGCAACGGTCTGTATCCTCCTCTGGATCGAACTTTACGAAGAAATTCTCCGTGTAGAGCGCCGGCTGTCCGGCGTCGTCGACCAGCACGCGTCCAGCGAACCGGATCGCCGGCTCCTGCTTCAGGATTCCACGTGCATCGTTGCGCAGCGCTTCCGCGCGAGCCGGGGGCCCTGGATTGCGCAATACTTCTACGCCTGCTTCCGGCACCGTCCAGACGCGCTCGAATTCCCGGAGCACCGCGCGCGCCTGGTCGCTCAGCGGCACGCCTGATTCCGGCGCCGCCGTGGCCACCGAACGCCTCCGAGCGTGCGTGCGCACGGCCAGCATCGACTCGCTGTCGTACAGCGTCAGTGAAGTACCGTTTTTACCGCCATATCTGACCTGAACCATGGATTCCTCCTTGTAACTGCCGCATACAATGTCCGCGATGCTGCCAAAGACGCTCGAGATCGAAACGGACGGGCGGCGGACCGTGTATGTGCTGCGCCCTGATCTGACTGCTACCAGCAGATCGTCGGCGTGGTACGAGCCGCAGGACGGCGGCGAAGCCGTCCAGGCGACAGGCAGCGTGTGGGTCCGTTTCCGCAACGGCGAAGACGCGGCGGCACGGGCGACTGACTTCGCACGCGCGGGCTACCGGATCGAAAGCATTCCCGGCTACGCGCTGCACGCCGCCTTTGTGCGGGCGAAGGACGTCGGCACCTCGCTGGCGAACCTGGACGGACTGCGAGCCATCGACGGCGTCCAGCACGTGGAGCCGCAGCTGCTCCGGAAGCGTGGGTCTCGGTAACGGCACCATCCCATTAGAGTGCCGCGGACGAGCTTTTCCTTACACCGGCGAGAAGTTGTATGTCGGATGCACGAAGCTGTTCAGAAGAACGATCGCGTGGCCGTGTCCGGCGATCTAAGCCACCCCCGCATCCATCTCCATCAGCGGCAGCATCCTCGTCGGCGCCCCCGGCATCGGGGCCGGCACTTCCCCCACCCTGCGCGCGCCCAGCCGGAGATAAAACTCCTCGGCGTTCGGGTCGGCGACGATGGCGATGATGCCGCGGGCCTGGCCGCGGGCGTATTCGACGAGGGCGCGGCCCACGCCCTGGCGGTGGCGCGTGGGGTCGACCCACACGTGCTCGAGCATCGTGTGATCGTCCGACTGCTGCAACTGGCAGACGCCGACCACTTCGTCTCCGATCGAGGCCACGAAGGTCGCGTGGCGCTCGATGCCCTCCGTCGTCACGATCAGGTCGTCGCGCCAGGCGTCGAGCCATTCGGATGGGTATCCCCAGTGCGCTTTCGCCGTCCGCGCGAGCTCCGTCGCGCGCATCGAATCCGAAGGAGTCGCACGACGAATCTCGATCCTCATGCGCCGCATTATGCGCGCACCCATGGAAAAACGCCCTCTACCGAAAGGCAGAGGGCGTCGAGAGAACAGCGAGCTGTTTCGGATTACTTGCCGGTGGCGAGGAGGGCCTTGTCGGCGTTGACACGGCCGTAGCCGTACGTGGTGTCGTAGCCGGCCGCGCCCTTGTCGTCGCAGTTGTTCTTGATCGTGGTCTCGATCGCATTCGCGGTCATCGTGGGGTTGGCGGCCCACAGGAGCGCGAACACGCCCGCCGCGTGCGGCGTGGCCATCGACGTACCGTCATAGTGATCCCAGCTGCTGACCTTGTTCAGGACCGTGCCGCTGCTCTGCGCGAGCAGCGCGGTGCCGGTCGCCTGGGAGACGGAGACGGCCGGGATCCAGCTGCCGGCGGCGCCGAGCGTGCCGGTGAAATCGCCCGCGGCGTTGTTGTAGATGATCGCCGCGACCGCGCCCTGATTCTTCGCGTTCGTGACCTTCGTCGCGAAGTCGAGCGTGCCGCGCTGGATCAGCGCGATGTTGCCCGCCACGCCGGCCGGGCACTGCCCCGGGTTGCCGATGCCGCAGTTGTAGATGTTGCCGGTGATGCCGTTCGTGGCGCCGGCGAACTCGAGGCCGAACGCGCGGAACTCGCTGCCCGCGGTGACGCTCGCTTCGTGGCCGGTGCCGTTCGGAACGGAGGAGAGGACGAGGACGCCGGGCGCGGTGATGTCGATGTTCGTGCCGCGGTTCGAGAACGTGGCGACGACGTCATTCACGTCGACGGCGCCGACGGCGACGTTGATCGCATAAGCGGCCGGATAGGAGACGCGGGTCGCGCCGTCATTGCCGGTGGCCGCGACGACGATCACGCCGTAGGTGGTGCGCATCGATTTGTAGAAGTTCTCTTCGGTCTTCGACTTCAGACCGCCGCCGAGAGAGAGGTTGACGATCTTGGCGCCGTGATCCTTGAGCCAGGTCACGCCGCGCATGATGTCGGAGGTCGAGCCGCCGCTGGGGCCGAGGACGCGCGCGTGCACGAGCTTCGCGCCGTACGCCACGCCGTAAACGCCCTGGCTGTTGTTCACGCCGAGGATCGTGCCGGCGACGTGCGTCGCATGCGTCTCGCCGTCATTCTGCCAGCCGCTGCCGCTGCAGGGATTGGTCTGCACGCAGTTGGTATGCGCGTTCAGATTTCCGGCGATGTCCGGATGCGCGATGTCGAGCTGCGTGTCCGCGACGCCGACGACGATGCCGGTGCCGATGCGGCCACGCGCGTGCGCGACCGTCGCCTTGGTCGTGAGCAGGCCGAACAATCCGTTGGCGAGGCTGGGCGTCGCCTGCGCGCTGCCGAGGTCCATCGCATAACGCATCGGGACCGGCTCGACGTACTCGACCTTCGAGTGCTTCGAGATCGCATCCATGGCGGCCGGGTTGTCCGACTCGACTTCGATGGCGTTGAGCTCGTCGAATTCGTCTTTGAGCTTGGCGCCGTTCGCCTTGAGGAGATCCTTGTCGGCTTTGCTGGCTTTCTGTTTATAAACAACGTAATACCGTCCCGCCGCGAGATCCGGTTTTGCTGCGAACGCAGGAATCGCCAGAGCCGCCACGAGCACGAGAACACTGATCTTGGTGAGTTTCGACATTACCGATTCTTCTCCTTAATTGCTGAGGGGTTGCTGAAGTGACTGGGCGGACATCAGCAATCGGAGTGCCGTTAGGCCAACATTCAGCGCAGTCAATGTTTTCAATGACTTACGCGAATAACGCCATATCCAGTGGGTCAAATTACGAGCCGAATAGACGCACTTTGACCCACACTCGTTACAAAAGGGTCACGGATTGCGCCATTTCAGCCGAGCAGCTGGCGGTGCCACGAATGCGAGGCGCGGCACTCCCAGGCGCCGGTGCGAACGGCTCCCAGGGTCTCGGCGGTGGTGTCGAAGACAGTGGTGTCGAACGTCGCGGCATTCTTGAACTCGCTGCGGCCGACCGCGCGGACGCCGCTGTCGTGGCGGAGAAAGACGCGATTCGAATCGAGGATCTCGACGCCGAGCTCGCGCTCGAGCGCGCGCAGCGTCCCGAACATGCGATCGATCGAGCAGCCCGACTTTTCGCGGTGCTCATCCGCGGCAATGATGAGAAAGCTCCCCTCGCGCAACTCACGCGCGCCGCGAATCGGCGTGCCGTGCGCGGCCCAGTCGTCGAGAAACGCATCGACCGCCCGCAGCAGCGTGGCCTGCTTCGGTTCGTCCAGCGCCGGAGAGATGCCGAAGATCCAGATGTGGGCGTTGTTGCTGAGCTGATCGATGTTCACGCGCATGCTGCCGATCAACGTAAACTCCGCCGGTGAGCATTTCCAACATCCTCGACCGGCTCACCGGCCGCACTTCGGAAGTTCAAAATCGCGAGCGCCACGATCCGCTGCGCCTCGCCACCGCCGCGATCCTGATCGAGATCGCGTATGCCGACGGCACGTTCACGCCGTCCGAGGACGGCAACGTCGCGCAGTTTCTCGCGCAGCGCTTCTCGCTCGACGCCGATGACGCGCGCGAGTTGATGGAGGCGGCGGACGAGATCCGCAAGAAGACTGTCGATCACTTCGCGCTGACGCATTACATCCGCAAGAGCACTGCCCTCGACGACCGGATCGAGATCGTGAAGACGATGTGGCGCCTCGTGTACAGCGACGGCACTCTCTCCGACTACGAAGGCTATCTCGTGCGCAAGCTCGCCGATCTCCTCGGCCTGGAGCATCACGTGATGATCGACGCGAAGTCGGCGGTGCTGCGGGAGATCGAGACCCGGTGATCGCCGTCATCGGAGCAGGGCCGATCGGATTGGAGCTCGCCGTCGCCCTCAAACAGGCGAACCTCGACTACGTCCACCTCGACGCCGGCCCGATCGGCACGACCATGACGTGGTATCCGCTGGAGATGCTCTTTCACTCCAGCGCCGATCGTCTGGCCATCTCCGGCGTGCCGATCCAGGTGCCGGATCAGCAGAAGCCGAAGCGCGAGGAGTACCTCGCCTACCTGCGCGCGGTCGCGCAGCAGTTCGGGCTCGAGATCCGTTTGTACGAGCGCGTCACCCTCGCGCGGCGGCTCGAGGACGGCACGTTCGAGCTGCAGACGACGAAGGATTCGTATCGCGTCGACAAGATCGTGCTCGCGATCGGGGCGATGCACGCGCCGCGGCTCCTCGGCATTCCCGGCGAGTCGCTGCCGCACGTCAGTCATTACTTTCACGAGCCGCACGCCTACTTCGGCACGCGTCTCCTCGTCATCGGCGGACGCAACTCCGCGGTCGAGGCGGCGATCCGCTGCCAGCGCGCCGGCGCGGACGTGACAGTCAGCTATCGCGGGCCGGAGATCGATCCGAGCGTGAAGTTCTGGCTGCTCCCCGAGATCCGCGGCATGATCCGCGACGGCCGCGTGCGATTCCTGCCCGGCACGCGCCCCGTCGAGATCCGCGAGTGCAGCGTCGTCTTCGACTCCGGCGCGGAGCTGCCGTTCGACTTCGTCCTCGCCATGACCGGCTATCGCCAGGATCCGTCGCTGTTCGAGCTGTTAGGCGTCGATCTGCAGGGCGACGCGCGCAAGCCGCGCTACGACGAAACGACGATGGAGACGAATGTGCCGGGCGTCTTCATCGCCGGCACCGCCATCTCCGGATCGCCCGAGGAGCGCGTGCGCGTGATCGTCGAGGACTGCCACGTGCACGTGCCGCGGATCCTCGCCGCGCTCACGCGTTCGTAAGCAGCGCGAACCCGATCATCTTGTACAGCAGCCGCGCGCCGACGTTCGCGTCCCACTCCGAGTCGCCGGGCGCGACTTCGCAGAGGTCGAGGCCGACGATGCGTTTCTTCGCGCGGACGATCGCGCGCAACAGGCCGATCGCCTCGTTCCACGAGAGGCCGCCCGGAACGGGAGTGCCGGTGCCGGGGCAGAGCGTGGGATCGAGGCCGTCGATGTCCCAGGAGAGATAGACGTCGTCCGGCAGCGCGGCGACGATTTCATCGGCGATCTTCGCGAAGGGAACGCCTTCGTCTTTCCGCGCGGCGAGGTCGGGATCGTAGAACGTGACGATGCGGCCGTCGGAGTCGTCGATCATCGCGCGCTCGGACTGGCCGAGGTCGCGGACGCCGACCTGCACGAGCCGCGCGACGCCGTCGATCTTCGTCATCACGTTGTGGAAGATCGACGCGTGCGACCAGGTGAAGCCGTCGTAGGCGTCGCGGAGATCGGCGTGCGCGTCGAGATGCAGGATGCCGAGGCCGGGATATTTTTCGGCGTAGGCGCGGATCGCGCCGAAGGGAACGGAGTGATCGCCGCCGAGCGTCACCGCCAGCTTGCCCTCGCCGAGGAGCGCACGCGTTCGTTCATACACGAACGCGTTCACGCGATCGCCCAACGCGTTCACTTCTTCGGTCGACTTGCCTTCGGCTTCCTCGTTCCAGCGCAGCACGTCTTCCGGAACCTCGAGCATGGCGATGCCGGCGGCGTACGGGCGGCCGGTCTCGTGATCGAAGAGATCGACTTGCTTCGAGGCTTCCAGCACCGCCGCCGGTCCGCCGGAAGTGCCGCCGCCGTACGACGTCGTGGCCTCGAACGGCACCGGCACGATGACGACGCGCGACTCCTCCGGTGTGAACGGGAGGCCGTAGATGCCGCTGCCTTCACCGGCCGCGGCGTCGGGATCGAAGTGTTGCGGGAGCATCAGTCCATGTCCATCGGATTGATATATTTCTCATCCGATTTCTCGGCGCGCTCCATCGCTTCCTTGAATTTCTCTTCCAGGATGCGCGAGCGGTCTTTCTGACTCTCCAGCTGCCGCTCGAACCGCTTCGCCGCCTCGCTCTTCTGCGACTCCAGCCCCGCCACCATCGACTCCAGCGAGCCGGTGGTTCGCACTTCCTTGGCCTTGTGCAACAGCACCTCGCCGCTGAGCCGGTCGACGACGATCAG
The DNA here is from genome assembly GCA_035248585.1 of Thermoanaerobaculia bacterium. Classification (GTDB taxonomy): domain Bacteria; phylum Acidobacteriota; class Thermoanaerobaculia; order Gp7-AA8; family Gp7-AA8; genus QHVT01. The sequence continues at coordinate 8,068 of DATFHJ010000272.1, forward strand.
CGCCTCGCAACAGGGACAGTGGATTTCGAAGTTCGCCATGGTCAGGATTCTATCCTCACCCCCGTGCCCGTGCCCGTGCCCGAATTCCTCACCCCGGGCACGGGCACGGGCACGGGCGCGGGCACGGGATTCACGCGAGCGCGGCGGCGAGATCTTCGATCAAATCCTCCGCATGCTCCAGCCCGACGGAAACGCGCAGCAGGTTCTCCGCCGTGATGCTGCCCTCCCCTTCGCTCGAGTTGCGATGTTCGATCAGGCTTTCGACGCCGCCGAGGGAGGTGGCGCGGGTGAAGAGGCGCACTTTCGCGGTCACGGCGAGTGCGTCGGCGCGCGTGCCGCGGACGAGAAACGAGAGCATGCCGCCGAAGGACGACATCTGCTTGCGCGCGATGCCGTGGCGCGGGTGAGACTCGAGTCCCGGATAGAACACGGCCTCGACGCGCGGATGCGAAGCGAGAAAGCGTGCGACGGCGAGGGCGTTCTCGCACTGCACGCGCACGCGCGCGGAGAGCGTGCGAATGCCGCGCAGGGTCATCCAGGCGTTGAACGGCGCGAGTACGCCGCCGAGGATCTTGCGCACGTGCATGGCCTGTTCGAACGTCGCGTCGCGGCGGCGGAAGATCAGCGCGCCACCCTGCACGTCGGTATGCCCGCCGAGGTACTTCGTCGTCGAGTGCAGCACCACGTCGGCGCCGAGCTCGATCGGGCGCTGCAGCGCGGGCGTCGCGAACGTGCCGTCGACGACGAGCATCGCGTTCTTCTCATGCGCGATCTCCGCGAGCGCGGCCAGATCGACGATCTTCAGCAGCGGATTCGACGGCGACTCGCTCCAGATCATGCGCGTCGTGTCGCGCATCGCGCGGCGCACGGCGTCGAGATCCTCCATGGCGATGAGGTCGTGCTCGAGTCCCCACGGCCCGAAAAATTCGTCCGCGATCGCGCGGACGCCGTAGTAGCAGTCATCAGGGACCAAGACATGCGAGCCGCGCGGCAGCGTCTGCAGCAGCGCCGCAGCCGCGGCCATCCCGGACGCGAACGCCAACGCCGCTTCGCCGGAGTCGATCGCCGCGAGCGCTTCCTCCAGCTGCTGCACGTTCGGATTGCCGTCGCGGACGTAGCTGAATCCGTGCGCCGGCTCGCCCGCTTCGTTGCGCTCGAACGTGGTGGAGAGATGAATCGGCGGCGCGACCGCGCCGGTCGTTTCATCGACCGGCGCGCCGCTGTGAATGGCCTTCGTTTCAAACCGCATCGTCACGACGCGGGATCATATCGAACGGGCGGCGCATCACCGCCCGTTGTTGCACGCCTCGCGATCCGAGACGCAATTTGCGAAGCGGACCCGCACGGTCACGATCGCGGAATCGATGATGGTGTTGTTCGTGGCCTGGAAGCCGAACGTGTCGTCGCCGAGGAAACCGGTATTCGGCGTATAGCGCACCTGCGCGTCCGGCAGCGTGTACGGCACGCTCGTGATCAGCGTGTTCGCGCTGTCGCGCAGCACGCCGCCCGCCGGCAGCGACGTGATCGTATAGATCAGCGGCGGGGTCACGCCCGGCGTCGCGATGGCGAGCGACGGAACGTCGCTCGGCAGATTGCCGTCCGCCGTCGTCCGCACCTCGAGCCCGCGCACCGTGCTCGTCGCGCTTTCGTCGACGCGGCCCTGCACCACGAAATGCGTGTGGCCGAGATGCGCCGCCGCGCGCAGCTGATCGAGCACGCTGAAGCTGAACGTCCCGTCGTCGCCGACGGCCATCGACGCCGGCACCGGCATCGTCACGCCGGAGATCCGTTCCGCCGGCGCCTCGTAGTCGGAGTCGCTGAGCGCGCCGTCGCCGCTCGTGCTGCTCCACCAGAAGAACGTGTCGGCGGAATCCGTCGTGCCGCGATGCGTCGGCAGATTCACGGTCGCGCTCTGCAGCGAATCGACGCTGCCGGAGATGCCCGTGATGTCCCACTCCATCTGCATCCGCACGGTGCCGTTCGAGCCCGGGCCGCCGGCCTGTAAGGCGCCCGCGCTCATGAACACCGGCACGCTGCCCGGCAGCGCGTTGTGGTTGTCGCCGAAGCCGTTGTTGTCCGCGTCCGCGACATTGCCGGCGACCGCCGCCGGCTGCAGGAACGCGGCGTACGGAGTGAGCCGACGCACGTTCGAGCCGAACGACGAACTGCCGAGGGAGATTGTCACTTCCGTTTCGGCGAACGTACCGACTTCGACGTCGTCGACTACGTTGTCCGGCGCCGGCGGCTCGGCGCGCGCTTCCTGCACGGTGATGTTGAACGCTGCCGTGTCGCACACCGTGCTGCTCGAGATCACGCCGCACGCCTCGAACTGGAACGCGTCGGGGCCGGTGTATCCGGCGTCCGGCGTATAGACGACCGTCGCCGTGCGCTGCGGAGACTCGGTTCCCTGCGTCACCGCGCTGAGCGAGCCGTGCGACGGGCCGGTGCCGGAGACGATCGAGAACGTGAGCGACACACCCGACGGCGCGTTGCCCTGCAGCAGCAGAGTCGCCGCGACATCCTTCGACGTCTGCGCCGAGCCATCCGTCGCCACGACCGTCGTCGGATCGGGGGGACGCGGATCTTCCGGCTGCGCATTGATCGTCACCGCCGCGTCGCCGGTCGCGCCGCCGGCATCGCGCACGCGGAACGTGAACACATCCGCCACCCCCGCGGCCGCGGGCGTGTAGACCACGGTGGCGCTGGTGGGCGATGCCTGCACCGGCGACGTCAGCGTCCCCCCCGACGGTCCTGAGACGATGCTGAACGTCAGCGCCGTGCCTTCCGGATCGGAGCCCGTCAGCGTGATCGTGAGCGGCGAGGTGCCGCTCGTGAAGACGCTCTGCGCGTCCGCGGTCGGAGCGCGATTGAGACCGCTGTTGATCGTGAAGTGTCCGTCGCGGCCCACCTTGATGTCGCGCGCGAAGAACGAGCCGTCCACCTCGGCGCCGCTGCCGATGACGATCGATCCGTTGGCGGCCTGCACGTTCGCGAAGATGTCGGCGCCGTTGCCGATGTCGATGGACGGCGGAGACGACTGCAGCGCGCCGTCCGATCCGTTGATGCCGTTGACCTGGATGCGGATCGACCCGGCGGTGATGCCGGAGCCCGACGCCGGTCCGACCGTCGTGTCGCGGCCGAGGGAGATGCGGCCGTTCACCACGACGTCGGATGGCGCGGCGAAGCGAAGCTGCGCATCGCGATCCGCGCTGATCGACGCGAACGCATAGCCGCCGCCGTTGAAGCGCACGACCGCGCCGCGGCCGAGAATCAGATTGCGATAGTCGCCTTCGTCGAGATTCACCGAGCCGAAGTTCGGAACGATGACGTCCTCGGTGCCGGAGTTGCGCACCGCCTGCAGCGGCAGCGTCGCGAACACCGGCAGCGCGAGCGGCGTGAACTGCGAGCCGGCGATCGTCCCGGCGTTGACGAGCGTGTTGTAGTGCGCGTCGCCGCCGGCCACCGCCTGGTCGTCGAGGTCGATCGACGTCGCCGCGATCTTGTATCCCGCCGCCGTGTGCGCCGTGCGATCGAGCGACAGCGCTTTCTCGCCGTACACCGGACCGGCCGTGGCGTCGTTGACGATCACGTCGCCCGACGCGACGTTGTTGCCGCTGTCGAGCTGAATGCTGTTCTTCGCCAGCAGCACGGCATTGCCGACGCCGGGCGAAACGGTCGGGCGCGGATCTTCCTGCGCCTGCAATCCCCAAACAAAAAATAGACAAAACGCAAACGCGAACGCCGCGACCGAACGAAACTTCATCTCGATCTCTCCGTTTCCGTTATTCGGGGCAAGTTGTAAGCGGACTGTTACAGTGTAGGTCCTCCCGGCGCGAAGCGCACGTTACAAATATGGAGCGGCGGGCTTCAGCCCGCCGACCGAGTGCCGGCGGGCTAAAGCCCGCCGCTCCACACCGTATACTCCCCCGCCAAATGCTCCACCTCCGCGCACGGCCCGGAATGCAGAAGGCAGAATGCAGAATGCAGAATTAAGAAGCCCTCCCGCGCACGTGCCTTAGGGTGTGCTTCTCAGTTCCGTCTTCTGCATTCTGCCTTCTGCATTCCCAGCCCGTGCTCGAAACTCACGCCATCACCCCCGCGCGCGACGAGCCGACAACCACCCACGTATACTCCCCCGCCAAATGCTCCACCTCGGCACGATCAAGGGCACGACCATCACGGTCGACGTCTCCTTCTTCATCCTCATCGTCTTCTTCGCGGTCGTGAACTACGACCCGCGGCAAGGCATCCAGTACGCGCTGATCTGGATTCCGGTCGTGTTCGTGAGCGTGTTGATTCACGAGCTCGCGCACGCGGCCATGATCGGGCTCCTCGGCTACGGCTCGAGCTCGATCGTGCTCAACGGAATGGGCGGCGTCACGTACAACCAGCGCCGCGCGAAACCGTGGCAGGACATGCTGATCAGCCTCGCCGGCCCGCTCTCCAGCTTCGGCCTCATGTTTCTCAGCCTCTGGGTGATCCAGTCCGTGCCCGCCGTGCGCCGCGATCTGATGCTCGCCGCGCTCCTGCCGCGCATGTACTACGCGAACTTTTTCTGGGGCTTCTTCAACCTCATCCCCGTCGCGCCGCTCGACGGCGGCCACGCCGTCCGCGAGTTCCTGAACATCTTTCTCCCCGACCGCAAGGCCTTCGTCATCTACGTCTGGATCGCCATGATCGTCGGCGGCGCCATCTCGGTCTTCTTCTTCATCAGCCGCAACTTCTTCATCGCCCTCTACATCGCCTGGTTCGTCTACATCGCCTTCCAGCAGTGGCAGCATTTCCGCCGCTACGGAACGCCGGGCGACTGACGTTTCGTCTAGAATTCACGCAGTTCTCGTGACCGTCTCCGTCTCCGCCTCCGGTCAGCAAAAACCGTCTCGCCTCCAACGGGCGAAGCGCGCGCTGGTGCGTCTTTTACGCGAGCACCGCGGCGTTTCGCACGACTCGCTGCGCACGACCATCGCCATCCTCAAAGCGCAGCAGGAAGCGACGCTCGACGGCATCCTGGTCGTCGACACGAAGGGCAACGTCCTCTCGTACAACCGCCGTTTCCTGGAGATCTGGCGGATTCCGGAGGACATCGCGGCGACGGCGGACGACAACGAGCTCCTCGGATATGCCGCCGAGGCCGTGAACGACTGGGACGACTTCATCGAGCTCGTGAACTATCTCTACGAGCATCCGACCGAAGTCCGCGACGCCGACTCCGTCTCCCTGCGCGACGGCCGCACGCTCGCGCGCGCCTCGATGCCGATCATCGTCGACGGCAAGATCATCGGCCGCTCCTGGTACTTCCGCGACGTCACCGAGAGCGTCGAATCACAGCGCCTGAAAGCGGCCCTGTTCCGCATCTCGCAGCTGAGCCGCGAGGCCCCGACGCTCGACAACCTCTACGCCTCGATCCACCAGGTGATGCTCGAGCTGATGAACGCGACGAACTTCTACGTCGCCGAATACGAGCGGGCGCGCGACCGCCTCACCTTCCCCTATTTCGTCGACGAGCTCGATCCCGTGCCCGACTTCGCGAATCCCGGCCGCGGACTGACCGCCTACGTGCTCCGCACCGGCGAGGCGCTCCTGGCGACGCCGGAAGTGTTCGAGCAGCTCGTCGCCGACGGCGAGATCGAGTCGATCGGCGCGGCCTCGGTGGATTGGCTCGGCGCGCCGCTGAAAACGGGCGACGAGACCTGGGGCGTGATCGGGACGCAGACCTATCGCGAGAGCTCGCGGTTGACCGACAAAGAGAAAGAGGTCTTCGTCTTCGCCGCGCAGCACATTGCCTCGGCGATCGAACAGAAGCGCAAAGAGGACGCGTTGCGCGAGAGCGAGCGCCGCTACCGGCAGATGTTCGAGAGCAATCGCGCCGTCAAGCTCCTGATCGATCCCGACACCGGCGCGATCGTCGACGCCAACATGGCCGCCTGCGACTACTACGGCTACACCCGCACCGAGCTCCAGGCGATGCGCATGTGGGACATCAACGTGCGCGGCGAAGACGACGTGCGGCAGGACATGACCCGCGCCGCGGCGCGCGAGCGGGCCTACTTCCAGTTCCGCCACATGCGCGCCAACGGCGAGATCCGCGACGTCGAAGTGCACTCCGGCCCGGTCGATTTCGGCGGACGGCGCGTCCTCTATTCGATCGTCCACGACATCACCGAGCGCAAGCGCGCGGAGAAGGCGCTGCAGCAGTCGGAAGAAAAGTACCGCGTCATCTTCGACTACGCGCCGGTCGGCATCTACCAGGCCACGCGCGACGGCCGCATCGTGACCGCGAACGCCGCGCTCGCGCGGATGCTCGGCTACGACACCACCGAAGAACTGCTGGCGAAGAACCTCGAGCGCGACGTCTACCACCACGCGCATCAGCGCGATGAGTTGATGCGGCGCTTCGAGCCGTACGGCTACGCGAACAACGTCGAGCTGCAGTGGCGGCGTAAGGACGGCACGCCGATCTGGGTGCAGCTCAACGCGCACGCCATCCATTCGCCCGGCGGCTCGCTCTACTTCGAAGGATTCGTCTACGACGTGACCGAGCGGCGGCGCGCGGCGGAATCCGTCGCCGCGGCGAACGCGCAGCGCAAGGCCGTGCTCGACGCCGCGACGCGCGTGTCCATCATCGCCACCGACGCCGGCGGCACGATCCGCGTCTTCAACGCCGGCGCGGAGCAGATGCTCGGCTACAGCGCCGAGGAGATGATCGGCCAACGCTCGCTGCTCGATCTGCACGTGCCGCACGAGATCGCGAAATACGGCGAGACGCTGTCGCTGGAAACGAATCGCCTGATCGAAGACTTCGACGCGCTCGTGCACCGCGCCGCGCTCGAGGACGTCGAAGAGCGCGAGTGGACGTACGTCCGCAGGAACGGCGATCAGCTCACGGTCGTCGTCTCCGTGACGGCGCTGCGCGCGGAAGACGGATCGATCACCGGCTTCCTGCACGTCGGCACCGACGTGACGGCGCGCAAGCAGGCCGCGGAGATGCTGCGCAAGCAGTCGGCGGCCATGACGGCGTCGATGGACGGCATCGGCATCCTCGACGATCGCCTGGAGTTCACGTACGTGAACGACTCGCTGGCAAAGCTGTTCGGCTACAGCTATCCGCACGATCTCCTCGGCCGCTCGCTCTGCGATCTCTACGAGCCGCACGAGCAGGTGCGCGTGATCACGAGCGTCGTGCCGCTGGTGCATCAGCGCGGGCGCTGGCGCGGCGAAGCGACCGGCCTGCGCCGCGACGGCACGCTGTTTCCGCAGGAGATCTCCCTCACCGCCCTCGGCAACGACGGCATGGTCTGCGTCGTCCGCGACATCACCGAGCGCACGTACGCCGAGGAACAGATCAAACATCTCGCGTACCACGACGCGCTCACGAACTTGCCCAATCGACTGCTGTTCAAGGATCGGCTGACGGTCGCGCTGTCGCACGCGAATCGCGAAGGCTCACGCCTGGCCGTGCTGTTCCTCGACCTCGATCGCTTCAAAGTGATCAACGATTCGCTCGGCCACAACATCGGCGATCAGTTGCTGCAGGCCTGCGCCGCGCGCGTGCAGGCCTGCGTGCGCGAGAGCGACACCGTGGCGCGCCTCGGCGGCGACGAGTTCACCGTCCTCCTGCCGCATCTCCATCGCTCCGACGACGCCGCGCCCGTCGCGCAGAAGATCATCGAGTCCATCCGCTACCCGTTCCACATCGAAGGACGCGAGTTCTTCTCCACCACGAGCATCGGCATCAGCCTCTACCCCGAGGACGGCACCGACGCGGAGACGCTGATCAAGAACGCCGACACGGCGATGTATCAGGCCAAAGAGCTCGGCCGCGACAACTATCAGTTGTTCAACGCGCACGTGAACGCGAAAGCGCTGCAGCGGATCGCGCTCGAACATGGATTGCGCAAGGCGCTCATCAACGAAGAAATGGCCGTGCACTACCAGCCGATCTTCGACCTGCGCAGCGGCCGGATCACGGGGATGGAAGCGCTCCTGCGCTGGACGCATCCGCACCTCGGCTCCATCCCGCCCGCGACGTTCATCCCCCTCGCCGAAGCGACCGGCGTGATGATCCCGATCGGAACGTGGGCCCTGCGCGAAGCCTGCCGCCAGGCCAAGGAGTGGCACGACGCGGGGTTCAAGCAACTGACGCTGGCGGTGAACTTGTCCGTAACCCAACTCCAACAAATCGACCTCGTCGACAACGTCGCCCAGATCCTGCGCGAGACCGGCTTGTCGCCGCGCCTCCTCGAGCTCGAGATCACCGAGAGCAGCGCCATGCACAGCCCTGAGACCAGCGTGCGCACGCTCTACGAGCTCAAGCGACTCGGCCTCCGCATCTCCCTCGACGACTTCGGCACCGGCCACTCGTCCTTGAGCTACCTGAAACGCTTCCCCATCGACACGCTCAAGATCGACCAGTCTTTCGTCCACGACATCACCACCGACCCCGACACCGCCGCCATCGTCACCGCCATCATCGCCATGGCCCACAGCCTCCGCCTGAAAGTCGTCGCCGAGGGCGTCGAGTTCAGCGAACAGGCAAACTTCCTCCGCCGCCACGCGTGCGATCAGATGCAGGGGTTCCTGATCAAGCCGCCCGTGCCGGCGAGCGAGTTTCTGGCGCTGGTTTCGTAGTCACGCGCAGGGCGAAATGACTCGACTCGAGTGGCCGATTGCTCGACCCGAGTGGCCGATGGCTCGATCCGAACGATCGATGACTCAAACCGAGCGGTCGGTGACTCAAACCGAGTGATCGACGGCTCAACCTGAGTAATCGACGGCTCAACCCGAGCGATCGGCGACTCAACCCGAGCGATCGGCCACTCAACCCGAGCGATCGGCGACTCAACCCGAGCGATCGGCGACTCAACCCGAACGATCCATGATTCAAACCGAACGATCG
>DATFHJ010000273.1:0-11967 GCA_035248585.1 Thermoanaerobaculia bacterium
TGGGCGGAGAGCGAGTGATACTTCATCGCGCCGGTTTCATCGGGCGCCATCCAGCCGAATTCGTCGACGGCGCCGACGGCGATCTCCGGCCCCGAGCGCGTGGCCACGGCGAACACCGCCGAGCCGTTCGGCAGCGCGGTCGTGCGCCACGACCCGCCGTCGTAGCTCATCACGCCGCGCAGCGTTCCGAAGTGCAGCACGCCGGCGCGGTCCTGCGCCGCGGCGAACACCTGCGTGCCGCCCTCATGCTGCTTGGCGCCGTACGTCTCGACGATCGGGAAGCCGCGCGCGTAGAGCGTTGCGGAGACGGCCAGCATGCCGAGGAGAGGGAGGACACGCATCTGAATGCGTGCAGCGTACAATGAATCATTCCGCACGGGAGGGCGATCGGGCGTTGGACACCTACCCGGACGAGCTACAGGGCGCGCTTTACGACATCCAGCGCTACCTGCAAGACGAGATACCGCCGTTGAATGCGAGCGATGCGGTGGCGACGCTGATCGGGCAGCCGCCGCAACTGCTCATGCAGGAAGTCCGCGTCTGGGCGGTCGGGCAGAGCCGTCTGCAGTCGGCGTCGATGAGCGACCTGCTCTTCCACGCGCTGCGCAAAGTGCATCTCGTCGGCGCGCTGAAGCTGATCGACCGCAACGCCGCCGACGCCTATCTCGCGGCCGTCATCCCGCTCGCGCTCGAAGCCTGTCCGCCCGATGAGCGCGAGCTGCTGAAGACGAACCTGATCACGCTCCGCTCGTCGCGCGACATCGGCGGGGCCGCCTCGTCGTCGCAGGCCGTGCCGATCTCGCGCTCGAACGCCGGCGGCACTGCCGGCGGCGCGGTTGCGAGGCCCGCCGATCCCGTCGTGCGCCACGCGCGCCGCCTGTCGATGGTGATCGACCGGTTGTCGGATCGCGCCGTCGTGCCGCCGTCGCCGCAGCAGACGGCGTTCAACGACACGCCCGCGCAGCTCGTGACGATGGCCGCGCAAAGCTCGACGTCGGAAGAGGAGCTGGAGGAGTACATCCGCACGCTCCAGCCGTACACCGGCGAGTCGGATCCCGACAAGCTGTTCAAGGTGCTGGCGGACGGGGTGCCGAAGTGGGAGATCGCGCTGCCGTCGCGCCCCTCGGCGTCGATCGAGGCCATGCACCGGATCATCACCCTGACGCCGAGCATGATCGGCGCGGCGAAGCGATTCCGCGAGCTGATGGCCGAGGCCATCGCGCAGTTCAATGGAGGCTCGCTGCCGGCCGCGGTGGCGATGCTCGAGCTGGCGGACATCGTCATCGCGGAGAAGAAGCTCGATGCCACGGTCGTCGACCGCGTGCGCAGCGACTGCGTCGAGTCGATCAGCTCCGAGCAGATGCGCCGCTACGCGGAGAACAAAACCAAGCACGCGCTGCTGCGCAAAGCGCTCGGCTTTTTCCCGACGCTCACGCGCCAGAGCCTGCTGCAGGAGCTGCGCGGCGAGGCGCGGCCCGAGCGCCGCCGCGCGATCCTGGGCCTCCTCGAAGCGTACGGCCACGCAGGCCGCGACGCCGCGCTCGCGGACCTCGACATCGAGCTCGCGCGCGACCCGGCCGACCTCGATACGTATTACCTCCGCAACCTGATCTATCTCCTGCACCGCATCCCGCGCGAGACCGACGACGGCATCGACAAGGAGCTCGAGCTGCTCACGCGCTCGACCGCGCGCGGGCACAACATCTACGTCATCAAGGAAGCGATCATTCCGCTCGGCCACATCAAGACCGACGCCGCGGTGAAGCTGCTCGTGACGCGCCTCGCGGAGTTCGAGGCCCTGCTGGTGCGCAAAGACGCGCTCTACGCGGCCGACGAGATGCAGAAGACCGTCGACCGGATCGTGGCGGCGCTGGCGCGGATCGCCACGCCGGCGGCGCTCCTGGCGATCGCGCGGCACGGCATGAAGCCGAACCCGCTCCTCGGCGATACGCGCGGGCGCCTGGCCTCGCTGGCCCAGCACGACCTCTCGTTCGACGAAGACACGGTGAACGTGCTCGCGAAGACGATCCGCGAAGACCTGCCGGCGAAAGTCTTCGGCAAGGTGATCGCCACGCGTCCCGCGCCGCTGCGTCTCATCGAAGCGCTGTCGAGCACGCGGTCGGAAGTGGTCGAGAAACTGTTCGCGGAGATCGTCGAGAAATTCGGCGAGTACGACACCGGCCGCATGGCCGCGGCGGCGCTCGCGAATCTGGCTTCACTCGCGAAAGGGAAGGGACGCGATACCCAGGCCGCCACGCTGACCGGCGACCTCGAATTCTTCGCCCTGCCGTCGCTGATGCAATCGCTCGCGGAGACGCAGGCCACCGGCATCGTGACACTGAGCACGAAGCAGGGCCAGACGTCCGGCAAGCTGCTGTTCCTCAACGGAAAATTCGTCGACGCCCAGACCGGCCACCTCCGCGGCGTCGACGCGATCTATCAGATGCTCGAGCGCCCCGTCCCCGGCATGTTCGCCTTCGTCCCCCAGCCGACGCTGAGCGTGAAGACGAAGACGGATCCGGTGGATATCATGGGCCTCCTCTTCGAAGGCATCCGCCGCCACGACGAGCTCCGCCAGGCCTGCATCCTCGTCCCCGACGACCTCGCCCTCGCGGCCGGCACCGTCAAACCGACCCCCGACCCCGAGGAAACCGATCCCTCGATCATCCGCGAAGTGTGGGTCAAAGCCTCGGGCGGCACGAAGATCAGCGACTGGGAAACGCAGATCGCCACGGACGCGTATCGCATCCGCAGGCTGGTGATGCGGTGGTTGGAAGAGGGGGCGTTGCAGCCGGTGGTGATGGCCTAACGTACCGGGGACGGAATCTTTGGCGGAAGGGTAGGGATTCGCGGCGCCATTACACTCCCTAGACAAGCAGGTTTTCCGCAAAGGGACGACAAAGCATTGTAAGGAGATGGTGGGAATGCAATCTCACATAGAGAGCGTGTGCGCAGCTCCAGGTGCTCTCCTCGCCATCCTCCTCTCGTTGGTCGTGGCACTCTCCGCGCACGCCCAATGCGGCGGAAGTATTACGGGGATGCAGGTCACCGATGCGCCGAATCAGAACAGAGCGCACATCGAGGTCGGGTACTCCCTCACCGGCGGCGGATTCATGCTCATTACGAGGCGCGAGGACAGCACCGGCAATGAAGTGTTCGTCGGAAGCGGGAACGTCAGCGGGACCGGGTCGTTCGGCACGGACTATTTCTTCGGCTGCATTCCGCCCGGCTCGTACACCTTCAAGGCGGTGCTCACTCCCGACTGCAATCCTCCTGTGACTCCGAGCGAGCAAGCCGTGACACGCACCTACGACACCACACCCACGGCAAGCGGCAGCATCGCCGGCTTCAATGATGACAAGACCGCGATGACGGTCTCCTTCGACTACTCGTTCCCGTACGTAAACGAAAACTCCGGCCCCGGAAACCGGCGCCTGTCCATCTACATCGACAACATGCTCGTGCGAGAAGACCTCGTTGCCTTCGGTGAGTCGTGGCACGGTACGAAGACCTATGTTCTTCCACTGTCTTGTCTGGGGACCGGCGCGCACAGCCTCTCGTTTCGAGCAGCCTTTGCGCCCTGCAACCTGCCCTCGTGCGTATGCCTTCAGGGCGTGAGCGAGCCGGAGAAATTCACCATCAGGCAGGCCGAGGTCACCAGCATCAAGATCGTGCCGATCGACGATCACGGGACACTGCGGGCGACGGTGGGATACAAGTTCGAGAGCACACCCAGCGACGCGCGTAGCGTTACGTTGTTCTTCGGCAGCGGCCAGTACGGGATTCCGCTGAGCGGCGGCGCGAGCGGCGAGGACTCGACGGAGATTGTGGGCAGTTGCCTGCCTGCGGGGAATTACACCGTCACGGCGACCGCCGTTGCCTGCCGGCAGCAGAACGACTCGCGGTTCACGGATACGAAACAAAACACGTTTTCAGTGCCGTTCGAGACGGGCCACATCGATCTCGTCGGTTCGTTCGATCCGGTCGGCAATGCAGTCAAACTGACAGTGCATCAGGAACTGCCGGCTGGTGTCTCGAGCGCGACGCGTGTCGTGAAGCGGCGGGCATACGCCGGGGACAACGGAATACCCGTGGCCGAGCAGGTCGTCGATAACACGACTGTGTACAGTTCCGGGACCTTTACGCTGGAGCCTCCCGACGTGCTGCCTCAAATCGCGCGCGAGATTCACTATGACGCGACACTGTCCTTCTGCGGCAGCGAAGTGAAGGGGCCGACAGCGGTCATCGCGTGTCCCGGCTGCGACTACCCGCCGACCGGATCCGGAAATCCCGTGTCCTTCGAGGACGCGAACATGAGCTACCCGGACAGGGATGCGCTGCCGCCGCTTCTTGACGCCGTGAGCCTGACGCGCAGCTACGACTCCCACCAGCGAATCCGCGGACTGTTTGGATTTGGATGGACTTCGATGTTCGACGACCGGCTCTTCGTCCAGGGTGAGGCCGGCGCGGACATCATTTCCCTGACCGGTGGAAACGGATCGGCGATGTTCCTGCGCCGCGGCAACGTCTATACCCAACTCTGGCCGAAAGGAGAGCCGGCAACCGGAACGCTGTCGTTGGAATCCGCGACGGCGCTGTACGTCCACCGGCCGGCCGGAGCGTCCGTCGCGCGGTTATACCGGTCCACTGACGGCCGTTTTGCCGGATACCGGCAACTGGGAACGGGCCATGAGATGCGCATCGAGTACGACGCGAGCGGCTTGCCGCAGTCGGTCAGGGACAATTGGACCGAGGTGACATGGAGCGTCACCGTCGATAGCGGGACAAAACGCATCGTGTCGATCGCCGCGGGAACACTCGTGTGGCAATACCAGTATGTGAACGACAGGCTCACTGCTGTTCTTGCGCCTGGTGCGGCGCCATGGCGAACGTACGAATACGTCGCGGACCGCCTGGCGGCGGCGCGCGACGAACTCGGCAATCTGATCGAGTCTCATACGTATGACGCGAACGGACGCGCCGTCGACTCGACGGGCCCGCAGGACGAGATCGCATCGATCGAGTACCACGCCGCCGGGACGACGCCGGCGCAGCACGTCACCCGCGTCACGATGAAATCAGGCGCCGTCGTGGAGTATGTCCTCCAGCCCGTCGGCGGCTCCTGGCGGACGGTGAAGGTCAGCGGCGGCTGCCCGTCATGCGGTGCCCGGGATGGTGTCTACGCGTATGACAGGGATGGCCATCTCACGCGGGAGCAGAACGCGAGCGGATACATTACGGAGCGTGTCTACTCGGGGAACCGGCTCTCCTCGGTGCGTGAGCATCTGAAGCCCGCGAACTGCGATCCCGAGACCGATCAGAACCGCTGCATCCAGCAGGTGTCTGCGCTCGCGATCGTGGTCCTCGGCAGCACGGCCGCCACACTGACGACGTCCTATGAATACGGCGATCCCGCCTGGCCCGATAAGCCGACGACGATCGTGCGCGCGAGCATCAGCGGCCGCGAGGAGCCGCGGCGGGAACAAATGTCGTATCACCCGGCGACCGGGGACGTCGTCAGTCATACGATCGCCGGCGGGATGGAGCAGGAAACCGCGCCTGCGACCAGGACGAACCTGTACGGCGATACACCAGCCACCGGAGAAGACGGCGACTCGGAAAGCGGCAGCTCCTATGCGCCGGCCTTCAACCCCGGCGGCAGCTTTCAGCCGGCCTGGATGAGCCTCCCGCAGCCGCGCCTGCGCAAATCGGTCGACGGCCCGCGAACCGACGTCGCCGACGTTGCGTCGTTTGTCTACTATCCGGTCGACTCGTCGGTGCTCCCGGCCACGCTGCGTGGCCGCCTCGCAGCCGTGCGGAACGCCGCGGGTCACATCACTCGTTACGAGAGTTATGACGTCTTCGGCAACGCGGGTGGGGTCATGGACCCGAACGGCGTGGCGACGGAGAGGACGTTCGATGCGCTGGGGCGCCTGCTGACCTCCACGGTGAAAGGCCTCGCCGGCTGTGACGCGGCGGTCGACCCGCTTTGCGGGACGGATCTGACGACGAGTCGCTCGTACTCGGCGGGGTCGGGACCGGTGCAAAGCGAGCAGCTTCCAGGGGGTGGGGTCACGACGTACGAGTACGACGAGCGGGGACGGGTGAAGACCATCTCGCGCGGACCTTCCGGCAGCGATCTGCGCGAGCGCGTCGAAACGGCGTACGATCCTCTCACAGGGAAAAAGAGCCTCGAGCGGCGTATGGCATTCGAGAACGGCAGCTGGGCCGAAAAGACGCGCGAGTCGTACAGTTACGACACGCTGGCGCAACTGCAGAGGGTGACACATGCGGACAATACGTTTGTCGCGTATACCCATGATCCCGAGGGCCGCGTCGCGAGCGTCCGCGATGAGAACCATGCCGTGGCCAATACGGCGTATGGCTATGACCCGGCCGGCAGGCTGGCGAGTGTGACGCAAACGCTCAGCACCGCCCCTGGCGGAATGATCGTCACGCGCTACTCCTATGATCCCGACGGGAATCTCATTGCCCTGACGGACCCGAACGGGAACGTCACCACCTACACGTACGATGATCTGGGGCGCCGGATTGCGCAGCTGAGCCCCGTGACCGGGACCACGCGGTATCAGTATGATGCCGCCGGCAACCTCGTTCGATCGCTGGACGCAAACCAGATGATGACCGAGCGTACGTACGACCCGTTGAACCGCATCGTCAGCGCTGTGTCCGGCAAGGTGAGCGGAGGCGAGCTTCCTCCGCCGCGAGACGAGGAGTTGCCGCCGCCGCCGTCCTCGCCTCCCGTGGAAACCGTGCGGTGGGCGTACGACGAGCCCGCATCGGGCTCGTTCACGGCCGGCCGCCTCTCCTCAATGGTGGATCCGACCGGAGTCACGGCATACGCGTATGAGCGGCGTGGACTGCTTCGGCGCGAATCGCGCACGCTCACGAATTGCCTCGTCACCCGCGAAGCGGGAGGGCAGACATGCACCTCCACCCGCACGGACGTCACGAGCTACGGCTACGACCGGGACGGAAATCGCGGCACCATCGTCTATCCATCCGGCCAGCTCATGGTCGGCTATAGCTTCGATTTTGCCGGCCGGCCGATCGCGGCGGGCGGAGTCATCACGTCGGCGGCCTACTTGCCATTCGGACCGCTGACGAAGCTGCAGTTTGCGAACGGCACCACCCAGACGTTCGGCTATGACAACCGCTATCGCATCATCGACAACGATCTGAGGCTCGACAGTGTGCCCGGGCAGCAGGGCCTCATCGCCGGATACCGGTATGACTACGACGCGAGCGGGAACGTCACCAAACTCCAGGACAAGAAAGATCCGGACGATTACCTGCGCCGGTTTACTTACGACGATCTGAACCGCCTTTTGACGGCGAATACAAAGGCGGATACACCCAATCATCCCTCTCCGTTGTGGGGCAAGGGAGAATATTCGTGGGACGCGATGGGGAACATCCTGCGCGCAAGCCTTGCCGAAGTCGATCCATCGGAGGGTGGCGGGGAAGAGTTGCTGGCGCCGACGAATCCGAAGCGCTTCCGGGCGCCCGACCGGCCCCGAAAGGAAGACATCAATGCCGTGATCGTCCAGCCCCTCGGCCGGGTGATGGAGTTCGCCTACGACGGGACGACGCCGCGGATGACGGCGGTGACTCTCAATGACCTCAGCCGGCCGGTCACACACGATGCGGCCGGAAATGAGCTCTCCTATGTCGTCACGCGCACGTATTCGCCGCGCAACCTGCTGCAGGGAGTGACCGACTCCATCGAGCCCGACGCGGAGCTCATTCACCGGGTGGCGTATGGCTACGACGGCCGCGGGCTCAGGGTGCTCAAGGCCGAGAGCCCCAGCAACGACAGCGGCACGGTCGCCCGGCGCGCGTATGTCTACAGCCCTGAACTGCGACTGCTCTCGGTCACGCGCAACGACGAGCTGAACGTGTGGGAGCCGGAGGCCGATCCGCAGCCGTTCCTTGGCAACAACGTGCATTACGAGATCGTCTGGTTCTCCGGCCGCCCCGTGGCCCAGGTCTCCCCGGGCGCCCCCACGCTCTACACCTACGCCGATCACCTGGGTACTCCACTGCTGCAAACCGACAGCACCGCCACCATCCGCTGGCGCGTGGAGTACGAACCCTTCGGCAGCGTCTACGAGATGCGCGAAGGCACCCGCACCTACCAGCCCCTGCGCTTCCCGGGACAGGAAGTGGCGATGAGTTGGGAGGGGCCGGAGGAGAGCTACAACGTCTTCCGGTGGTACAAGTCTTCGTGGGGGCGGTATACGCAGGCGGATCCGATTGGCGCCGCATTCGACCTGAATCTATTCCGCTACGCTTTCAACAACCCGAGTCGTTTCGTTGATCGGTACGGCCTAAAAGCGACACCATTGCCGAAGACGCCAAAGGTGTCGCCTCCTGGGCCGGCATGTCAACCGAAAGCGCCCGCGGGTGTGCCGCCATGGTTGGGTGCTCTAGGTGGATACGCAACGGCGATCGTCGGCTTTTTCTTTGGTCCGTTCGTGCCAGAACTCGGTGGGCCCGGTGACATGATCGAATACGCACCGCCGCCGGATCCGTCATGCCAGACGTGCGACGCTGGCTCGGCGGACGAGAAGAAGAAAAAAGACGACGAGTGCAAAGAGCGCTACAAAAAGAGCATCGGGTGGATCGCGAATAAGCTCGAACCGCAGCCAGTCTTAGCGGCGAAACTTCTCGAGTGGGCGTACAACGCGCTGCAGAAATGCTATGCGGGTGAGGACGTCACGTTCCCAGGTGAGGGCCCGCTATGGTAGCGCCGAAAAATATCGTCGACTCATATCGCGATCTACCGGCCGAGACAAGAGAGGCGATCGGAGCGTACTGGCGGAATCAGATGGCGCAACACGCTGGTACGCCTTGGGAGGATTTTTGCCGTGCTTGGTCACTCATGATCGATGGCGATGCCCAAGGTGCCGAGGCGGCGTTAACGCGAGTTGCGGCATCATCGGATGCGAAGGCCGTCGCGCAGGCACGGACGACATTAGCGCTCCTAAATGAAGAAGATGAGCGGCGCGCATCAGAGGAATATGAACAAGCGGCGGCCCATCCTTCGGCAACGTTCGCGATGTATAAACGAGCAGAGAGGCTGAGACTGGAGAACAAACCGGGCGAAGCGGAAGCGCTGCTGAAGCAAGCTCTCGCGCGTGCGGACGACGGAGATGTTCCGGGCGTTCAGTTCCTCGCAGCGGAATACGTATTACTTCTCCTCGCACTTGGACGGCGCGAGGACGCAAGAGAGTTGCTGCGGCAGGTGATCGAGAAATATCCAAACGATCTCGCACTGCGCCGAAAGCTGAAACAGATCGAATAAAGAGCCCGGCCGCGGGTATTACTTCGCGGCGCCACGAAGGAAGGTGTCGATGGTCCGCAGCAGTGTGGCTTGCTGCTGGGGGCGCAGTGAATCGATCTTCTCGAGGCGGCGGAGAATCTTGCGGCTGGGCTTCGAGCCGTTGAGGTTGGCCTTCTTCATGCCGAGCAGCTCGTCGGCGGTGATCTCGAGCGCGTCGGCGATGCGCACGACCATCTCGGGCGGTGACGCGAAGCCGGTCGCGTTCGTAGTCCGAGATCAGAACCTGAATCGTTCCGATCCGCTCGGCGAGCTCCTGCTGGGTGACGCCGCGTTCCTTGTGCAGACCCGCGATGCGTTCGCCGAGTGACTGGTCTTCGCCGAACTTCACCGGCGCGAGCTTGAGGCGTGACTTCTTCCGCATCCCGGCGGTCATTTGGCGAGAGGCGCCGGTGCTCGCCACGCCGCGCGCTGCGGGCTAACCAAACCCCGTTAGCCCGACAGCGCGGCGGCGTGTCTCGGCCGGCGCAGCGAAGCGCAAACGGAACGAGCTGCGCACGTGGGCCGCGCATCACTCCGTCGCCCACCGCGAGCGGCGAGTAGTGTCGCGAGAGCGGATCGTCAAGGGCCGTGTCTTCGCACTTAAACCCTTGACGAGCCGCCCTCGCGACACTTGTTGTTGTCTGTAGCGACGGACGACGGAGCGACGCGCTCCGGCCGCCGGAGCTTCTTTCTTTAGTTGCCGCTCGTCGGCGCTAAAATCGCAGGGCTGCCTAAAAGGAAAGCATGACCGCGACCGCCGCATCAGTTAGTCCGAAACGCACGTCTGGGCCTTCGACTTGGCGCGCGAAGAGTAATGCCTGGCGATCGAGCAAGTTAGGTCGCGAAACATCTTTAGATGGTACAGAAGTGGATGGGGCCGGTATACGCAAAGTGATCCATTGGAGACGCAACGAGCCGGGATTTTGAACGGCTATAGATACGCACTTTCCAACCCGAATAGGTGGATCGACCCAACTGGCCTAGAGAGCGCAACCGCGAACGATCTCATCAACTGTCTCGTCAATCCGATCGAGTGCGTTAAAGTTTACAAATGCAAGAGCGAAGCAGGTAACGCTGCAAAAAAGAAATACGGTTTTGACGCGAACAATACGGAACAGAACGCCTATAAACACTGCTACTGGACCTGCTGCATGACAAAGATTATCGGGCCCGAGGAGGCTGAGAGGTTCGCGTGGGCACATGAGGCGTATCCGACGAACACCAAGTGCGAAAAGGACATGGACCAATGGAATAACGATCAAGGCCGAAAGGTGACGGGGAACACGCCCTGCGACTCGCATTGCAGCGCAGCTCCCTTGCAAGATAAACCGAAGGGCCCGTGTACTCAGTGCGGTCCCTTCTTCCCGCGCGTGAAAACGCCTTCTGACTGGTAGCTGTGCATGAAAGGATTAAGGACCGTTTTTTTCTGAAGCACTTCTTTTGTTGATCATTGCGACCGGGGGTACGCGTTGCCATCGACATCGCGATTGGTCGAAAGCAGATGAGTTCATAAGCAAGCTTCGCTGTGGCATGAGAGTTGAGGAGGTGCGTCTTCTGGCGAGTGGACTCGGAGCGGCAGAATTCGAACGCCCCCAGCTGGCTGCGCGTTCAGACGTTCCCGACTACTACGTTAGTGAAAACGAACGCGTAATCAGTCTATGGTTCGACCAGAATGGTCTTGTAGCCTACATGTCATCGGTAGCTTCTATGGAGCACAGCGAAGAATCTCACCAATCAAGAGCGATTTGTGCCGCCGGTCGGCGACGACCTTTCAGATGAACAGGTAAGCGGTAAGCGAATCGGTATCATGTCTTCCGGTGGTACAAGTCGTGTGGGGACGGTATACGCAGGCGGATCCTAACGGTCTGACCGGCGGACTTAACCCGTACAGCTATGCAGACGCCCATCCGAATGGGCAATTGATCCTCTCGGACTCAAGTGTGGCGTAAAGTGTGTGACGATAGCAAAGACTGTCAGTTCGAGCAGCAGCACAAGTTCAAGACATTCATGCCAGATTACGGATGGTCGGAAATCGGCTGGAAGGAGGTGGACAAGACGACACCTGGCGGATTCTCTCCTGCTTACCCTTCAAAGGGTGAGTTCTGTTGGACAGACGAAGGCGTCGGGATGATTTTCCGTCAGCGTTGCAGTTCCCAGTGGTTTCGCTCGGAACTACGACTCTTACGATTTCGGACAAGACTGGCGAATGTTCTCCCGTCAGCGGTACTTGGTCTCACTCGATCGTTTGCAATGGAGTCGGCGACTGCAAGATACAAGGGAAGATCCACTGATGGGAAACTATGAACCGTCGCGCATGGTGTATTGGAGCACAACATGACGCGCGCGAACAGCACTTTAGTACTGATCGTTCTCTTAGCTCCCGGTGTCTATGGCTGTCGCCGACAGCCAACGACCCCTGTAGAGAAGAGTTTGTCGCAGCCAGGGCCAATGCCAGAGCCAAGAGTTTGCACGAGCGCCACCTGGAGTTGACCCGGTTTCGTGGACACCTGAGGATGTTGAGAGGAGTCCACGATGGGAAAGCGACAACGATATTCAACAGAGCTGCAGGAGCAGATGGTGCGGCTGGTCCGAGCGGGACGGACGCCCGGTGAACTGGCCCG